>JBLMXN010000195.1:0-21590 GCA_050257795.1 Bacteroidota bacterium
GGGTCACGGTGACGGACAAATCACGGGTGTACAATGCCAACCTGGTGAGCGCGCTCGAGCTCGAGAACCTGCTCGATCTCGCGGAAGTTGCCACTGCTTCGGCGTTGGCGCGCGAGGAAACCCGGGGCGCGCACGCGCGCACCGATTTTCCGCGACGCGACGACGCGCAATGGCTGAAGCATACGCTCGCGACACTATCGCCCGAGGGACCGCGGCTCGATTACAAGCCGGTGACCATCACCCGCTGGCCGCCGGTGGAGAGGAAGTATTGAATATGAAATCGACCGCCATGACGCCGGGGTCGCCAGGAGAAGCAATTCATGAGGGTTCTCAACCCTGGCGTCCGGGCGTTCTACGGTCATATTCATTTCTTTACAGCTCTTGGGGAGGCTGTCACGACTGACGCGCCAACACCGCGCCGTTATTCGAACCGTCTGGGCCTGCTCGGCTGGCTCGGCAAGGGGCGCCACGGCCTCGAACGCTACCTGTACACGCTGCACCGCCTGACCGGCCTCGCGCTCCTCGGCTTCCTGGTGTTTCATATCTTCGTCACCAGCTCGCGCCTGCTCGGGCGCCAGGTGTGGGAGCCGCTCATGGCGCTGACGCACCATCCGGTTTTCCAGGCGGTGGAATTCCTGATCTTCGCCGCGTTTGCGTTTCACGCGCTGAACGGCGTGCGCCTGCTGCTGGTGGAACTGGGCGGCGCCGCGGGCAAGCCGGAGGAGCCGGTGTATCCGTACAAATCGTCGATCCATAAACAGCGTCCGCTCATGATCGCGATGATGGTGCTGGCGGGCGTTTTCATCGTGCTCGCCGGATTCGATTTCTTCCTGCCGGGGCACTGAGGCAAGCGCATGCGCGAATCACGTTACTGGGGTCTGCACATGACGAGCGCGCTGGTGCTGTTCGTCCTGCTCGGGCTGCACCTGGTGACCATGCACCTGGACGGCACGCTGGCGCTGATCGATCCGGCGTGGGGCAAGCCGCTCGCCTGGGGGGCCGTGCTCAAGCGGGCGGGCAGCGCGTTTTTCACGGCGTCGTACGTGCTGATGCTGGCGGCGGCGCTGTTTCACGGATTTTACGGACTGCGCACCATGATCATCGAGCTGACCGGCAGCGCGGCCGTGCGGCGGGCGACGTCGATCGCGGTCTGGACCGCCGGCCTCGCGCTGTTCGGCCTCGGTGCTTACACCATCGTCGCGATGCACCTGCGGGTGGGCGCATGAAGCCGGCGCGCGACGCGGGCGAAGTCCGGTTCATCATCCGGCGCTACAATCCGGAGCGGGACGAGCGTCCGTACTGGGAAGAATTTCCGGTCCGGGCGCGCCCCGGCATGACCCTGCTCGAGGCGCTGCACCAGATACGCGAGGAGCGCGACCCCGCGCTCGCGTGGCGGTCTTCCTGCCGCATGGGCGTGTGCGGTTCCTGCGGCATGGTGGTCAACGGCGTGCCGCGGCTGGCGTGCAGCACGCAGGTGCTCGAGGTCAGCCGCACGCGGTTGCGCGTCGAGCCGCTGTGGAATTTCGACATCGTTAAGGATCTGGTGGCGGATCAGGCTACGATGTTCGCGGCGCATGCCGAGGTGCAACCGTACCTGGTGCGTCCCGGGGAATCCGCATCGGGCACGGGCCAGAGCGAATTGGCGCAAAGTCCCGATCAACTCCTCGATTACCTGCAGTTCTCCTTTTGCATCAAGTGCGGCTTGTGCATGGCCGCCTGTCCGACCGTGGCGACCGAGGCCGATTATCTCGGCCCGATGCCGCTGACTGCGGCGCAGCGCTACAACGCCGATTCGCGCGATCGCGGCGGCGCGTCGCGCCGGGGACGGCTGGAACGGACCGGCGGGGCCTTCCATTGCCATTTTGCCGGCGAATGCTCGCGCGTCTGCCCCAAAGGGGTGGATCCGGCGCGCGCCATCCAGCTGCTCAAGCGGCATCTGATCTTCCCGAAATAGTCTTTCCTGTCATGGCCTTGGGCCCTGAAAAGCCCGGTATTGCCTGTAAAGCCGGGGGTCTCTTTCCTTGGCACGACCTATGCACCCTAATAAACACAACACCCAGGCATCAGGAGCGAGCCATGGAAACCCAGACAGCAGGCCGGTTGAGCGTAGCGCGACTGCGGGTCGTGTCCGGCGGGACGCGGGGAGACGGACCGCACGACGGCATTCCCGCGGACGACCACGGTATCGTTTGCTGCTACGGGGTGGTGGTGCAGCACACCGATATCGCCGGCCTCGATCTCGTCGAGTTCGAATTCTCTGACGCCGCGTAAGCGGCCCTCGCTGAACCTGGAGCCGTGCCGTGTCGCGAAGCCCCAAGTTCCGACTGACCCGCGTTTATTCCTTCGCCAGTTTTCTCGGCATCGCGCTGGTCGCGGTTGCCTTGAGCCTGTTCTACCGTAGCGTCGCGGTCAGCTCCCTGAG
This sequence comes from Bacteroidota bacterium, assembly GCA_050257795.1. Lineage (GTDB taxonomy): Bacteria > Pseudomonadota > Gammaproteobacteria > Acidiferrobacterales > Sulfurifustaceae > Sulfuricaulis. The sequence goes on from JBLMXN010000195.1 coordinate 2,423, forward strand.
CGAACATGAAACCCTCGCCAACGTCGCGCTGACCCAGGCGCTTTCCAACACCCTGTGGCCGAAGTACGGCGAATTCGTTGCCCGCGCCCGTGACATCCCGCCGCGCGAACTCGCGGCGCAGCCGGAGATCGCGAGCCTGCGGCAGGAACTGCTGCAGAAGATCCGCGGCCTGCGGCTGGTACGGGTCAAGATCTACGACCCGGGCGGTCTCACCGTGTATTCGACGGAACCGGGTCAGATCGGGGAGAGAAAGGCGGACAATGCCGGGTTCCAGAAAGCGCGGTCCGGCGTGACGGTCAGCGAACTGGTATTTCGCGACCACTTCTCTGCCAACGAGCATGTCATAGAAAATCGCAATCTGCTGTCGTCGTACGTCCCGGTGCGCATGGCGGCGGATGGCCCGGTCGAGGGCGTGTTCGAGGTTTACTCCGACGTCACACTGCTCATGGCCGATATCGATCGCGCCGAATATACGGTCATGGGCGGGGTGACGACTCTGTTGCTGCTGCTGTATCTGTTCCTGTTCCATATCGTCCGCCGCGCCGACCGCATCATCCGGCACCACGAAAACGAGGAACGCAAGGCGCAGCAGGAACAGATTCATTATATCGCTTATCACGACCCCCTGACCGGACTGCCGAACCGCGCCCTGTTCAAGGACCGTCTGCAGCACGCCACCAGACTCGCTGCGCGCGAGCGCAAGCCCCTCGGCATGATGTTCATCGACATCGACCGGTTCAAGGTGATCAACGACAGCCTCGGTCACGAAAGCGGCGACAAGGTGCTGATCGAGGCGGCCAAGCGCCTGCGCACCTGCTTGCGTGTGTCCGACACCGCGTGCCGCATCGGCGGCGACGAGTTCACCGTGATTCTGGAAAATCTGGTCTCGGCCGACGAGGCCGCGCTCGCGGCCGGGCGGCTGATCGAGAAGTTCGCCGAACCGATGAAGATCAACAGTCGCGAGATCATCGTCACCCTGAGCATCGGGATCGCGATCTTCCCGGATGCGACCAGGAACCCGCAACGCCTGTTGAAGGACGCGGACGTCGCCATGCACGAGGCCAAGGAATCGGGACGCAACCGCTTCGTGTTCTACAGCCAGGAGCTGGATGCCCGGGCGCAGGAAAGCCTGGAATTCGAGATCGGCCTGCGCCAGGCCCTGCAAAACCAGGAATTCGTCATTCATTACCAGCCGCGGGTCAATGTCCAGTCCGGGATGGTGACCGGCGTTGAGGCGTTGCTGCGCTGGCAGCATCCGGAACGGGGGATGATTGCGCCGAACCATTTCATTCCGCTGCTTGAGGACACGGGCATGATCATCCCGGCGGGCGACTGGGTGATGCAGCAGGCCTGTCGCCAGGTCAGGCGCTGGCACGACGCCGGGCACCGCAGCCTGCGCGTCTCGGTGAATCTGTCCATGAAGCAGTTCCGCGCCGGTTCGCTGCTCGCGAGTGTGCGAAACGCGCTGGACGGCAGCGGCCTGCCGCCGCGCAGCCTCGAGCTCGAGCTGACTGAAACCGTGCTGGTGGACGACGCCGAACGCGCGCTCGAGCTGATGCGCGAGCTGAAGAAAATCGGCGTATCGCTTTCAATCGACGATTTCGGCACCGGTTACTCGTCCTTGAGTTACCTGCGCCACTTTCCGATCGATCTGCTCAAGATTGACGGTTCGTTCATCCGCGACGTGGGCCGCAGTCGCGGCGACGTCGCCATCACCACCGCGATCGCGGCGATGGCCAGGAGCCTGCATCTCGGCATCCTCGCCGAAGGCGTGGAGACACGAGAGCAGGTGCAGTTCCTCCAGTCGATCGGTTGTCACGACATGCAGGGACATCTGTTCAGCCAGCCGGTGGCGGTCGAGAGCTTCGGGACCATGATCCGGCAGCTCGACGTGCGCCAATGCGCCGGGCTGCCGCCCGCGCCGGTGCTGAACGGTCACGGCGATCCGGCGCCGGCATGAACGAAAGATAGCGGACGAATTCCGCGCCGGGACGGATTACTCCCGAGGGTTGCTGCCCGCGTGGTAACGGATGTCGAGGATGACGTAGGTCGTACGGCCCTTGGGAAGTTGCACGGCAATCTCGTCATCCACGGTTTTCTTGAGCAGCGCCCGCGCCAGCGGCGAATCGATGCTGATCAGGCACTTCTCCAGATCGAATTCATCCGGCCCCACGATGCGGTATTCGGCCACCTTTCCGTCTTCGTTTTCCAGGCGCACCCACGCGCCGAAGAAGACGCGCGAGGTATCCGACGGCGCACGGTCCACGACCACCAGCTCGTCTAGCCGCTTTTGCAGGAAACGGATGCGCCGGTCGATCTCGCGCAGCTGTTTCTTGCCGTAGATGTATTCGGCGTTCTCGGAGCGGTCGCCCTGGGCCGCGGCCTCTGACACTGCCTGCGTCACCTGCGGGCGCTTAACGCGCCACAGGTGATCCAGTTCGTCGCGCAGGCGTTTCGCACCGTCCGGAGTGATGTAGGGCGAGCTCTTTGGACGGGGAAGCCGGTGACGTACCATGAAAACAGGTTAACGAAAAAGCCCGTGACCGCCTAGAGCGTCGCACCCGCCCGCTGCCGGCAAGTTGTTTGCACGACCATGGGTCGTTAAGATGATTCGACCGCCGCTTGCCGCAGAAGGCGCGTGTAGCGGTATACCGGGAACCGCGCGGTGCAGGACATCCGGTGCCAAGCGGAGAAACAAGGCGAATAACTCTCACAGCTTCCCAAACGGATTTCCCCATGGAACATCATGTCACACAAGTCCTGGCGCTGGTGGCCACCCTCGGCATTGGCGCGCAATGGCTTGCCTGGCGCGTGCAGCTTCCGGCGATCGTGCTGCTCGTGGTGTTCGGACTGCTGGCCGGCCCGGTACTGGGCTGGATCCGGCCGGACCAGGACCTGGGTGCGTTGTTCGATCCCATCGTCAAGATTGGCGTGGCCATCATTCTTTTCGAAGGCGGACTGAGGCTGCGCTTTCATGAACTGAAGCAGGTGGCGGCCGGCGTGCTGCGTCTCGTCACCCTCGGGGTGATCCTGAGTTTTCCGCTCGGCAGCCTCGCGGCGCATTACATCGGCGGTCTGTCGTGGCCGGTGGCGCTGCTGTTCGGCGCCATCGTGATCGTCACCGGGCCCACCGTGATCATTCCGCTGCTGCGTCACGCGCGCCTGCGCCGCCGACCGGCGTCCTATCTCAAGTGGGAGGGCATAGTCAACGACCCCATCGGCGCGTTGCTCGCCGTCGTGATCTTTGAATACTTTACGTTCGCCGGCGAAGGCGCGTTGCCGCAGATGCTGACGCGCGTCGGCATTGGGCTGGCGTTCGCGGCTCTGCTGGGCATCGGCAGCGGTTATCTGCTCGGCGTGGTTTACCGCCGCGGTTTCGTGCCGGAATACCTGAAAGGCCCGGGCGCGCTGGCGACGGCGATCGGCGTGTATGTACTGGCCAATCCGGGATTGAACGAGTCCGGTCTGCTGGCGGCCACGCTGCTCGGCATCACGCTCGGCAACATGCGCTTGCCGAGCATCGATGAAATGCGACGGTTCAAGGAATACATCGCCTTGGTACTGGTGTCCGGCGTTTTCATCCTGCTCACGGCGGATCTCAAGCCGTCAATCCTGCTCGAACTCGACTGGCGCAGCGTCGGACTGCTGGCCGCGGTTATGTTCGTCCTGCGGCCGGTATGTATTCTGGTCTCCACCCTGGGGGCGGGCATGTCATGGCAGGAAAGGGCGTTGCTCGCCTGGATCGCCCCGCGCGGCATCGTGGCCGCGGCCGTGGCCGCCGTTTTCGGTCCGGCGATGCAGGCTCAGGGTTATCCCGGAGCGTCGTTGTTGTTGCCGCTGGTGTTCGCGCTGATCATGATCACGGTCGTGGCACACGGGCTCAGTATCGGCTGGCTCAGCCGGCGCCTCGATCTCAGCGCGCAGACGGCCAACGGCGTGCTCATCGTCGGCGCTTCACCCTGGACCATCGGTCTGGCCCAGGCGCTCAAGGAACAGGAAGTCCCGGTAATGATCGTTGACAGTGTTTGGCACCGGTTGCGTCAAGTGCGGTTGGCGGGCGTGACGGCGTATTATGGAGAAATCCTGTCGGAGGCCTCCGAGCAGCAGCTGGAATTCAACGATTACGGTTATCTGCTCGCCGCCACGGACAATGACGCCTACAATGCGCTGGTGTGCAGCCACTTTGCCGCCGAGATGGGACGCAATCGTGTCTTCCAGCTGCCGGATACGTTGGTCGAGGAACCCGACCCCAAGCGCCTGCCGCGCACGGTTCGCGGCCTGATCATGCCCGGCGAACGCGCGTGGTTCGAGGAATTGATGTCCAACTGGTCCCGCGGCTGGACATTCCAGAAAACCCTGCTGACCGAGGAGTTCACATTTGAAAATCTCCAGACGACGTCTCCCGAGGGCAGCCTCCCCGTGGTGACGGTGAAAGCGGATGGGAAAGTCCAGCTCAGCTCCCCGGAACAGCCGCTCAAACCCAAGTCGGGTGACACGGTGATCTGGTTCGGTCCGAAACCGGAAAAGAGCCGGGCCGCGAGACCCGGTGGCGGCAAGGATTCGACCCCGGTCGTTACGCAAGAGTGAAATCAAATTGCCGGCGCCGCCGATATGCAGAATAACCTTTGGGAGACAGGGCATGACCGATGATTCGAACAAACCCGCGCGCACCATTGACACGTCGGGACAATGTTGTCCGGTGCCGATGATTGAAACCAATCGCGCCATCAAGTCCATGCAGCCGGGCGAGGTATTGGAGGTGGTTTCCACCGACACCGGTTCGAAGATGGACATACCGGCCTGGTGCAGCCGCACCGGGCATGAACTTCTGCGCATGGAAGAAGAAGGCAGGACGTTCCGCTATTACGTGCGCAAGCGCGGCTGAACTCTGGATGAAACAACACGAGGGGAGCGTCCCGGAAAATGATGCAGGTCGTTTCCATCAACGTCGGTATGCCGCGTGAAGTCGTCCACCAGGGCCGCGCGGTCAGCACCGGTATTTTCAAGCAGCCGATGGCGGGGCCGGTGTTTCTGCGCCGGACCAACCTCGATGGCGACCGCCAAGCCGACTTGCGGGTGCACGGCGGCGCGGACAAGGCGGTCTACCTCTATCCCTTCGAGCACTATGCTTTCTGGGCCGCCGAAACCGGGCGCGATGATTTTGTGTATGGCCAGTTCGGGGAGAACTTCACCGTCAGCGGCCTGCTCGAAGACGACGTCAGTATCGGCGACGTATTTCAGATCGGTGCGGCGCGCGTGCAGGTGAGCCAGCCGCGTTCACCCTGCTTCAAGCTCGGTATCCGCATGGGCGACGACGAATTTCCCGCGCGCTTCGCTGCGGCGAATCGCACCGGCTTTTACCTGCGCGTGCTGGAAGAGGGGATGGTGCAGGCCGGCGACGCGATCCGGCGCCTTGAACGCGCGCCCGGTTCCATGAGTGTGCGCGAGATATTCTTCCTGCGCCACGCCGGCAACGGCACGCGCGAAGACTACGCCCGCGCCGCGCGACTTCCCGGGCTGTCCGAGAGCTGGCGCGCGACTTTTGAGAAATGGTCAACTGAAAAATAGAACTGTAGTGCGCAATGCGCTGCGCTTATTGCGCCGGATGAAGTTCACATTCGGCGCATTACGGCTATCGCCTAATGCGCCCTACGGGCTAATTAGATGACTGCCATCCAAAATGACGAAGCTCAAGACCGTACGGTCCGATATGGTGGAATACTTGTTCAAAGCACCTGTCAATAATATTTGAAGCCGCAATAGGGTCCGTACCTATTGAGGTTCGATAGATTCGTTCCTTACCCCAGCGCTCTTTCGTGGCGCTCAAGTTATGGCGACGACAAAACGATAAGAACCGATAGAGCCTGACTACGTCGAGCCAGCCGGTGTGTGGATAATCGAGTTTTAGTTCGCCGTCTACTATTCCTGCAATCATTCCGTGCGAAGTGGTTCTAACTGTCATCGTCAGCATGCTGAGTGTTGTTCCGAGTTCTCGCATCTGACGGAGTTCAGCAATCAATTCTTCTCTGGATTTTGGATGCACCTTATGCCTTCTAACGAGGATTAGACGACATATTAACGATATACCACCAACGTAGCCGGAGGGAACTTAGTAGTAGGGTGGCATTGCCCACCCCGCGTTTTGAGAAAGCGCAGTACTGAACGCCGGGGTTTTCAGAGCCGTAGCGAGCGTCGAGTACCGCAGCCCCACCGGGAGTAGTAAGCGAGCCCCGTGTTCGAGTCGAGCCGCGTAGTTTGCGGCCGACGAGTTGGCGAGCGCCCGCTCGGGCGAGGAACAGCACGCAGGTTGGGGTGAGCGAAGCGAACCCCAACATTATCTTTTTACTGTATAACCCCATGTTTCACCCGCGAGCTATTAATTGCCGATTTCGTTGGGGTTCATTTCATTCACCCCAACCTACATTGCCCGGAGTGCTGGTGTGGTAGCTGTTTTTCAATCCCCGTAGCCGCCGCCGAGCATCGCAGCCCGCCTCGGAGTTCTCGCGAGACTTTTGATCGAGCCCGAGGCGCGTTGTTTGCGCCCGGCGAGTTAGGCGAGCGCCGAGGCGAGCGAGAAGCGCAGGGGGAATTCGGCGGCCGCGGGGTGTCCTTCTCTTTGGTGACTTTCTCTTGGACAAACAAGAGAAAGTCACCGGCCGAGGGTCAGTCACCCACAAGTAGCTTTTGAGATCGCGCGCACAGCGCGCGATACCATTCAAGACCTGGATTCCCGCTTTCGCGGGAATGACGGCAACATTGTGGGTCGGTCGCCCACAAGTAACTAGAAAGGCAATGCCATCCCCGGCCGCACGGAGAGTATGAGATCGCGAAAACGTCCCTGAATTCTTTCCAGTGCCGCCTGGTTATCACCCTCGAACCGCAACACCAGCACCGGCGTGGTGTTGGAGGCGCGCACCAGTCCGAAGCCGTCGGCAAAATCCGCGCGCAGGCCGTCGATGGTCGTGACTTTCGCATCGGGGAAACGCGCGTGCTCGACCAGTTCCTTGACGACGGCGAAATGCTCGCCCTCGGCGAACTTGAGGTTCAGTTCCGGCGTGTTCACGGTATTGGGCAGGGAAGAAAAAATCTGCTGTGTGGGACGCGGATCGCGCGACAGCAGTTCCAGCAAGCGCGCGGCGGTGTAGAGTCCGTCGTCGAAACCGTACCAGCGTTCCTTGAAGAAAATATGCCCGCTCATCTCGCCGGCGAGCGCCGCGCCGGATTCCTTGAGCTTGGCCTTGATGAACGAGTGTCCGGTCTTCCACATGGTCGGCTTGCCGCCGCTCTTCCGGATCTCGGCGTCGAGCGTGCGCGAGCACTTCACGTCGTAAATAATCTCGGCGCCGGGCTGGCGCGAGATCACGTCGCGCGCGTACAGGATCATCTGCCGGTCGGCCCAGATGACATGGCCGTCGGGCGCGATCACGCCCAACCGGTCGCCGTCGCCGTCGAAGGCGAGGCCGACGTCGTAGCCGCCCTTGCCGATCTCCGCGATCAGGTCTTCGAGATTTTCCGGCTTGCTCGGGTCGGGGTGATGATTCGGAAAGGTTCCGTCGGTTTTGCAGAAAAGCTCGGTGAGCTGGCAGCCGAGCCGCTTCAGCAGCGTTGGCGCGATTTCGCTGGCGACACCGTTGCCGCAGTCAATGGCCACGCGCAGCGGGCGCGCGAGTTTCACGTCGCCGGTGATGCGATCGAGATAGGCCTGGCGCACGTCCGCCTGGGAGATCGTTCCGTTCCCGGTTGCGAGGTCATTTTTAACGATCCGCTCGCGCAGTTTCTGGATCGCCTCGCCCGACAGGGTGGTCCCGCCGATGACCATCTTGAGGCCGTTGTAATCGGGCGGATTATGGCTGCCGGTAACCGCCACGCCCGAGCCCGCGCCCAGATGCTGGATCGCGAAGTACACCACCGGCGTCGGGACCATTCCGATATCGACCACGTCGCAACCGCTCCTGGCGATGCCGCGGGCCAGCGCCGCGGCCAGTTCCGGTCCCGAGAGCCGGCCGTCGCGCCCGATGACGAAGCGTTTCTGGTTCTGCGCGCGCGCCTCGCTGCCCAGGGCCTGGCCGATTGTTTCGACGATGGCGGGCGTGAGCGATTGGCCGACGATGCCGCGGATGTCGTAGGCCTTGAAGATTTCCGGAGGAATAACGGCGGATGTTGCGGTGGCGGTAGGACCGGGTTTCGACATGGCGGCGGAATCTCGATTTTCAACGATTCAGCCGCGAGTCTACCGTATCCGGCCGCGTCGGGCGAGGCGGGGATCAACCGGCGATGATCTGCTTTTTCGCGGGCAGTCCCGATACCGGGTCGCAGACTCTGGTGACATTACGGCCGGCCTCCTTGGCCTGCAGCAACGCCTGATCGGCGCGCCACAGCACGTCGTCGGGCTTGGCGTCCTTGTCGTGCATCGCGCTCAAGCCCCCGGTCCAGCGCAATTGATGGATCACGCCCTTGGTCAGCGCAACCTCGCGTGGCAACTGCTTGCGCAGGCGGTCGGCCAGGACCTTTGCATTGTCCAGGGAGGCATACGCATAAATGATGCAGAATTCATCGCCGCCGAGACGCGCCAGCACGTCGGTCTGCCGCACCACCTTGCGCAGCGCTCTGGCGAAAGCGACGATCAGCGCATCGCCGGCGTCGTGGCCGTGTTTATCGTTAACCTGTTTGAAATGATCCATGTCGATGATGAGCACGGACGAGGGACCGTTGGTCTTGGACGATTCGAACAATTCCTTGAGGCGTACCTCGAAGTGCCGGCGGTTGGACAGCTGCGACAGATGGTCCATGAGGCCCATGTTCTTCATCTTTTCCTTTTCTTCGACGAGTTTCTTTCCGCGGTCGCGCAGGTAATCGAATATCTCGGAAAATTCCTTGAGCTCCATGGGATAGGCAACGCGCACGGTTCCATCGCGCAAGTCGCGGAACATCCGGACCAGCGACCTGATGTCGTGGCGCACGGCCTTGACAGTCCGGTGTTCCAGGCGGAACAGCATCACGAGAATGGCTGCGAGCGCGAGCGCCATGAGGCCGACGTAATAAATCCGGTTACCGGCAAGCAGGGCGGTGGGCATGTCCCCCGGCCAGTACACGAGCGTCCAATGGCTGTTGCCGAGCGAGCTCGACACCGTGGCGGTACCGGCCGGCGCCTCGCCGATGGCCATCACCGTCTGAGACGCCTGCCCGGCGGATGCTTGCTGCAATTCCAGATAGCCGCCTGACAGCGATTGCACCAATACCGCGCGCAACGGCGCCGGCGTGAAGCTCGCCAGCAGATGACCCAGCGGTTTGCCGGTCGCGTCGCGCACGGACGCCGCCAGGTCGTAATGCTCGGTGGTCGTGCCGAGCGCGTGGAATTCGGGCGCAACGGGCGTGTCCGTGAATCCCGCGCGCCGGACGTAATCGAGGGAGGCCGGATCGATCGCTTCGGTCGCGTAGGAAGCACCGGCGTTGTTTCGCGGCAGCAGATGGACCGCGGTGGCGCCGGGAAGCAGTCCCTTGATTTCATCTTCCTTGCGGTCGCGTTCGGCGGGCGTCATGTGTTGCAACAAACCGGCGACCGCCGGTTGGCGCGCCGCCTTTTCCAGCGTCTGGCGCTGCTGTGTCAGCAATTCGTCGGCGGCATCCGCCGCCGCGCGCGCGATGTGCGCCACGTTTTCCTGGTACAGTGATTGTTCAAGATCGCGCGTGAACTGGTAACCGGCAAAACCGGCGAGCAGCAGGCACAGCAGCAGGATCAGCAGCGCCTGCAGGTGAATGCGCGTGAGCGACGAAGATGTGGTGCCGTATGACGCCATAATTTGGGGATGCCCGTCCCTTGGACGGCAATAACCGGTTTCCTCTCCCTAAACATAGGAAACTTGACCGAAACTGGCCAGAACGGAGGGAAGGTTTCTCCGACCCGAGGCGGTAAACCGCGGATGTACGCCGGGACGGCGGACTATTTCCGGCCCGAGTGGCCGAATCCGCCGGCGCCGCGCTGGCTTTCCGCGAAATCCGCCACCACCTCGAATTCCGCCTGCACCACGGGCACGAACACCATCTGCGCGACGCGATCGCCGGGTTCGATGGTGAAGGTCTCGCGCCCGCGGTTCCACACCGAAACGAAGATCTGTCCCTGATAATCGGAATCGATGAGACCGACGAGGTTGCCGAGGACGATGCCGTGCTTGTGCCCCAGGCCCGAGCGCGGCAACAGCACCGCGGCCATCTTGGCGTCGCCGATGTGGATCGCGATGCCCGAAGGGACGAGGTGCGCCTCGCCGGGGGCGATGTGCAGGTGCTCGTCGAGGCAGGCGTACAGGTCCATGCCGGCCGAACCGTGCGTGGCATATCGCGGCAATGGAAATTCGGCGCCGATACGCTTGTCGAGGATTTTGACCTCCACCTTCTTTTTCATTCTCAGCTCCGTAATTGACGCGCGCCGGCGCCATGCCTGGCGTGGTATCTCGTTGCGATCTCGTGGATCAGCGCGCGCGCCAGTCGCGGCTTCGGCTGGGTCGGCAATTCGGCGACGCCGTCGTCACGCCCGATCAGCAGCAGGCTGTTCTCGTCCGATTCGAAGCCGAGGTCGGCGCCGACCCGATTGGCGGCGATGAGATCGAGATTTTTGCTTTCCAGTTTCCGGCGCGCGTGCGGTTCGACGTATTCGGTCTCGGCGGCGAAGCCGACGGTGAACGGCGCCGGCTGCAGCGCCGCGACGCTGGCGAGAATGTCCGGATTACGCACCAGCTCGAGCGAGATTTTTTCTTCCGTCTTCTTGATCTTTTCCGGCGCGGCCACGACCGGGCGGTAATCCGCCACGGCCGCGACGCCGATGAAAATATCCGCCGCGCGCACCTGCGCGTGCACCGCCTCGAACATCTCCTGCGCGCTCTCGACGCGGATGGTGCGCACGCGTTCGGGATCCGCCAGCGCCGTGGGTCCGGAGACCAGGATCACGTTCGCGCCGGCTTCGGCCGCCGCTTGCGCGACCGCATAGCCCATTTTGCCGGAGCTGCGGTTGGTCAGCCCGCGCACCGGATCGAGCGCTTCCCAGGTGGGCCCGGCGGTGACGACGACGGTTAATCCGTCGAGTTCGCCACTGGCGAACAGTTCCGCGGTCAGCCGCGCCAGCTCGACCGGTTCCAGCATGCGGCCCGGCCCGACCTCGCCGCAGGCCTGCGATCCCTCGGCCGGTCCGAAAATCCTGACGCCATTCTTTTTAAGGCTGGCGATGTTCGTCTGGGTCGTGGCATTGTTCCACATCTGCTGGTTCATCGCGGGCGCGACCGCCACCGGCGCCGCGGTCGCGAGGCACACCGCGGTCAGCAGATCATCGGCGCGCCCCTGCGCGAGGCGCGCCAGAAAATTGGCGCTCGCCGGCGCCACCAACACCGCGTCGGCCCAGCGCGCGAGCTCGATATGTCCCATCCCGGCTTCGGCGTCGGTATCAAGCAGATGCTGATACACCGGATGACCGCTGACCGCCTGCAGCGTCAGGGGGGTGATGAAGCTGGCCGCGCCCTGCGTCATGATCACGCGCACCTCGGCGCCGCCGTCGCGCAAACGCCGCGCGGCGTCGGCGCTTTTGTAGGCGGCGATACCGCCGGTGACGCCGAGCAGGATGCGCTTATTGGTGAGTGTACCCATGTGTTAAAGTGTACTTGGCTGGGAAGGGTGAATACAAATAGGCAAGAGTTTTTATAATTATGAAATTGATCGCCAGGACCCCAGGAACGCCAGGGATTGATAAAACCAGAAGAAATTCCTTTTCCTGGCGACCCTGGCGTCCTGGCGTTCGTGACCATATTCATTTTCATTTTTTCAGGGACTCCAAGGGATAAACCCCATGGCGATAAGCGAATGGCCGGAACACGAGCGCCCGCGCGAAAAGCTCCTGCAACGTGGCCCGGCGGCGCTCTCGGACGCCGAGCTGCTGGCCATCTTTCTGCGTACCGGTGTGCCGGGCAAGACCGCGGTGGACGTGGCGCGCGAGCTGCTGGCGCGCTTCGGCAGCTTGCGCGAATTGCTGGCGGCGGGCCCGGAAGAGGTGTGCGAGATATCCGGTCTGGGCCAGGCGAAATACGTGCAACTGCAGGCGAGCCTCGAAATCGGCCGGCGCTTTCTGGCCGAGAAACTGAAACGCGAAATCACGTTGAGCTCCACCCGCGACACCAGGGATTTTCTCCAGGCCCAGTTGCGCGACCGCAAGAACGAGGTGTTCTGCGTGCTGTTCCTGGACAACCGGCACCGGGTACAGGCCTTCGAGGAACTGTTCCAGGGCACCCTCAACGGCACGGCCGTGTATCCCCGGGAAGTGGTCAAGCGCGCGCTCAAGCACAACGCCGCCGCCGTGATCCTGGTGCATAACCATCCTTCGGGCGTGGCTGAACCCAGCCGGGCGGATGAATTGTTGACCAACCGGCTCAAGGAAGCCCTGACGCTGGTGGACATACGGCTGCTGGACCATCTGGTGGTAGGGGACGGCGAAACGGTTTCATTCAGCGAACGCGGGTTGATTTAGCCGCTCGCTGCGCCGGCGCGCCTCGCCATCATCCGCCGGCTCGGCTAAATCAGGGGGCTTTGGCGAGCCTCTACCATGCGGCCACCATTTCTGATATAAAAGCCGTCCTTTTGGCGCCCTCAGGGCCGAGTTTCAGGGAGATTTCCGATGTCCAGAGTATGTCAGGTGACGGGTAAGCGCGTGCGCACGGGCAATAACGTGTCCCATGCCAACAACAAGACCCGCCGCCGGTTCCTGCCGAATCTGCAGAACCGCCGCCTGTGGGTGGAAAGCGAGAAGCGCTGGGTGAGCCTGCGCCTGTCGAGCCAGGGACTGCGCACCATCGACAAGAAAGGCATCGACGCGGTGCTGGCCGAGATGCGCGCCCGCGGCGAGAAGATATAGGAGTAAGCCATGGCCAAAGCGATACGCGAAAAGATCAAGCTGGTGTCGAGCGCCGGTACCGGGCATTTCTACACCACGACCAAGAACAAACGCACGACCCCGGACAAGCTCGAGTTCCGGAAATACGATCCGGTCGTGCGCAAGCACGTGGCTTACAAGGAAGCCAAGATCAAATAAGTTTCCTTGGGAACCCCCAGAAAACCCGGCTTGGCCGGGTTTTCTTTTTTCGGTTTCCGCGGTTCCGGCGTCCTGGCCGTCGGATAGCCATCGGATGGGCGCGCCCGGAAAGTGCTAGACTATGTACAAGCCTCTCTTTTTCTGAGATAAATATCGACGTTCGCGATTGATGAGTGACGGAAGGTTAGCTTCGTGTATTCATTGAATCAGCAAGTTTTAAGGACCGACGCATCGGGGATGCCGCTTGAATGGATTGATTTCAAAGAGGCCGTGCGGGTCTATCACCTGGGGCAGGTGGCCTACACTTGCGGCGTGCCGCTGTACCGGATTCGCGGCGGCTACAACGCCATCTCCGGCCGTCGCTCCGTTCTCGAGATCAACTCCATCATCGCCACCCACGGCGACAGCCACGCGGTGCTGAAGGCGCGGGCGCACTACGTGCCCCCGCTCAACAACCAGACCTTGTTCGCGCGTGATGCGCACCTGTGCCTGTACTGCGGCGAGCAGTTTTCCTCGCGCGGGTTGTCGCGCGATCACATCATGCCGTTGTCCCGGGGCGGCACCGATTCCTGGAACAACGTCGTCACCGCCTGCAAGCGCTGCAACAACCACAAGGCCGGTCGCACCCCGGAACAGGCCGGGCTCGAACTGCTGGCGGTGCCGTTCACGCCGACGCACGCCGAATACATCTTCCTGCAGGGCAAGCGCATCCTCGCCGACCAGATGGAGTTCCTGCTGGCGCACTTCCCGCGCCACAGCCCGCTGCACAAACGCCTGGCCCGGGTGGCCTGAACGGATTTCGGCATCGACACAAAAAACCCGCCTGAGGCGGGTTTTTTGTTTGGCGGGACGAGTGATGCTCAGGCCGGTGCCGGCACGAGCTTGTAGGTGCGAAGTTTCCGGGAGAAATTGCGCAGCGCCTCGATGCCGGTGGCTTCGGCCTCGCGGCACCATTCCTGCAGTGCCTGGATCAGGTGCTCCTGGGTCGCCGCGCGCCGGTTCCAGATGTCCACCAGCTTCTGTTTCATCGCGTACACGGTCTTGAGCTGGTTGTTGAGTTCCAATGCCCGCTGCAACAACCCGCGCGCGGATTCATCGAGCTGCGCGGCTTCGCGCACCATCAGCCGGCGCGCGCGCTTGAGCAGCGTCCAGGATTCGCGATCGGCGCGATCGGCCTTTTTCAGTTCCTCGCGGTATACGTTCTGCATGACCTCGCGCGCGAACTGCGCCATGACCTGAAAGCGTCCCGTGATCACGGCCTTGACCGTGTCGAGATCGACGTGCTGTTTCGCCGTATCGCAGGTGAGTTCCGGCGGGATTTTCTTCACGCGCGCCAGGCCCAGGGTCTCCAGGATGCGGATATACATCCAGCCGATGTCGAATTCCCACCATTTGGAGGACAGCTTGGCGGAACTGCCGAAGGTGTGGTGGTTGTTGTGCAGTTCCTCGCCGCCGATCAGGATGCCCCACGGGACGATGTTGGTGGAGGCGTCGGCAACCTCGAAATTGCGGTAGCCCCAGTAATGACCGATGCCGTTGATTACGCCCGCGGCGAAAAACGGTATCCAGATCATCTGCACCGCCCAGATCGTGATGCCGATCGGCCCGAACAGCGCCAAGTCGATCACGAGCATGAGCGCGATGCCCTTGCCATTGTGCGGCGTGTAGATATTGCGCTCCAGCCAGTCATCCGGTGTGCCGTGACCGTACTTCTCAATGGTCTGCCGGTTCTTCGACTCGCGGCGATAGAGGTCAGCGCCGTCCCACAATACCTTCCTGATACCCGCGACCTGCGGGCTGTGCGGATCGTCCGCGGTTTCGACCTTGGCGTGATGCTTGCGGTGAATCGCGGCCCACTCCCTGGTGATCATGCCGGTAGTGAGCCACAGCCAGAAGCGGAAGAAGTGAGTGACGATGGGATGCAGCGTAAGCGCCCGGTGGGCCTGATGGCGGTGCAGGTAGATGGTGACGGCGGCAATCGTGACGTGCGTCAGGATAAGTGCGGCGATGATGTATCCCCACCAGGGGAGAACGATCAGTCCTTCAAGCATTCGTAAAACTCCATTTCATTCGGCGATATGTTATGCAAGTATACCAGAATGCCCCCGGCCCCGTCTGAACGACGTGGGACCGGATGAAAAACGCCGCGAACACGCGAAATATGCCGGCACCCAAGACACCCGCACTGACCGTGGACATCATTATCGAGCTGACGGACCGGCCGGATGTGCCGATCGTGCTCATCCGGCGCAAGAATCCACCGCACGGCTGGGCGCTGCCCGGCGGTTTCGTGGACGTCGGCGAATCGGTGGAGCGCGCTGCGGTGCGCGAAGCAGAAGAGGAGACCACCCTGCGTGTGACGCTCAAAACGCTGCTGGGCTGTTACTCCGACCCGACGCGCGACCCGCGCCGTCATACCGCTTCGGTGGTCTACGTCGCCGAAGCGCAGGGCGAGCCGCGGGCGCAGGACGACGCCGCCGGGGTGGCGCTGTTCAGTCCGGAGGCTTTGCCTTCGCCGCTCGCCTTCGATCACGCGCAGATACTGCGCGACTATCTGTCGTGGCGTCAGCAGGGAAGGCTGCCGGCCCCTGAAACTCCTTGATGTACACGTCGCGCTGCGGGAACGGAAAGCTGATGCCGGCGCCGCGGAAATCATTCCATATCTTCCGGTACAACGCGGAACGCACTTCGAGACTGTAGTCGGGATCATCGACCCAGGCGAGCAGTTCGAGGTTCACGCCGTTGTCGCCGAATCCAAGCAGAAAGGCGATCGGTGCCGGCTCTTGCAGGACATGCTCCTGCTCCAGCGCCAGGCGCTCGAGGCGCTGCAAGGCCGCCTCGGGATCGTCGCTGTAACTGATCTGCACCGGCAGCCGCACCCGGATGCGCCGGTCGCCCTCGTAGGACCAGTTGGTGATGTCGGAGGTCAGCAGGTTTTCGTTGGGCACGATGATGTCGAGCCCGTCGCGCGTTCGGATCACCACGTGCCGGGTGTGCAAGGCCTTCACGGTGCCGTAGGTGTTGCCGTAGCTGATGACGTCGCCCGGACGCACCGAACCTTCGAAGGCCAGGATGAAGCCGCTGACGAAATTGGCAACCACGCGTTGCAGGCCGAAACCCAGGCCCACGCCGAGCGCGCCGCCGAAGAGCGTCAGCGCCGTGATGTCGATGCCGGCCGTAACCATGGCGATGAGGACCGCAAGGACCAGCAGCACGAACTTGATGAGCTTGGACAGCGCGATCTTCATGCTGTCGTCGAGCACGCGGCTGCGCCTGATCCGGTTGCCGAGCGCGCCCGCGATCCCCAGGGCTGCCAGCAGGAACAGGGCGACCGAGAACAGGAAGCTCGCGGCGGTATAGAGGGAAATGCGCACCTGGCCGAAGTAAACCGCGTAGTCGCCGAGCATGTCTTCGACGAACGGCAGCCAGCCGAGGATGTGCAGCGCCACCAGCGTCCAGATCGTGACGGTAAGCACGCCTTCCCAGGCCTTGAGCACCCCGCCGGGGTTGAAAGTGTGGCGCAGCGCGAACACGCCCATGCGGATCACGGCCGCCGCGCCGGCCAGGATCATGGCCGGGTGCAGCAGGCCGGTTTCGCCGCCGTGCCGGCGCAGGATCTCAATGGCCGCCAGCAGCCACAGCCACAGCAACAGGGGAATGAGGCCGAGCGCGCCGGTGCGCACCGCGGTGCGGCCGACGCCTTCCATGGCGCCCGGTTGCGCCAGCGCCTGCAGCCGCCGCTGCAACCAGCCGCCGATGAATACCGCGAGCAGCAGGCCGGCGAGGATGATGCCGGCCTGCGACCAGGTGGACGGTGAATTCAGGAAATCGCGGATGACCGCGCTGGAGGGAAGGAGGTCAAACCAGTCTTGCATGAATCGATGCGGCAATCCCGGGCCGCGGCCGGGGCCCTGTCTCAACTAGCATAGCGGGACATGCGGGCAAAAAAAAGCCCGCAAACATCGCGGGCTGGAGGAGAGAGACGGTGCGTTGTGTCAGGATTTGATATGCGCGTAGCCTTTGTTCTGCATTCTGGCGCCCAGGCTACGCCAATCCCGAGTCACGGTTTCAGATAGGCGTATCCTTGCTGTTGAAGTTTGGTGACCTCGACGACACCGGACGGAACGAGCTTCGCTTCCGGAAGCACTTTTTTCGGGTCAATATGCCGACGCTCCAGGGTGATCTTGCAGACCCGGAATTCCACTCCCTTGGCGGCGAGCTTCTCGACGGTGCCTTCATACGGGTTGCCATTCTTGTCTTCCGCGCCTTGCAGCAGGAAATCGACTCCGGCGCTATGAGTTACGACAACGATCTTCACCTTGGGGTCCACCGCAAGATGATTCTGGATATTCCGCAGTGCATCGGAAGACTGTTCGTTTCCAAGATTCAGGTGGTAGAGGACTTTGTCGCCATCAGCCGCGTAGCTGGCGTTAATCTGAACCAAGCCGAGCGAGAGCGCGGCCATGAAGCTAAGTAAAAACAGTTTACGCATTATTAACTCCTCCTTCGGGTTTGTGGTTTTTTAATAATTCAGACCTGTATGTACGCCCAACCCTCGTGCTGCCGGCGCATGATCTGCGCCACCCCGGAGTCGATGACCTCGACACCGGGCAGCAGTTTCACGGTGAGCCCGACCTCGTGCTGAATGCGATCGATGGTGTTCTGGCACGCGACGAACTTCAGTCCCGGGTATTCCTTCTGCATGCGGCGCACCCGCTCGGCGTACGGGGAGATGCCGGAGAGCAGCAGGCCCAGGCCCTCGCCGTTGGCGACCACTTCCACTTGCGCCTTCTCATGCGACTTGCGGTAGTGCTGCATCAGGCTCTCGACCTCATCGAGTGCGTTCCGCAGATGTTCCGGATGCCCGTCGCTGACGTGGAACAGCACCTTGGTCGGATCCCTGGCTTCGGACGTCGCCTGCGCAACCGCGGTTGGCAGGAGCGCCGGCGACTGATGCAGGAACCAGCCGGCGACGCCGCCGATCATGAGCGCGAGCCCGGCAGCGAGACCGAGGCCGAGTTTGCGACCGGCCGACAGGGACTTCAGACCATGCGGCGGCAGCGGCGGCTGCTCGTAGGCCAGCTTGACCAGGCTGTGCATCTTGCGCAACTCGCACACCTGGCGGTTGAGCGCATCGTCCTTCGCGAGGCAGGCGTACACCTGTTGCCGCTCTTCCAGGCTCAGCTGGTCGTCGACAAACGCGTTGAGGAATTCATCAGAAAACTTCTGTTCCGTGTTCATTTGATTCTCCGGATCTTCGATTCTGCGGCAGCCAATTTCGGGGCGATTTCCTCGAGCAGGTCTTTCAGGGCGTAACGCGCCCGGCACAAACGACTCATGACCGTTCCGATCGGCACGCTCAGGATCTGGGCGACTTCCATATAGCTCAGTCCCTGAATGTCGACCAGCGTGATGACCTGGCGCTGGCCCTCCGACAGTTTGGCAATGGCCGCCCTTACCTTGAGGACGATCTCCTGCTCGCTGCTCTCCTTCTCCGGGGTGGAATCATCAGTCAATATGTGATTGTCGATCTCTTCCGTGACGCGGTGACGCCGGAAATGATCGTGGTAACAATTGGAAAGTATGCTGTATAGCCACGCCTCGCCGGCGTTCGGGTCGCGCAACTGGCCGGATTTCTGCAACGCCTTGGTCAGGGTTTCCTGCACCAGGTCGTCGGCCAGCGCCGCGTTGTGGGTCCAGGCGTAGGCGATGCGATAAAGCCGCAGGCGATGTTGTTCCAGCCGGACTTTAGCCTCGCGGGTGCGACCGAGAAAATTGAATACGTCCATTATCGAACCTGTAGGCGTGAATTTACGTGGATTAATGATATATAAAGACGACCGGTCGGAGTCGTTTATTCCCGGCGGTCCTTTCCAAATTATATGATGATGTCCCGGCTCCCAAGACCGCGGATTCCGGCCCTAGCGGCGCAATCCCTGCTCCGGCTGCTCCCGCCCATCCAGCAGCACCCGCCCGGCGGCGACGGACAGCCGGTTTTCCAGGAACCAGCGGATCGCGAGGGGGTAAATCCGGTGTTCTTCCTTAAGTACACGCTCCGCGAGGGTTTGCGGCGTGTCGCCCGGCAAAACGGGCACGGCCGCC
>JBLMXN010000196.1:0-4648 GCA_050257795.1 Bacteroidota bacterium
TTGCGTCGATATTGAGCAATCGATTATACTGCAAAAATATTGAGCAATAATTTTCCGGAACGGAAATCTATTGGCTAGGAAACCAACGCCGCCCCTTTCTTTGATCACACCAACGGATGCGCACCTGCCGCAACCGCCGCGCGCCCTTGGCCCGCACGGCCGCGCGCTCTGGGATAGAATCCAGCGTGAATATGAGGTTAGCGACGCCGGCGGCGTCGAGCTTTTGCTGCTCGCTGCCGAAGCCATCGATCGCGTAGCAGCGCTGCGTCAGGAAATCGAACGTGATGGAGCGGTGATCCGTTTGCGCAATGGCGGGGTGCGTGAGCATCCAGGCCTACGAGCGGAGATCGCTGCGATGTCCTTTGTCACGCGGACGCTGGCGCGATTGGGTCTCGATGTTGAGCCGGTCCGGTCTTCGGTTGGCCGCCCAGCTGGCGGCGCCGGATGGAGGCCCCCTGACTGATGGCTACGAAGAGAACGCCGATAAGGAGACCACCGCGGGGTGGCAACTTCTCCCCCAAGGCGCTGGAAGCCCTCCGCGAGATGCAGCGCCTCGAGGACGCTTGCACCTGTCCGCCCCGCAACTGGGACCGTGATCAGTACTGGAAGTTCGAGCCTTGTTCGGCGTGCAATGAATGGTGGGATCACCATTCCATCCTGCACCACGAGTTGGCTTTGAAGCCTTGGCAATGGCCATGCGTCGAGCACCCTGACGCCGCATCACCATACCCGGCAGGCTCTTACGCCGACCAGCATTGGCAGCCCGATCTCGAAGCGCAACAGCTCTACAAAGCGCTCGAGGCGGCACTGGAGAAGGTATCCGCCACATGACGCCCGATCCCGAGCGCGACCGGCTGCTGGCGCTGATGAAGGAATACGTCGCGCTCGTCGGCAATCTTCCGCATGCGCAAAGCCTAGAGGAGCTCACCGGGCTGCTCGCCCAGCTTGACGACCTGGAGGACAGCATCGATGCGCTGGCGGAGGAACCGGAGGCCCGGCTGCACTAAATGTCTGTCACTCACGGCACCAGCGTTCGCGATCTTTTGGCCACGGTGGTCGTTGACCAGCTCGACGCGGGCACGCTGCAATTTCAGACTGCAGCGGGTGCTGAGGTGGCCACGCTGAACTTCAACACGCCGGCTTTTGCTGCACCCGTGAATGGTGAGGCAAGCGCCAATGTGATCGCCGGCGATCCAGATGCCGTCGGTGGCGTCATCGCCATTGCGCGCGCCTTCAATAACAGCGGGGTCATGATCTGGATGTGCCCAGTCACCGCGGCGGGTGGTGGTGGCTCGATCGAGCTGGGCGGCGGCGTCACCGTCAGCCCACACCAGGCCGTTGAAATGACCTCGTTATTGTATCGAGCCGCGCCATGATTAGCCCGTCCGATCACCAGCTGCAGTCCGTCATGCGCGCCGCGGCCCTACTGCCTCCGGAAAAACGCGACACGTATCTGCGCCGGATCGCCAGTGCGGTCGAACTGCGCTACGGCAGCCGCCGACGGCACTATGCCGACGCGGAAATCGAGGCGATTGCGCAGCAGGCCCTGGCCGGATTGGTTCAGCACGAGCCGGCGGCCTGATCACCGGCGCCGGATGCACCAGGAGCCGTGCCCCGCCGGCCGCATGAGAAAGGCACTTGACTGTAACGCTGCCCGCCTATACGCCCAACGTTACAGGGAGGCCCTCATGTCATCCGCGCGGGAGAAGGTGGCGCGCGTCATCCCGGACTTGACGCCCGAGATCTCGGCGATGCGCAACTGGGCGAACCTGCTCGAGGCCGGCGGCGTGCGCCGTTTTGAACGCGAGGCTGTCGCGGCGGCGAAAGCGCACGCGCTCGAAGTCACGCGCAGGACGTGGCTGGATGTCCTCGAGCGCTGGGAAAGTGAGTGGTTCGACCGCTTCCTGCACAAGAAGCCGCGCGACCGCGACTACGACGAGATCGCCTACGTCACGCTCGAGATCCAAACCTTGCGGCGCGCGCTGCGCATCAAGCCGTCGGCGGAAACGGTGCGCCAACAGACGCGCGACCGCGTGCGTGCCTACCGGGAGCGACAGCGGAATCGGGCGAAATAGGAACGTATCGGGGCTCAAGCCACCGGCCCCGAGCCCCGATCGGCACGTCGAACCGGCACCAACTCGACCGCAGCCCCTGATCGGATTCCTAAATCGGTCGAATCTGTCGGCGCGCCCGCGCCCGCGCACCGCCGCGGATGCGGCGTCACGCAGGAAAAGGTTCCTCATTTCGGGGGTACCCGAGCATCGGCCGAGGTCCAGCCAACGCACCGGTGGCCGTCCTAATGGGTCGGAACCTTGGTTCCGGGGCGGAATCTGGCCCGGACGGCGATTTTGCCGAATTCCTGACCACGGTTGACGTTTCGGCTGCCGGCGCGCCGGCGGCCGCGCGGCGCGCCAGTTCGGTGCGCCTGCGGGAAAAGACTGTGCTCGCGGGTGCCGCCGTGCCCCCTCATTCGCGACGTCACTGCGGGGGATTGCCACCCTGCGCCACCGGTGCTGCGCGCGCGCCCGCAGGCCGAGGCTCAACGCCCGCGCAATAGGTGCAGCAGGTAATCCCGGCAGGCGTGGTTGAGCTGCAGCGTCGCGATCTGCGCCTCCCCGTGAAATTCCAAGTGCGTCAACACGTAGTCGATGTCGGCGCGCGTCATCGTTTCATCGAGAAAATCTGGCGGCTCAGAGCGGCGCGGCGTGTAATGCCGTTTCCGTTCGCATTTGGTCACTGTCGACTCCCACCGGGTGTCGTCTCACGGCCAGGCTATGCCGCTTGCGGGTTCCGGCGTCAAAGTCGGCGCCCGGCGCGCCGTGATCGTTCAGAACCAGGGCTCCGCCGGTGGCGCCTGCGGATGCAGCATGATGCGGCCGATGTGCTGGTCGCCGTCGTAGACGTCGTAATCGTCCTCGTCCCACTGGCCGGGGCGGTGGACGGAGGCAAGCTTGAGGGTGAGTGGCAGGGGGCGCGCGCAGCGCGGCGGCCGCCGCCGCCACGCCAGTGCGGCGGATTTGGATGCCGCTGGGTTGCATGTCGGTGATCGCCGGCGCCGTGCCGGCCGGGATCGAGGCTGAAACCAGCGGCGCCTAATGCCTGACCACGCGAGCCGCCTGCGCGGCCCTACCGTTTGTTGCCGAGCCGGGCCACGTTGGCGGTTTTGACGATGCCGAGCTCCGGCACCTTGGCCTTGATCTCAATCGCCAGCCATGACTCCGACAGATGGCCGTAGTGGCGCTCGACCATGCGTGTGTCCGCATGCCCGAGGTTGCGCGCGACCACCATCGGCGGGGCGCCGTTCATGATGGCCAGGCTGGCGTAGGTATGGCGCAGACCGTGGAACGAGATGGCCGGCTTGATTCCTGCCGCGATGCAGGCGGCCCGCATCGGTCGCACCTGGTACGACTTGCCCCAGGCGGCGCCAGCGTGCGTGAAGAGCAGTTCGCCGCCGCTCCGGCCGGCTGTGGTGGTGCGGAAGAATTGCGCCCCTTCGGAATTGAGGACGATGTGCCGCGGCTTGCCGCTCTTCGACTCGCGCACCCCGATGGTGTCGGAATCCACGTGGAAGTCCTCGACGCGCAGGCGGGTGAGCTCGCCGTAACGCGCCCCTGTGAGGAGCGCCGCCTGCACCAGCAGGCGGAATTCCGGCTCGGCGGCATTCACCAGCCGGCGCGCCTCGTCCTTCTGCAGGTAGCGAACGCGGGCTGCGTCGACGGACTTGAAGGGCTTCACCCGCTGCCAGGCATCGTTGGAGATGATCTTGCCGTCGCGCCAACAGTGATTGAGGGCGGCCTTCAGCACGGTGAGCGTGCGGTTGGCAGAAGACCGGCGTCGGCGCTTCGCCTCGCCGTCGTGTGCGGTCTTGCGGTACTGTGGCGCCTCCCCGGGCCTGCCGCGGACCCGCGGGGACTGCTTCGCCAGGTGGTGGTGCCAGTCGCGGATCTTCTCGGTCGTTAGTTCCCGGATTCCGACCTCGCCTAGCGTCGGCAAGATCAGCGCGTTGGCGCGCTGCTCGGCGTCGTAGGTATGGCGCGATTTGAAGTAGTAGGCGATCGCATCTGCCACGGTGGTGATTGCCCCGGTGACTGCCGGCCGGCTGGCCAGCCGGCGCGCCCGCTCCTGTGCCTGGCCAAAGTTGAGCACGCTGACGCCGTCGGCGTCGGCGAAGTCGTCGGCGACGCCGTCGATCGCCTGCACCTCGTAGCGGCCGTCGCCCCTGTAATAGCGCGCCACCCAGCGGCCGGCGCCGCCGGAGACCGGCCGCCGGTAGCCGATATGCAGGCCCTTCTCCATCAGGCGGTAGTGCGGCTTGCGCCCCGCTTTCAGCCGTGTGCGGGCCGAGCGATTGTCGAGATTGGCGTCGCGAACTTTCCTCGCCATCGGAATCTATCCCTTTCGGTGTCCAATGGTGTCCAATATACGCGCCCAGACGCGGGCGGACAAGGCTGGACGTCCATCTCGGGAAATCCAAGTTTTACGGGGGGTTTTGGAGACGGCGGTGGACGGCCACGGACGGCTACTTCTCCCTCTCACGGCGAAAACAGGGGTTCGAGTCCCCTAGGGAGCGCCAGCCTTGCCGGGCGGCCTTTACGAGACTCCCGACACTGATTTGATCTGCCGCCGCGCGATCAAATGCGCGCCGAAC
>JBLMXN010000197.1:0-5775 GCA_050257795.1 Bacteroidota bacterium
GGGCAGCGGACGGCGTTTTACTGTCCGCGCTGCCAGAATTAGTCCGGGATTGGGGCTGGACTGAAGGTATCAAGGAAGGTAACGTATCGAACCTGTTGATCGGACGCGGCTTTCGATCAGCTCCAGGCAGCCGGCCCAAGGCTGAAAAATCGGCAAGAAAGGGAGGAGTTTTCCGGTAGGGGAACTATATTTCTATAGATGCAACCGGCGACCACCCAGAAACAGAATCTCGAGCAGCATTTCGAAGCGTACAGCGAATGGCGCCAGGGGCTCGCCACCGCCGTCACCGAACTCAAATCCTGGCTGCAACAGCAGGAACTGAGCGACACCCAGGTCGATCAGCGTCTCGAACACGTGTTGTCGACGCTGCGCGATGACAAACTCTACGTCGCCTTCGTCGCCGAATTCTCGCGCGGCAAATCCGAGCTGATCAACGCCATCTTTTTCGCCAACTTCGGGCAGCGCATCCTGCCCTCGAGCGCCGGCCGCACCACGATGTGCCCGACCGAGGTGATGCACGAACCGGCCAGCCAGCCGAACCTGCGGCTGCTGCCGATCGAGACCCGCAAGAGCGGCACCACCATCGCAGAATTCCGCGGCTTTCCAGACGAGTGGCAGAACATGCCGCTCGACACCGGCGCGCCGGACAAGATGATCCGGACGCTGCAGCACATCACCGAGATCAAGCACGTCTCGCGCGAAGAGGCGCAGGCGATGGGGTTTCACATCGCCGAAGACGAATCCCAGAATGGCATGCGCGTCGACGAGGGCGGTCTGGTTGAAATCCCGAAGTGGCGCCACGCCATCATCAACATCCCGCATCCCCTGCTCGATCAGGGCCTGGTGATCCTCGACACGCCGGGCCTGAACGCGCTCGGCGCCGAGCCGGAACTGACGCTAAACATGCTGCCCTCGGCGCACGCGGTGCTGTTCATCCTTGCGGCGGATGCCGGCGTCACCAAGTCCGACATCGACGTCTGGCACGACCACATCGGCGTGCGCAAGGACAGCCCGAACAAGGGCCGGCTGGTTGTACTCAACAAGATCGACGGCCTGTGGGACGAGTTGCGCGACTGGGACGAGGTCAACCGCGAAATCGACCGCCAGATCCGCGAGACGGCGAAACATCTGGCGGTCCCGGAACAGAACGTGTTTCCGGTATCGGCGCAGAAGGCGCTGCTCGGCAAGGTGAAAAAGGACAAGAAAATCCTGGAGCGCTCGCGCATCCTGGCGCTGGAAGCGGCGCTCGGCGACGAGATCGTCCCGGCCAAGCGCGAAATCGTGCGCGACAACATCAGCGGCGACATGGAGGACACCATCAAGGCCATGCGCCTGATCATCAGCCAGCGCTTGAAAAACGTGTACGAACACATGGACGAACTCGGCGGCCTGTCGGGCAAGAACATGGACGTCATCGAGCACATGATGAAGAAGGTCAAGGCCGACAAGGAAGTCTTCGAGAAAAGCCTGCAGCGCTTCCAGGCGACGCGCAGCATCTTCTCGCAACAGACCAACGTGCTCTACACGCACCTCAATCTGAAGAACCTCGACGGCCAGATCGCCCAGACCAAGAAGGACATGGACATCAGCATGACCACGGCCGGGCTCAAGACATGCATGGATAATTTCTTCAAGCATGCCATCGAGACCATGGAAGCGGCGGCCAAGCAGGCGAACGAGATCAAGGCCATGATGGAGGGCGTGTACAAGAAATTCCAGGAAGAGCACGGGCTCGCCAACGTCAAGCCTGGCGGATTCTCGGTCGCGCGCTACCTGCGCGAGATCAAGCGGCTGCAGGACAGGCACGACCAGTACATGAAGGGCGTGTCGCTGGTGTTCACCGAGCAGCGCGCGCTGACGCGCAAGTTCTTCGAATCCTCGGTGGCCAAGATCCGCGCCATCTACAAGATGGCCAACCGCGACGCCGACAACTGGCTGCGCACCATCATGTCGCCAATGGAATCCCAGGTGCGAGAGCATCAGGTGCAGTTGCGCCGCCGGCTAGAATCCATCAAGCGCATTCACCAGGCGAGCGACACGCTGGAGGAGCGCGTATCGGAACTCGAGCAGATCCGCGACGGCATCCGCGAGCAGGAACGCAACCTCGAAACCCGTGTCGAGGCGGTGCTCAAGGTGCTGCACTTCGACAAATCCGGCGATCCCGCCGCGCCCGAGGTCAACTGAAGCGCGGCGGACGCGGCGATCCCGCTACCGCCGGCGTGCCCGCGCCGGTTGCGCGCAAAACATCCGCGCTTCGATCCCCAGCCGTTACCTGACCTGCGCGAGTCCTTCGCCGCGCGGATCGGAAGCTGCCTCCACCCTGCCGTTTTTCTTGTACCACGCCACCGCCTGCATGTTGCCGTAACCGCCGCGCACGGCTTCGAGGCGATAGCCGCGTCGTTCCAGCGCGCGCTTTTC
Organism: Bacteroidota bacterium; assembly: GCA_050257795.1. Classification (GTDB taxonomy): domain Bacteria; phylum Pseudomonadota; class Gammaproteobacteria; order Acidiferrobacterales; family Sulfurifustaceae; genus Sulfuricaulis. The sequence goes on from JBLMXN010000197.1 coordinate 2,419, forward strand.
GGCGTCATCGAAGGCGGACGGTTCGTATTGCACCACGTCGGGGAGATACTGCTGGTGGAAGCGCGGCAGCGCGACCCAGTCCTTCGGCCCGCCGCGTCCCTGGGCGAATTCGAGCGTGGCCAACAGCACCATGCTGATGATGCGGCTGCCGCCCGGCGTGCCGAGCGCGACCACCGCATCGTCGCTTTCCAGGAACGTCGGCGTCATGCTCGACAGCGGTCGCTTGCCGGGGGCGACGGCGTTGGCGTCCTCCCCGACGAGACCGTAGGTGTTCGGCACGCCCGGCTTGACGGAGAAATCATCCATTTCGTTATTCAGCACCACGCCGGTGCCGGGCGGGACGACGCCGCAGCCGAACGGCGTATTGATGCTCAGGGTCGCCGCGACCCGGTTGCCGTCGCGATCGATGATGGAAAAATGGGTCGTGTTCCGGCCGTCGCCGGTCGCATCCGCGGGAGATGCCGCGGGGGATTTCAGTCGCGCGCCCATCTCCTGGCGCAGCTGCGCGGCGTACGCCGGATCGAGCAGGCGCGCCACGTCGACGTGGACGAAATCCGGATCGCCGAGATAGCGCGCGCGGTCGCGATAGGCCAGGCGCATGGCCTCGATCACGGTCGCATCGCGCTCCGTCTTGTCCATGGCGCCGAGATCGAAACCCTGCAACAGGTGCAGCGCCTCCATGAGCACGATCCCGCCCGAGGACGGCAACGGGGCCGTGGTAACGCGCACGCCGCGATACACCCCGCGCACCGGCGCGCGCTCGACCACGCGGTATTCGGCGAGGTCCTTTTTGCTCCAGATGCCGCCGGCCGCGCGCACACCGTCGACCAGGCGCGCGGCGGTCTCGCCGTCGTAGAACCCGCGGCGCCCCTGTTGCGCCAGACGCTCGAGCGTGCGCGCCAGATCCGGCTGACGCAGTTTCTCGCCGGGCGGGATGATGAACCCGCCGTGATAGAACACGCGTGCCGCTTCGGGAAACCCGTTAGACAGACGGTCATGCTGGCGCAGCGTCATCTTGGCGTAGGCGCGGGTGACGGGGAAACCGTCGCGCGCCAAGCGGATCGCCGGCGCCAGATCCTGCGCCAGCTTCAGCCGGCCGTATTTTTCGGCGAGATGAACCAGCGCCGCCGGCACGCCGGGGATGCCGGCGGCCAGCGCGCCGTCGATGGAGCGGCCGGGCACCGGCCGGCCTTCGCGATCGAGATACATGTCGCGCGTGGCGGCGTACGGCGCGCGCTCGCGCGCATCGATCATGATCTCGAACCCGTCGCGCGCGCGATGCAGCAGGAAAAATCCGCCACCGCCCAATCCCGAGTGATACGGCTCGACCACGGCGAGCGCGGCAGCGACCGCCACCGCGGCGTCGAAGGCGTTGCCACCGTGGGCCAGGGTCTCCTCACCGGCCTGCGTTGCCAGCGGATGGGCGCTGGCAATCGCGGCAGCGGACGGGCGCGGTTCCACGGCCTGGGCCGCGAGCGGCAGCACCACGATCAGAAACAGCAGACTACGCAGAAAATTAGACATGCCGCATCCCTTTATTGACCCGGAATAATCACTATTGACGCTCAACGAACCCCATTCCATCCGCGCCGCGCCGCGCCGGAACCGTCCAGGTCATTGCCAAAACAAAAGGCGGCACATGGCCGCCTTTTGTCGAACCGGATGGGACCTCAGGCCGTCTTGCGTATCAGCGCCTCGTATTTCTGCTGCAGCGCCTCTTTGCTTTCCTGGTGCTCGGGATCGACCACGATGCAATCGACCGGGCAAACCTCCTTGCACTGCGAGGTCTCGAAATGACCGACGCATTCGGTGCACAGGTTCGGGTCGATCACGTAGATTTCCTCGCCCTGCGAAATCGCGCCGTTCGGGCACTCGGGCTCGCACACGTCGCAGTTGATACATTCGTCTGTAATCATCAAGGCCATGTTAATTACCTACTAATATAGTCAGGTTTAGCACTTCGCATCTTAGCGTATTTTCGCGCGCATCGCAGCTGCCACCCGCGCATCCACGAAATTCGCGACATCGCCGCCCAGCAGCGCGATCTCCTTCACCAGCGAGGCGGAGATGAACATCTCCTGCTCCGAAGGCGTCATGAAGACCGTCTCGATTTCCGGCGCCAGTCGCCGGTTCATGCCCGCGAGCTGGAATTCGTACTCGAAGTCCGAAGCCGCCCGCAAACCGCGCAGGATGACGTTGCCGTTGTGCTGACGCACGCAATCGACCAGCAAATTATCGAACCCGGTGACCTTGACGCCCTTGACGTCCGCCAGCACCGCGCGCGCCAGGCTGACGCGTTCATCCAGGCCGAACAACGGTTTCTTCTGCGGATTGGCCGCCACCGCCACGATCACTTCGTCGAACAACCGCGCCGCCCGGCGCACCAGATCCGTATGGCCGTTGGTGATCGGATCAAACGTGCCGGGATACAGCGCGATGACTTTCATTCGACCCCTCGGAAAGCCGGAAATATATCACTGCCAATAGCCGGATAATTGACGGAAATCAAGATGGCCTCATTCCGTTACGGGCTTTCGCGCCAGATGATATCCCACCTGTCCCGCGCTCTTACTGCGAAACAATTCCCATGTGGCCGGTATGGGTAGCGACTCGACCAAGCTTGGCGCCTCAATATAAATAAGACCGCCCGGCTTGATCCAGCCGCGCGCTTCCACCAGCTCGGCGCAACGCCGGATCAGGTCGCTGCGAAACGGCGGATCGAGAAAAATGATGTCGAACGCCTGCGGTGCCTGTTGCAGGAACTCGAGCGCGTCGGCCCGCACCACCTCGGCATTGTCCGCTTGCAGCGTCGCGACGTGCCGGCGCAGCTGCTCGGCCACGGCCGGCGCCTGCTCCACCATGACCACACGCGCAGCGCCGCGCGACAGCGCCTCGAGGCACAACGCGCCAGTGCCGGCGAACAGATCGAGACAATGGGCGCCGGCAATGTACGGTTGCAGCCAGTTGAACAGGGTCTCGCGCACGCGATCGGGGGTGGGACGCAGACCCTCGGATTCGGGCACCGCCAGGCGCCGGCCGCGCCAGCGCCCGCCGATGATGCGCAACCGGCCGGGATAGGAAGATTTCGTCTTCGTGGACGACGCGCCCGGTTTTTTGACTCCCGTCACCCGGCGCGCGTGCTTGCGGTCAGCGTCCGCCACCGACGGTCACCGTCAGCATCTTGTCCGGATGCACGCGCCGCCGGAAGGCGTCGCGAATCTGATCGGCCGTCACGGCCTCGACGCGCGGGATGAAATCGTCGAGATAGGTCAGCGGCAATCCGTAGAACGCGATGACCGCGAGGTTCTCGGTGATCTTGCCGTTGCTGTCGAGGCGCAGCGGGAAGCCGCCGGTGAT
>JBLMXN010000198.1:0-7184 GCA_050257795.1 Bacteroidota bacterium
TGGAGGAGGCCGAGAAGCGCGATCACCGCAAGATTGGCCGCAGCCTCGACCTCTTCCACATGCAGGAAGAGGCTCCGGGCATGGTGTTCTGGCACGAGCGCGGCTGGCGCCTCTACCAGACCATCGTGCAGTACATGGCGGCGCTGTGGCGCGACCATGGTTACCGCGAGATCCGCACGCCGCAGCTGGTGGACCGGTCGCTGTGGGAAAAATCCGGCCACTGGGACAAATTCCACAGCGAGATGTTCATCACCGAGTCGGAAAAGCGGCTGTACGCCGTCAAACCGATGAACTGCCCTTGCCATATCCAGATCTACAACCAGGGCCTGAAGAGTTACCGCGATTTGCCGCTGCGTCTGGCCGAGTTCGGCTCGTGCCACCGCAACGAGCAGTCCGGGGCGCTGCACGGGTTGCTGCGTCTGCGCAATTTCGTGCAGGACGATGCCCATATCTTCTGCACCGAAGACATGATCCAAGGAGAGGTGTCGGCCTTCATCGACATGTTGCACCGGGTCTACGCCGACTTCGGTTTCAAGGACATCATCTACAAGCTGTCCACCCGCCCGCCGGACCGCATCGGTTCCGATGAAAGCTGGGACCGGGCCGAACATGCCCTGGAGCGGGCGCTGAATGCCAAAAAGCTCAAATGGGACCTGCAACCGGGGGAGGGGGCATTTTACGGCCCCAAGATCGAGTTCTCCCTCAAGGACAGCCTGGAACGCATCTGGCAGTGCGGGACCATCCAGGTGGATTTCTCCATGCCCGGGCGCCTGGGGGCGACCTATATCGCCGAGGACGGCAGCAAACAGGTGCCGGTCATGCTGCACCGGGCAATTTTGGGTTCACTGGAACGTTTTATCGGCATTCTGATCGAGGAACACGCCGGGGCACTGCCGGTGTGGCTGGCCCCGGTCCAGGCCGTGATCCTGACCATCACCGACGACCAGCACGAGTACGCCCGGAAACTGGAAAGAACCCTGCGAAATCGCGGCTGGCGGGTCGAGTCCGACTTGAGAAACGAAAAAATAGGCTTTAAAATTCGGGAACATACCTTGCAGCGCATTCCGTATCTGCTGGTTGTCGGCAAGAAGGAGGCGCAGGAAGGTACCCTAGCCGTGCGCACGCGCAAGGGTGAGGATCTGGGCGGAATGACGCTCGAAGCGTTCCAGGCCATGCTCACCAGGGAAACCGCGAGCCGCGGCGTTACTATTTTGGAGGAACAGAAACATCGCGACGGATAAAGAGGTTCGTATCAACGGGCGCATCAATGCTCCCAAACTCAGGTTGATCGGCAGCGACGGCCAGCAGTTAGGCATATATGCCCTGAATGACGCGCTGCGCAAGGCGGAAGAAGCCGGCCTTGATCTCGTCGAGATTTCACCGAACGCCGTGCCGCCGGTATGCCGGATCATGGATTTCGGCAAGTACCAGTACGAGGAAAGCAAACGCAAGCACGCGGCCAAGCGCAAGCAGAAGCAGATCCAGGTCAAGGAGGTCAAGTTTCGCCCCGGCACCGACATCGGCGATTACCAGACCAAGCTGCGCAAGCTGATCAATTTTCTGGAGGAAGGGGACAAGGCCAAGATCACGTTGCGTTTCCGGGGGCGCGAACTGGCGCATCAGGAGCTCGGTGTCGAAATGCTCAACCGTCTGGAAAACGATCTCAAGGATTACGGCATCGTGGAGCACCGGGCGCGGCTTGAAGGCAAACAGATGGTGATGGTGATCAATCCCAAGCCGGCTGCTGCCAAAACCGTCAAGAGCGAGAAGCCCGCGGCCAAGGCCGAAACCAAAACCGAACCGAAGACAGAGACAGAATCCAAAACCAAGACGGCGTCGTAACCAGCCGCAAAAGTTTTTTTAACCGCGACCGAACGGGCCACGCATGTGCCCGCAGGCGCTTGACTGAAGGAGTACCAAACATGCCCAAGCTGAAGACCAACCGCGCCGCCGCCAAGCGCTTCAAAAAGACGGCGAGCGGCGGATTCAAACGCTCGCACTCGCATCTGCGACATATCCTCACCAAGAAAAGCTCCAAGCGCAAACGGCATCTGCGCGGCACCGTCATGGTGCACGCCACCGATACCGGCCGCCTGCGCCAGTTGCTGCCGCATAGCTGAGGAGGAATAGCACATGCCAAGAGTCAAACGAGGAGTCACCGCCGGCGCGCGCCACAAGAAGGTGCTGTCGCAGGCCAAGGGTTACTACAACGCACGCCGCAAGGTGTATCGCGTCGCCAAGCAGGCGGTCGCCAAGGCCGGGCAATATGCCTACCGCGACCGGCGCGTCCGCAAGCGCGAGTTCCGCGCATTGTGGATCGCGCGCATCAACGCCGCCGCGCGCGAGTGCGGCCTGTCCTACAGCCGATTTATGAACGGGCTCAAGAAGGCTACCATCGACATCGACCGCAAGATCCTCGCGGATATCGCGGTCCATGACAAAAAGTCCTTTTCCGTTCTGGCTGACAAGGCCAAGGCAGCCCTGGCGGCCTGATATCGTACCGGCCGCCGCGAGGTGGCCGCGCGATTTCGCTGTCGCAGAAAGGGAAAGGTCGTGAGACCTTTCCCTTTTTTGTTTACCGAACATGAGTTGAACCGTGAACGAAACCACCAGCACCGTTGAACGAGATCTGGCGAAACTGACGGCCGAGGCGCAAGCCGCGATCGAGGCGGCGGACAATGTCGCCGCGGTCGAAGAGCTGCGGGTCAGGTATCTGGGCAAGAAAGGCGTGTTGACGGAACAACTCAAGACGCTCGGAGCGCTCCCGCCGCAAGAGCGCCCGCGGATCGGCGCGCTGGTCAACCGGGCCAAGGAAACGCTGCAGGAGAAACTCAGCGCGCGCAAGCAGCAGCTGGAATCGGCCGCCCGCCAGCAGCAGTTGTCCCGCGAGGTCCTCGATATCACGCTGCCCGGTCGCGGCGTGCGCCAGGGCGGGCTGCATCCGATCACGCGCACGCTCGAACGCCTGGAGACGTTGTTCACGCGCATGGGCTTCATCGTCGCGGACGGTCCGGAGATCGAGGACGACTACCACAATTTCGAAGCGCTCAATATCCCGCCGAACCATCCATCGCGGGCGATGCACGACACCTTTTACTTTGACGCCCACCGCCTGCTGCGCACTCATACGTCGCCGGTGCAGGTGCGTTACATGGAAACGCACCAGCCGCCGCTGCGCATTATTGCCCCCGGGCGCGTGTACCGTTGCGATTCCGACGTGACCCACACGCCCATGTTCCACCAGATCGAGGGGCTCATGGTGGACAGCGCCGTGAGCTTCGCCGACCTGAAGGGCGTGCTGAGCGACTTCCTGGTGCAGTTCTTCGAGCAAAAATCGCTCAAGGTGCGCTTCCGGCCGTCGTATTTTCCGTTTACCGAGCCTTCTGCCGAGGTGGACATCAGTTGCGTGATCTGCGGCGCCAAAGGTTGTCGCGTGTGCAAGAACAGCGGCTGGCTCGAAGTGCTCGGCTGCGGCATGGTGCACCCGGAAGTGTTCCGGCACGTCGGCATCGACAGCGAACGCTGGACCGGGTTCGCCTTCGGCCTCGGCGTCGAACGTCTGGCCATGCTGCGTTACGGCGTGAACGACTTGAGATTGTTCTACGAAAACGATTTACGTTTTCTGCAACAATTCAGATAAGAGAAATGAAAACCGCCAGGGCGCCAGGGACGCCAGGATTTAAAAGATTGTTCGTCTAGCCTGGCGCTCCTGGCGTCCTGGCGGTGAAAAATTTATGAAAATAAGCGAAAAATGGTTGCGTGAGTGGGTCTCGCCCAAGCTCGACACGCGCGCCCTGACGGACTGCCTGACCATGGCCGGCCTTGAGGCCGGTATTGCCGGAGCGGTGGCGCCGAAGCTCGACCGGGTGGTCGTGGGTGAAATCGTTTCGATCGCGCCGCACCCTGCGGCCGACAAGCTGCGGCTTTGCCGGGTGAATGCGGGAAAGGGGAAAACCCTCGACATCGTATGCGGCGCGGCCAACGCGGCCGCCGGCATGAAGGCGCCGGTGGCGCTGGAAGGCGCGACCTTGCCGAATGGCACCGTGATCAAGAAGACACAAATTCGCGGCGTCGATTCCTCCGGCATGCTTTGTTCCGCGCAGGAGCTGGGGCTGGCGGAATCTTCGAGCGGATTGCTGGAACTGGATCGCGATGCCAAGCCCGGCACGCCGTTGACCGATTATCTCGAGCTCGACGATGTCGTGCTGGAGATCGATCTCACTCCCAATCGCGGCGATTGCCTGAGCGTGTCCGGGGTCGCGCGTGAACTGTCCGCGCTGACCGGCGCCAAACTCAAACAACCCGGCATCAAGCCGATCGCCGCCAGGCAGCGCCGCAAGCTGGCGGTCGAGCTTGAAGCAACGCAGGACTGCCCGCGCTATGTCGGACGCGTGGTCGCCGACATCAATCCGCGCGCCGTTACGCCGATGTGGATGAAGGAAAGATTGCGCCGCAGCGGCGTGCGCAGCATTCACCCGGTCGTGGACGTCACCAACTACGTGATGCTCGAACTCGGACAGCCGATGCATGCATTCGATCTGGACAAACTCGGCAGCGCCATCCATGTGCGTCACGCGCGCCAGGGCGAGTCGCTGACGCTGCTCGACGGAAACCGGATCGAACTGGCCGCCGGGACTCTGTTGATTGCAGACGATAAGCAACCGCTGGCGCTGGCGGGCATCATGGGCGGCCTCGATTCCGCCGTCGGCGACGCGACGCGTCATTTGTTCCTCGAAAGCGCCTGGTTCCGTCCTGAAACGATCTCGGTCAGCGCACGCTCCCGCGGACTGCAAACGGAATCCTCGCAGCGCTTCGAGCGTGGCGTCGATCCAATGCTGCAGCGGATCGCGATGGAGCGCGCCACGGCGCTGCTGCTGGCCATCACCGGCGGCAAACCGGGACCGATCGTCGAACAGGCTGCCCGGCGCTACCTGCCGCGCGTCGAACCGATCCGGTTGCGCGTCGAACGTGTTGATCGCCTGCTGGGCATGCCGATGCCGGCGAAAACCATCGCGACCATTTTTGGACGCCTCGGCATGCATCTGAAGAAATCGAAACGCGACTGGACCGTCACCCCGCCCAGCCACCGCTTCGATATCGGCCGCGAGGTCGACCTGATCGAGGAAATCGCGCGGGTTCACGGTTACGACAAGGTCCCCAGTCAACGGCCCCGGATTGAAATGGCGGCGGGTCCGATATCGGAGTCGCTGGCGACGGACGCGCGTCTGCGTGCGGTATTGGTCGACCGGGATTACCAGGAAGTGGTCACCTACAGCTTCGTCGATCCCAAGCTGCAATCACTGATCGACCGGCAAAACGCCGCGGTGCCGCTGGCCAATCCGATCAGCGCCGACATGGCGGTCATGCGCACGAGCCTGTGGCCCGGCCTGCTGCAAGCGATTCTGTACAATCAGAATCGCCAGCAGACGCGGATACGTCTGTTCGAGATCGGCCGGACTTTCATTGCCCAGGGTCAGGAACTGTCGCAGGAGCGCATGCTCGGTGGGGCCGTCACCGGCGAGGCCCTGGCGGAACAGTGGGGCGTGCCCAGGCGCGGGGTTGATTATTACGACGTAAAGGCGGACGTCGAGGCTTTGCTGACCTTGGCCGGTATCGTGGGCGAGGTTCGTTACACCTCCGCGCCCCATGCGGCACTGCACCCGGGGCAATCGGCCGAAATCCGGCACCACGGCACGCTGGTCGGTCAGGTCGGTTTGTTGCACCCGGCGTTGCAGTCGCAGCTCGGGCTGGACCGGCCGGTTATCCTGTTCGAACTGGCGCTGACAGCGCTGCAATTCGAGAAAATCCCGGTTTTTCGTGAATTTTCCAAATTCCCGTCGATCCGCCGGGATCTTGCTATCATTGTTTCAGAGGCCACGCCGGCGAAAGCTGTTCTGGAATGTGTCGAAAAAGTGACCGGCGGATTGCTGGTCAACCTTGAGCTATTTGATGAATATCGTGGGAAAGGTGTTGATTCCGGAAGAAAAAGTTTGGCGCTGGGCTTGACCTTGCAGGACTCTTCGCGCACTCTTAATGAAGATGAGATAGAAAGGGTAATGGCGCAGGTGATCGCCACCCTTGGGTCCGAGTTGGGGGCGACGGTACGTCAGTAAGCCCCTGGAGAACAAAAAAGTAAAGGATACAGACATATGGCATTGACCAAAGCAGATCTCGCGGAAAACCTGTTCAACGAGCTGGGTCTGAATAAACGGGAGGCAAAGGAATTTGTCGAGCTGTTCTTCGAAAGGATTCGGGGTGCCTTGGCCGAAGGGGAACAGGTAAAGCTGTCCGGTTTCGGCAATTTTTCCCTGCGCCAGAAGAATTCCCGCCCTGGCCGAAACCCCAAGACCGGCGAGGAAATTCCCATCACCGCCCGGCGCGTGGTCACTTTCCGTGCCAGCCATAAGCTCAAGGAACGAGTCGAAGACAACGCCCGCGAGAATCGCGAAAAGTTCAAAGAGCAGGCTGAACTGAATGCTTGATCCCGGCGAGAACCACGAACTTCCTGCAATACCCGGCAAGCGTTACTTCACCATCGGTGAAGTGAGCGAGCTGTGCGCGGTCAAACCGCACGTGTTGCGCTACTGGGAGCAGGAGTTCCCGCAACTCAAGCCGGTCAAGCGCCGCGGCAATCGGCGCTATTACCAGCGTCACGACGTGATCCTGATCCGCCAGATTCGCAGCCTGCTGTACGTGGAGGGTTTCACCATCAGCGGCGCGCGCAACAAGCTGGAACTCGACAATCCCGCACCGCACGACGCCGATCGCCACCAGGCAATCAAAGCGCTCATCCAGGACCTCGAAGACGTCCTGGGTATGCTGAAAAAACTGTAAATTATCCTTGCCTCGTAACGATACTCCGGTATGATGGCGGCCGCATATCCGCCGTACATCATGCAGGTTTTTTCCACGCAAATTCACAAACGGGGCGTAGCGCAGCCTGGTAGCGCACCACCTTGGGGTGGTGGTGGTCGGAGGTTCAAATCCTCTCGCCCCGACCAACATCCTGCGTTTCTGACAATCGAAACAGTACCACCGCAAGGGTGGGATGCCGGGGTTTTCCAAATCCCCGTAGCCGCCGCCGCGCATCGCAGCCCGCCGCAGGGTATTCGCGAGACTTTTGATCGGGCCCGAGGCGCGTTGTTTGCGCCCGGCGAGTTAGGCGAGCGCCGCGGCGGGCGAGA
>JBLMXN010000199.1:0-11288 GCA_050257795.1 Bacteroidota bacterium
TCGATCTCGACGGCGTGCTGTTCGGCGACATGCCGTGGATGCTGGTGGGCGACGGCAAGATCCAGGAACTGCGCGACAAGCTGCAGCACGGCTGGCCGTACGCGCACACCGATCTCGACCGGCTGTACGCCCTCGGCGTGGACAGCTACGCCGTCATCCCGAACCTGAATCGCATCAGCATGGACACCGGCGCCCGCTTCAGCGGCGTCACCAGCGGGCTCTCGCTCGATCGCAACAACCGCCTGCAACGGACGCTGCTGTGGGCGCGGTTCCGGCGCGGCGTGCCGCGCCTGGTGGACACCTTCCTGAAACAGAAGGGGCAGTTTGAGATCCAAGATGGCGCCGGCTCTCCCGGACAACCTCAGCCGCGGTCGTGAGGCCGAGGACCGCGCCTGCGTCCACCTGCAACGGCAGGGGCTCACGCTCGCGACGCGCAATTACCGCAGCCCGCACGGGGAAATCGACCTGGTGATGCAGGAGCGCGACACGCTGGTGTTCGTCGAGGTGCGCTACCGCAGGCGCGCCGACTTCGGCACCCCGGCCGAGACCGTGGACGCGCGCAAGCAGGCCCGGCTGCGCGCGACCGCCGAGCATTACCTGCAACACACTCCGCGGGCCTCCAAGAAAGCCTGCCGTTTTGATATCGTAGCGATTACCGGAGACGGCGCGGACGGCGAGTTCCGCTGGCTCCAGGATGTTTTCTGACCGAGGACGCCGACGCATGGCCAAAGCCAATTTACAGCCCGCCCCCGACGCCAACGCGCTGATCGGGCGCGTAAAGAACAATTTCCAGGAAAGCATCCTGACGACGCGTAATTGCATGGACGACCTGGCGCCGTTCATCGCGCAGGCGGCCACGCACATGATCCAGGCGCTGCTCACCGACCGCAAGGTGCTCGCCTGCGGCAACGGCGGCTCGGCCGCGGACGCGCAGCATTTCTCCGCCGAGCTGCTGAACCGCTTCGAGCGCGAGCGCCCCGGCCTGCCGGCGATCTCTCTCACCACCGACACCTCGACGATCACCGCGATCGGCAACGATTATCACTTCGACGACATCTTTTCCAAGCAGGTGCGCGCGCTCGGCCAGTCGGGCGACGTGCTGCTCGGCATCACCAGTTCTGGCAACTCGCGCAACGTGATCCGCGCGGTCGAGGCGGCGCACGAGCGCGACATGATCTGCGTCATCCTGAACGGCCGCGACGGCGGCGGCATCGTGTCGGTGCTGGGCGGCAACGACGTCAACATCTGCGTGCCGGGCTCGTCCACGGCGCGCATCCAGGAAGTGCACGGCATCGTCATCCACTGCCTGTGCGACCTGATCGACTACCAGTTGCTCGGACAAGGCTGACATGTTCCGGTTTGCGCTCGTAACCGTGATCATCGGCGCCCTCGCCGGCGTCCAGGGCTGCGCGCCGGTCGTGATCGCCGGCGGCGCGACCGCCGCCGTCGCCGCCAACGACCAGCGCACCATCGGCACCCAGATCGACGACGAAAACATCGAGCTCACGGCGCGCCGGAAGCTCAACGACGACAATCGGCTCGGTGACGACGTCCACATCGGCATCACCTGTTTCAACGGCACCATGCTGCTGACCGGCGAGGCCACCACGGCCGAGCAGCGCGACATCGTGGTGTCGCTGGTGCGCAGCATCGAGGGCGTCAAGCGCGTCGTCAGTGAAATCAACGTAACCGAACCCGTGGCCTTCGCCAGCCGCGTCCACGATTCCTGGATCACCGGACAGGTCAAGGCCAAAATGCTGGATACGGAAAACCTCAAAGCGACCCGTATCAAGGTGGTGACGGAGAACTCCATCGTCTACCTCATGGGACTCGTCAGCCGCGCGCAAGCCGACCTCGCCACCGACGCGGCCCGCCACGTGAGCGGCGTGCAACGCGTCGTGCGGATGTTCGAGTACACGGATTGACCGGCAGCGAGGCCAAGATCGTCACGGACGCCGCGCAACTGCCGGCGCGGCTGGCGCGGCTCCCCCGCCCGGTGGTGTTCACCAACGGCTGCTTCGACATCCTGCACCGCGGCCACGTCGCCTACCTCGAGGAGGCGGCGGCGCTCGGAAAATCCCTGGTCATCGGCGTCAATACCGACGCCTCGGTGCGGCGCCTGGAAAAGGGCGACGACCGCCCGATCAATCCGCTCGCGGACCGCATGGCGGTACTGGCCGCGCTCGGATGCGTGGCGCTCGTCGCGCCCTTCGACGAAGACACGCCGCTCGAACTGATCCGGAGCGTGCGGCCGGAGCATCTGGTGAAAGGCGGCGACTGGACCCCGGACAAGATCGTCGGCGCCGACGTCGTCCAGGCTTACGGCGGCCGGGTACACTCCATCCCGTTCCGCTTCGACCGCTCCACCACCGCGCTGCTGCGCCGCATTCGTTCGTCATATGTCAAGACGAACGAGAGAAGCGAGTAGAGCTACCTGTATGGCTGATGATGCCCTTGCGCGGTTCGTCGATCGCCTGAAGGCGGCGCTTGGCGCGGGCAACGTCCTGACCGATCCCGCCGACCGCTGGCCCTACGGCCAGGACAATTCGCGCCGGCACGCGCAACCCGACACCGTCGCCTTCGCCACCACGCGCGCCCAGGTCGTGGAAACGGTGCGCCTGTGCAACGAATACGGCGTGCCGCTGGTGGCGCGCGGACGCGGCACCAACACCACCGGCGGCACGGTGCCGGTGCGCGGCGGACTGGTGCTGTCGCTCGAGCGCATGGACCGCATCCTCGAAACCGACGCCGCCAACCGCGTCATGCGCGTCGAGCCCGGCGCGATCAACCAGACGGTGCAGAACGCGGCCGCCGGGCACGGCTTCTTCTGGCCGCCCGATCCCACGAGCGGCGCCTACTGCAGCGTCGGCGGCAACATCGCCGTGAACGCCGCCGGGCCGCACGCGCTGAAATACGGCACGCCGCGCGAGAACGTGCTCGGCCTCGTGGCCGTCACCGGCCGCGGCGAGGAAATCCACACCGGAACCTATACCACCAAGGGCGTGGTCGGCTACGACCTCACGCGCCTGATCATCGGCTCCGAAGGCACGCTCGCGATCGTGGTCGAGGCCACGCTCAAGCTCACGCCGCTGCCGCAGTCGCGCCGCCTGTTGCAGGCAGTCTACGGCGGCGTGCGCGCCGCCGCGGCGGCGGTGTCGCGCCTCATGGCGCAGCCGGTGATCCCGTGCGCGCTCGAGTTCATGGACGCGTCCGCGATCGATATGATCCGCAGCTATTCGCAGGCGCCACTGCCGCGCGGCGCGGGCGCGCTGCTGATGATCGAGGTCGACGGGCCGGAGACGGGCATGGACGCCGCAATCGCCGCAATTTCCGCGGCCGCGCGCGGCGATGGCCTGCTGGATCTCGTCGTCGCCCGGACCGCGGAGGAAACCACGGCGCTGTGGGCCACGCGCAAGGCGCTGTCGCCGGCGCTGCGCACCATCGCGCCGAACAAGCTGAACGAGGACGTGGTCGTGCCGGTCTCGCGCATTCCCGAGCTGATCGACGGGCTCGAACTGCTGTCGCAGGAGTTCGGCATTCCGATCGTCAATTTCGGGCACGCCGGCAACGGCAACATCCACGTCAACCTGCTGTACGACACCCAGGACCCGCAGCAGGAGCGCAACGCGCTGCCGTGCCTGTCGCGCGTGTTCGACCTGGTGCTGGCGCTCGGCGGCACGCTCTCGGGCGAGCACGGCATCGGGCTGGCCAAGCGCGACTACATCAATCGCGCGCTCGATCCGGCGACGCTCGATCTCATGCGCCGGATCAAGCATCAGTTCGATCCGCGCGGTATTCTGAACCCCGACAAGATCTTTCCGCCCCGGTAGATGTAATACCGAACTGTAGCCTCGCGCGGTTCGCTGACAGTTCTTGGCCGGTGCACACCGGGCCGCACAACTGACAAGATGTCAGCTCCCATTGGCATATTGTTTGCAAATATTTTCTGGCGCGTCATGTTTTAGGCGTGATAGCAGGCTTACTCAGACGAGCGTGTTGTACTGACTCTAAACGGGAGTGGACAGGGGGATGACGATGGATTTTCCACAGGTGGTCATGGCGCATATCGCCTGGAAAAAGCGCCTCGAGAAATATCTCAGCGGCGATCGTTCCGAAAACCTGAATCCGGACGTCATCTGTCAGGACAATCAGTGCGTCCTGGGAAAGTGGATCTATGGCGAAGGCGCGGCATACCAGCATCACGAGGAATTCCCGCAAGTAAAGACGGAACACGCCACGTTCCACCGGCTGGCGGCGCAGGTGGTCGTGACATGCAATGCCGGCGATCTTGAAGGTGCGCGGCGACTGCTTGAGACGGACTACAGCCGCATCTCCGAGCGGGTGAAACGCCTGATAGTAAGACTGGCCAGACGCATCGAAGGCAGATAATCCGCAATCAGGCATCGGGTATCAGCGCGTCGCTCCCGCGCCCGGCGCCGATGGACTCGCCGTGCCCGGCCGTAATCTGCCGTACCCCTGCCTCGTGTTTTTCCTGACCCGGTGAACACGCAAAACTCGAATGACTTGCATGGCATGCTCTGGCAGACTGGTTTCCGGTCTGAACGATACCTCCACCTAGAGCGACCAACAAAAACATGTACTATTTCCCGCACACGCTGCCGTTCCTGTTCCTGCTCTTTCTGCTCTTCGCCATCGTCGTGGTGGCGATCGAGCTGCACATCGTGCGCTATGCCTACGAAAGGGTTGGCGTGAGCCCGCGGTTCATGCTGGCGCTGTTGCTGCTGTCGTTCCTGGGAAGTTACATCAACATCAATGTCACCCGGTTGTCGCCGGAGACGATACACGCTCCGGGGATCATTCAATTCTTCGGCGTGCCGTACGTGGTTCCCCTGATGCACGAATCCCCGGGGACAATCATCGCGGTCAACGTCGGCGGCGCGGTCGTTCCCACGCTGCTTTCCCTCTACCTCATCGTCAGGAACCGGTTTTACGGAAAGGCCCTCGTCGCGACCGCCCTCGTCGCGATTGTCGTGCATCTGCTGGCATACCCGGTCGCGGGCGTCGGCATCGCCGAACCGGTGTTCGTGCCGCCGCTCGCGACCGCGATTGTGGCGCTCGCCCTGTCGCGCGAACGCGCCGCGCCGCTCGCTTACGTGGCCGGCAGTCTCGGAACCCTGATCGGCGCCGACCTGCTCAACCTGGACAAGGTTGCCGGCCTCGGCGCGCCCATCGCCGCCATCGGCGGCGCCGGCAAGTTCGACGGCATCTTCCTCACCGCGCTGATCGCGGTGCTGCTGGCGGGCCTGGTGGCTCCCGGGCGCGCGAAAAAATAGCGCGCGTCCGCTTCCCGGTCCCGGTTTTCATGTCGCGCGATTCTGATCGGACAATCTTCGTCGCCGGCGCGAGCGGCGTCATCGGGCGCAGGCTCTGCCGGTTGCTGGTCGACGACGGCTGGGCGGTCATCGGCACGACACGCTCGCAGGACAAGGTCCCGGAGCTTCGCGCGATCGGCGTGGAGCCGGTCGCGCTGGATGTGTTCGACGCGGCGTCGCTGACCGACAGCGTCCGCGCGGCCCGGCCGCGAGTGGTCATCCACCAGCTCACCGACCTCCCCGACGTGCTCGATCCGGCGCAGATGGCCGAGGCGCGCATCCGCAATGCGCGCATCCGCGAGACGGGCACGCGCAATCTCGTCGCGGCGGCGGTCGCCGCGGGCGTCAAACGAATGATCGCCCAGAGTATCGCCTTCGCGTACGCGCCCGGTCCGATGCCCTATCGCGAGGATTCCCCGCTGAACCTGAACGACCCGGTCTTCGGCCTGACCGCGCGCGCTGTCGCCAGCCTCGAGGAACAGGTGCTGAGCGCTCCGCTTGACGGAATCGTTCTGCGCTACGGGAAGTTATATGGAGCGGGGACCGGCTTCGATAAGCCGCCGGCCGGCGGCCCGTTGCACGTCGATGCCGCGGCCGACGCGGCGCGGCGGGCCGTTTCGCGCGGAACGCCGGGGATCTACAACGTCGCGGAGGAGGACGGCACCGTCTCCAGCGAAAAAGCGGAGCGCCTGCTGTGCTGGCGACCGGACTTCCGCATTGACAAATAAGGATCCCGCCCGCGATCCGGACAAACGTTCCTGCCGGATCATGGCACCGGATACGAAACCCCATCGCACCGCCACACGCCGGTTCCCGGCGGATGAGCGGTAAGACTTACCGGCGCGTTTCTACTTACCATGAAGAAAACCGTCGCCGTCGCGGCGCGGTTCGGCTCAACGGCGAACCAAGGAGAACAGAATGAAACGCACGTTAACCGCCTTCGGCGTCTTGCTTGTCGCGGCTTCACCAGCCCATGCCGCGGACAACATCGATCAGATCAATCAACTGCTGCAGACCGAATTCCGCCAGCTGTCGGAAGACCTGGGCGCGGCGCTCAGCTACAAGGCGGTGACGCCGGCGGAGCCGCTCGGCATCACCGGCTTCGATCTCGGCGTGGAGGTCACGGCCACGAAAATCCAGAACCGCGACGCCTGGGATCGCGCCACTTCCGGCACCGCGCCGAGCACGGTGTACGTTCCCAAACTGCATCTGCACAAGGGGCTGCCGCTGGGATTCGATGTGGGCGCCTTTTACAGCTCGGTGCCAAACAGCAACATCAGGTTGTGGGGCGGCGAACTGCGTTACGCGATCATCCAGGGCGGCACCGCCACGCCCGCGCTCGGCGTGCGCGGCACCTATTCGAAACTGTCCGGGGTCGACCAGCTCGACTTCCACACCACCGGTCTGGAACTGACGGTGTCCAAGGGCTTCCTCATGTTTACGCCCTACGCCGGTCTGGGACGCGAGTGGATCAGCTCGAAACCGGTGGGCGTGGCGAGCCTCAGCAAGGAGGAATTCTCCCAGGGGAAATATTTCGTGGGCGGCAATTTCAATCTCGGTCTGGCGAACCTCGCGCTGGAGGCCGACAAAACCGGCGGCGCGACGTCCTACGGTCTCAAGCTCGGGTTTCGGTTCTAAATCATAATGCAGGGCGGGTTAGGCGATTTTTGCCGTAACCCGCCGAAAAGATTCCGGTGGGTTACGCGCCAAAAGCAGGCGCCATCCCACCCTACATTTTTATTCATCAGCGCTCGTTCAGCTCCATTTTCTCGTCATCGCGCTTCATGTCTAGCTGGCCGAGGAAAGACATGCCGAGCAGCACGACAGGCAGATCATTGCCCTCGATGACGCTGCCATCGACGTTATAGAGCGTGATGTCCCCCACCTGCACTGACTCGAGCTTCACGTTGTAGGTGCGCACGTAACCCGCCGCGGTGCTGGCCACCGCGCGCTGCCCGTTGCGGCGATAATCGATCCCGATGCCCTGCGCCACGTTGCTGCTCATGGCGATGACGGTCGCGCCGGTGTCCACCATGAACCGCACCGGTCGCCCGTCGATCATTCCGTCGGCGAAAAAATGACCGTTACCCTCGGGGTAAAGGGTCGCGCGGCCCTTGCCGCGCGGCGCGAAACTCGAAATCACCACGCCGAGCTTGAGCGTTTCACGCTTGCCGCCGAGTTCAATGTCGGCGGTCTCCGCGCTGGTGTCGGTGGCCAGCAGCTTGACGCCTTCGGGGCTGGCCTGCCCGACCGTGAGCACGCGGCGCGCGCCGTCGACCAGCACGATCGCCTTGTCCTGGAACAGCGCCTGCAGCGTAACCTTTTCGGCCGCCGCGGCGTGCACGGCGAACAGGCAGGCGGCCAGGGACGCGATTTGCAGAACGGAAAAACGTTTCATGGTGTTTCGCAATGCCGGACCTGACGCTACAATCCGCGCATGCAGGAGATCCTCGTCTTTCGCCACGCGCCGCATGAGGGCCCGGGCTACCTGGCCGATTACCTCGACCGTCACCGCCTGCCGCATCGGTTGATCCGAATCGACCAAGGCGATCCTGTTCCCTCAAGCATAGACGGCATTTCGGGCATCGTGCTCATGGGCGGGCCGATGAGCGTCAACGATCCCCTGCCGTGGATCCCAAAAGTCACTGAATTGATTCGGAAGGCCGTCGCCGCCGATCTTCCGGTGCTCGGCCATTGCCTCGGCGGGCAATTAATAAGCAAGGCGCTCGGCGGTTCGATCACGCGAAATCCGATCAAGGAAATCGGCTGGCTGCCGGTCAGTCGCGTCAGCGGATCGCTCGCGGACAACTGGCTCGACGGCCTGCCCGCCCAATTCGAGGTGTTCCACTGGCACGGCGAAACCTTCTCGATCCCGCCCGGCGCGACGCGCATCCTCGGCTCGCGCGACTGCGCCAACCAGGCGTTCGTCATCGGCAAGACGCTGGCGTTCCAGTGTCACGTCGAAATGACTTCCGACATGGTGCGCGAATGGGCGCGCGTCGGCGCCGATGAGCTCGCCCCGGTCTGCGCCACGGTGCAGAACCCGCAAACCATGACAGCCGATCTCGACGCGCGCGTGCGACGGTTGCAGGCGATCGCCGATAAATTTTACGACCGCTGGACCGAAGGTCTGAGATAAGACTGCGCCCATGAGCCCGGTCCTGATCGGAATCCTGGCTTATGTTCTTGCGCAACTGCTGATCGTCGTCATCGTCGCGCGCCGCATCCGCGGCGAGAACGACTACCTGCTCGCCGGTCGCCGCTTCGGCGTCGGGCTTGCAACCTTCACCATCTTCGCCACCTGGTTTGGCGCCGAGACCTGCATCGGCGCCGCCGGCGCGGTGTACCAGGGCGGCCTGTCGAGCAGCACCGCCGATCCTTTCGGCTACACCGTGTGCCTGCTGCTCATGGGCTTCGTGTTCGCGGTGCCGCTGTGGCGGCGCAAGCTCACGACCTTCGCCGATCTGTTTCGCCAGCGGTTCTCGCCGGGCGTGGAGCGACTCGCGACACTGCTGCTGGTGCCGACCTCGCTCATGTGGGCGGCGGCGCAGATTCGCGCGCTCGGACAGGTGATCTCGACTTCCTCCGACTTCAACGTGGAGCTCGCCATCGGGATCGCCGCCGGCGTCGTGATCCTATACACCGTCTACGGCGGCATGCTCGCCGACGCCGTGACGGACCTGATCCAGGGAATCATGGTGATGCTCGGTTTGGCGATACTGCTGGTGGTCACGGTGAACGCTGTCGGTGGCGTGGAGGCGGCCGTGGCCGCGATCGAACCGCAGCGCTGGCACCTCTTCGAGGGTCCGCCGCTCGAAGTGATGGAACGCTGGGCGGTGCCGATCCTGGGTTCGGCGCTGGCGCAGGAACTGATCGCGGTCGTCCTCGCCTCGCACACGCCGCGGGTCGCGCGCCGCGCCTCGCTCACCGCCGGCGGCATTTACCTGGTGTTCGGCCTGATTCCGGTTTTCATCGGCCTGATCGGCGCGCGGCTCGTGCCGGATCTGGCGCAGCCGGAACAGCTGCTGCCGCAGGTGGCGCAGAAATATCTCTCGACATTGCCATTCATCGTTTTCGCCGGCGCGATCATCTCCGCCATCCTCTCGACCGTGGCCGGCGCCCTGCTCGCGGCCGCGGCGCTGACCTCGCATAACCTGGTGGTGCCGCTGAGACCGCAGCTGAGTGCGCACGCCAAGGTGCGCGTCGCGCGCATCTGCGTGGTCGTTGGCGGCGTGCTGGCGTACGTGCTGGCGCGCCACGCGGAGGGAATTTACAACCTGGTCGAGGAGGCCTCGGCGTTCGGCAGCGCCGGCATTTTCGTCGCTGCGGTGATCGGGCTGTTCAGTTCCTTCGGCCACGTGCGCGCCGCCTACGGTGCGCTCATCGCCGGCACCGGCACCTGGATCACGGGCGATTACCTGCTGCAACTGCCGCAGCCTTACCTCACCTCGGTCGCCGCGGCATTGACCGCCTACATATTATTGGCCCTGACCGAACAGCGTGCCCCAAGACACGTCACTGGATAAATCATGCCGCCCAGCACACGGTGCCGCAGCTTGCTACCGTTACCCCCTACCCTCTCCCGCCTTCGCGGGTGAGGGGGAACTGTGGAGAATCCATGTTAAGAATTGGCATCGATCTGGGTGGCACCAAAACCGAAGGCATCGTGATGGACGATGCCGGTAATATCCTGGCGCGCGAACGGCGACCAACGCCGCAAACCGAAGGCTACGAGGCGATCCTGCAAAACATCCGCGGGCTGGTGCTCGATCTCGAGAAGAAAACCGGTCGGCGATGCCACGTCGGCATCGGCACACCGGGCGCGATCTCCGCGCGCACCGGCTGTCTCAAAAACTCCAACACCGTGTGCCTCAACGGGCAACCCGTCAAGGACGATCTGGAAAAAGTTCTGGCGCGCCCGGTCCGGATCGCCAACGACGCCAACTGCTTCGCGCTGTCGGAGGCGCTCGACGGCGCCGGCAAGAATTTCGGCGTGGTATTCGGCATGATCCTCGGCACCGGCGTGGGCGGCGGCATCGTATTCCATGGAAAATTGCACGAAGGCCCGCAGCACATCGCCGGTGAATGGGGACACAACATCCTGGAAGCCGACGGCCCTTCGTGTTATTGCGGCAAGCGCGGCTGCGTCGAGACCTTTCTTTCCGGTCCGGGGCTGGCGCGCGACTACATTGCGCACGGCGGCGACCCGGCGCACGACACGCACGTCATCGTCGCGCGCGCCGCCGACGGCGACGCGACGGCCGAGGCCGCGATGCAGCGCTACTTCGACCGTTTCGGGCGCGCGCTGTCGACGGTCATCAACATCCTCGACCCCGATGCCGTCGTGCTCGGCGGCGGCATGTCCAACATCGCGCGGCTCTACACCGAAGGCCGCGCGCGCGTCGCACGATACGTGTTCAACGACGAGCTGCGCACCCAAATCCTGCCGCACGTGCACGGCGATTCCTCCGGAGTGCGCGGTGCGGCGCAGCTGTGGCCGGCACCGGGTCTCTAGTTCCTCCAAATTTCCAATCAGAATTTCCGGTTACCCGGCTGCGACGATTGGTCACAGGCCGGACGGTGCACGACATCGGCTTTCCTGCGTTATTACGGGTATCTTCGGGTTCATGCGGGATTTTGATCCCGATCAAAGTAGTCAGGATATGGCGGGCGTATTTTTCCCACGCAAGAAACTGAGGCGTCACTCAATCAAAGTGTTAAGGAGAACTGTCATGAAACGTACATTGATTTATGCCGCCGTGCTCGCGGCCCTGCTGCCGGCCATGGCGACCGTCGCTTATGCCGCGGACCGGGATCAGGACCGCACGCGCGACCAGGACCGGCTGCAGACGCCGGACAAGGATCAGACCCGCGACCAGGACCGCCTGCGCGACCGGGATCAACTTCAGGACAACCAGATCTACGGCTCGCAGCTGATGACGCAGCAGGAGCGCA
>JBLMXN010000200.1:0-7161 GCA_050257795.1 Bacteroidota bacterium
TGAGCAGGTCGGCGGTGGCCCGGAAATCGGTTTTATAATCCACCAGCTCGCTGCTCTTGCCGGCCATGTCCACCGTCCGCACCGGAAATCCGTAGGCCAGTTGCCGCGCCGGCAGGAACACGTTGTTCGCCAGGTCGCAGGCCGATTGCATCGGCTGTGGCACCGCCGCGGCGGTGGCGGCCTGCTCCCCGGCCAGTGCCTCGCGGAATTGACGCAACGCCAGCACCGCGTCCGGCAGCAAACCGTCGGCGGCGTACAGATCGTAGCAGCGCTGGTTGTTCGTCAGCAGTTCATAGTGAACGACCTTGTGGCCGCCGACGGAGGGATACGCGGCGCGGTCGGGCACGACCTGATGCGCGAACGGCACCGGCGGCTTGAGCTCGACGACGCGCGGGCGGATCACCAGAATCTGCTTGTCGCCGCTGCTGACGCTGTAAATCGTGCCGCTGGCGCGGTCGAACAGCAGGAAGTCCTCGGCATCGGTCGCACCGCCGTCCATGCGCACGAAACCCGCGGTGACGATCATGCGCGTGCGGTACGGCTCGCCGCCCCGCTCCTTGTCGACGAAATAAAGCAGGGTCGCGGGCGTGCTTGGATTCGAACAGGCCACGAGCGGCGTGAACAATACCCAGACCAGCAACAACAAACGTTTCGTCATCGGTTTCCGCTTGTCTTCTTTAGTTTCAAACCCAGCATGATATCCATGACGTTGGTGCCGGTCGGCCCGGTCTGGATCAGGTCGCCGCTGGCATCGAGAAAAGTCCCGGCGTCCGCGCGCGCCAGCGATTGGCTTGCGTCGAGCCCGGCCGCCGCGCCGCGCGCGACGGTGCTGCCGTCGACGAGCGCGCCGGCGTCCTCGGTCGGTCCGTCGGTGCCATCGGTGCCGGCGGAAAGAAACCACGCGTCGTCGCGCCCCTGCAGCGTCAGCGCCGCCGCCAGCGCCAGACTCTGGTTGCGTCCGCCGCGGCCCGGTGATTCGGGAAGCGTAATGGTGGTTTCGCCGCCCCAGACATGCACCGTGCCGGGCTCGGATTGCAGCAATTTCTCCGCGAGCCTGGTGCCCGCGGCCACGGCATCACCCGCAATAAAGGAGGATCCCATGACCGTCTCGTAACCCAGTTTCTTGGCGGTTTCCAGCGCCGCGCTTTTGGCGTTGTCGAGCGTCGCGACGATCTCGCGTACGACATTCTGGAAACACGCATCATACGGTGGAGGCGCGGGCGGCATATGCTTCAAGGCACTGGTAATGAAATCCGGCAAGCCCCGGAGCGTCAGCGGTCGGCGCAAGTCCTCGTCCGCCACCAGCGGGCCGGAACCGATTGCACGCAGGTCGTTGTCGGGTACGTCCGAAACGATCAGGCACAGGACCGGCCGCGGATAAAGCAGCTTGGCCAACCGCCCGCCCTTGATGCGCGACAAGCGCCGGCGAATGCGGTTGTAATCGTTGATATCCAGGCCGGAGGCGAGTATCCAGCGGTTGATTTCCTGGAAATCGGCCAGGCTGATCTCCGGCGGCAACGCCTCCACCAGCGCCGAGGCGCCGCCGGAGATCAGGACCAGGACCGATGCATTCTTCGGAATCCGGTCAACAAACGCCAGTAACTGATTGCCGGCTTCGAGGCTGGATTCATCCACCAACGGGTGCCCCGCCTCCAGCACCGGCCACGGCAGCGCTTCGGCGTAACCCTTTTTGGTGATCACCAGCGCATCGGCGATCCGGTCGCCGAGCGCCTCGTGCGCGCCTTGCGCCATGGCGCAGGCGGCCTTGCCGATCGCGACCAGGTACAGCGCCCCGGGCAACGAGCGCGCCTGCAAACGGTCGCGCACGCGCGTCCGTCCGTTCACGGCGACGATGGCGGCCTGGAATATCTCGAGCAGGTGCTGGCGGGGGTTGGCGGACATTTTTATCCTTCTGATGCAAGCATGTCGTTCAAGAAACGGGTCCAGACGGCGTCGGGCTCCCAGACGGCGTGCATCTCGGCGAACGCGGCGTCCCGCTCCCAGCCGAGATGCAGAATGCGATGCAAGGCGATGAACACCGAGACACGTTTGTTAGCGGCGCAATGCACGAATACGCGCTGGTCCGACAACTCGTTCATGACTTCGAAAAAACGTTCGAGGTCGGAACGCAACGGACGCGTCCATGCGACCGGGATGTGCACATAGCGCATGCCGAGCGCTTCGACGGTCTTGCGTTCATCGGGCAAGGAGTATTCGGCATCGTGCAAGGCCAGATTCACCACCACCTCATAACCGGCCCGCGCGAGCGCGACCAGTTCCGCTTCCGTCGGCTGGCCGGCGGTGGCGAGCCGGTCCGTCAGCCGGCGGTAATTGTAGATTCCTGCCAGCGTGCTTTCATCCACCACCGGCGCCAGTTTCATCCGAGAGTCGGCATCGACAGGTTGGACGACCCCTGCTCCTCGCCCGCGGGCCAGCGGCTTGTCACCACCTTGCTGCGGGTATAGAAATTCACGCCTTCCATGCCGTGCACGTGCAGGTCACCGAACAGCGACGCCTTCCAGCCACCGAACGAGAAGAACGCCATCGGCACCGGGATCGGCACGTTGATACCGACCATGCCGACCTCGATATCGCGCTCGAAACGGCGCGCCAGCCCGCCCGAACGCGTAAATATCGCAGTGCCGTTGCCGTAGGGATTGGCGTTCACCATGCGGATGGCATCTTCGAACGTATCGGCGCGCAGCACGATCAGCACCGGGCCGAAAATTTCCTCCTTGTAAATTTCCATCGTGGTTGTGACCTTGTCGAACAGGGTCGGCCCGAGATAAAAGCCCTGCTCGTGGCCGGCGACCCGGTGCCCGCGCCCGTCGAGCACCAGCGCGGCGCCCTCGGCCACGCCGCTGTCGATCAGTTTTTGCACGCGCTCGCGATGCGGCGCCGTGATCACCGGCCCCATGTCCACGCCCGGCTGCTCGCCAGGCCCGACTTTGATGCGCGCCGCCTTGTCGCGCAGCTTGGCCACGAGCGCGTCGCCGGCGGCACCGACGGCGACGACCGCCGAGATCGCCATGCAGCGCTCGCCTGCCGAACCGTAACCGGCGCTGACCAGCGCGTCGGCGGTGAAATCGAGATCGGCGTCCGGCATCACCACCGCGTGGTTCTTGGCGCCGCCGAGCGCCTGCACGCGCTTGCCGTGGCGCGCGGCGGTTTCATAAATATATTTCGCCACTGGCGTGGATCCGACGAACGAGATCGCGCGCACGTCCGGATGCGTCAGCAACGCATCGACCGTTTCCTTGTCGCCCGGGATCACGTTGAATACGCCGTCCGGAAGACCGGCCTCGCGGAACAGTTCGGCCATGCGCAGGCTCGCCGACGGGACTTTCTCCGAGGGTTTCAGGACGAAGGTGTTGCCGCAGGCAATCGCGACCGGAAACATCCACAGCGGCACCATCACCGGAAAATTGAACGGCGTGATGCCGGCGCACACGCCCACCGGCTGCAAGATCGAATGGCAATCCACGCCGCGGCCGACGTCCTCGGCCTGCTCGCCCTTCAGCAGGTGCGGCACGCCCATGGCAAACTCGATGACCTCGATGCCGCGCGTGAGCGAACCGGCGGCGTCATCGCGCGTCTTGCCGTGTTCCTCGCAGGTCAAATGCACCAGTTCGTCACGGTGCGCCTGCATCAGTTCGCGAAAGCGCATGAGCACGCGCGCTCGCCGCAGCGGCGTGGTGTCGCGCCAGCCGGGAAACGCCGCGCGCGCCGCGGCCACGGCCAGTTCGACATCCTGCCGGCTCGCGAGCGGCGTGCGCCGGATGACCTGTCCGGTCGCCGGATTGAAAATGTCGGCGGTGCGCGTGCCCGTGCTGGCCTGGGCTTTGCCGTTGATCCACAGGGACAGGACCGGTTTTGTCATGGCGTCACCTCGAATGCAGAATCCTGAATATGATCATGAACGCGAGGACGCCAGGGCCGCCAGGAAAAACAATATACCCAGTTTTCTTGACCCTGGCGTTCCTGGCGTCCCGGCGATCCATTTCATTTTGATAGAAACCCTTAGCCGACCACGATGATCATTACCCGATACGGCCCGTGCGCGCCGAGCGTGACGGTCTGCTCGACGTCCGCCGTGCGCGACGGCCCGGAGACGAAGTTTACCGCACGGGGCAACTTTCCGTGTTCCTCGCGCAGGCGGTCCCAGGCGTCCTCCATGGTGGCGACGATCCGCGTCTTTTCCACGACGGCGATGTGGGTTTCCGGCAGCAGGCTGGCCGTGGCCGGGGTTTGCGGGCCGGAAAGCAGCATCAGCGTGCCGGTTTCGGCGATGCCGGCGAAAACGCCGGTAATGCCGACCAGGTCGGCGTCACGCGCCGCACGCGCTTGCACCGCGATGCCGGCGGCTTGCCAGTCGAGCGCTGCCAATCCCGGCCAGCACACGGCTTGCATCGGCAAACGCCGTTCGCTCAGGTAGCGCGCGGCCAGACCGGGGACTTCCGCCATTGCGGCCGCGCTGACAACGTCGCTCGCCAGCAGCGTCGCCTGTTCGCCGAAACGCTGCGCCAGATTTTTTTCCAGCGGCGGTATCGGCCCGCGCGGATGACGGCGAATGACGTCCTCAATATCCGCGGCGGCAGCGGGGCCGCGCGCCTTGGCGATGCGCGCCAGGATGCTTTCGCGCGCGCTCATGTGCGCCGCCCCGCGCGATACAGCTCGCGGAAAGTCCGGCCCGCTGGCGCCGGCATGTCGCGTTCATTGGTCCAGGCGGGCGCGCCCGGGAGATGACGCAACCTTTTCTTGGAGCCGGCAAACAGACGCAGCAGGCGCACGACGATGCGCGTGCCCAGAGCGTACAGTGCCGGGTGCTGCGCCATCCAGGACCACACACGCAGCGCCGCTCGTTCCTGCCACGGGCGCAGATGGCGCTCCACCTGCCGGTTGCGCAACTGCCGCAACAGATCGGGCAACGGGATTTTCACCGGGCACACCGCCGCGCACTGACCGCAAAAGGTTGAAGCATTCGGCAAGTCGAGCGCATTCTCCAGCCCGACGAAACTCGGCGTCAGCACCGAACCCATCGGTCCCGGATACACCCAGCCGTAAGCATGGCCGCCGATGTTCTGATACACCGGACAGTGGTTCATGCAGGCGCCGCAGCGGATGCAGCGCAGCATCGGCTGCAACTCGGTGCCGAGCAGGCGGCTGCGGCCGTTGTCGAGCAGGATGATATGAAAATGCTCCGCCCCGTCGGTCTCGTCCTTGCCTTTGGTGCCGGTCAGCACCGAAACGTAGTTGGTGATGGACTGGCCGGTGGCGGAGCGCGGCAGCAGTCGCAGCAGCGTGGTCACGTCCTCCAGCGTCGGCACGACCTTCTCGATGCCGGTGATGGCGACGTGCACGCGCGGCAGCGTGGTCGAGAGCCGGCCGTTGCCTTCGTTGGTCACGATCAACACCGAGCCGGTCTCGGCAATGATGAAATTCGCGCCGGAAATGCCCATGTCGGCCGCGAGGTACCCGGGCCGCAGCACCTCGCGCGCCTCGCGGCACAGCTCGGCGATTTGCGTGGTGCGCGGGCGGTGGTGCTTTTCCACAAACAGATCGGCGATGTCTTCCTTGCTCTTGTGCACCACCGGCGCCACGATGTGGGAAGGCGCCTCGCGCGCCAGCTGCAGG
Source organism: Bacteroidota bacterium (assembly GCA_050257795.1). Lineage (GTDB taxonomy): Bacteria > Pseudomonadota > Gammaproteobacteria > Acidiferrobacterales > Sulfurifustaceae > Sulfuricaulis. Next base: position 5,635 of record JBLMXN010000200.1, read on the forward strand.
ATGTACTCGCCGAGATCGGTCTCAAGCACGTTCAGACCCCGACTCTCGAGATAATCATTCAGGCCGCACTCCTCGCTCACCATGGACTTCACCTTGACTATCCTGCGTACGCCGTGCTCGGCGGCGATGTCGGCGACGATGCGGTTGACGTCGTCGGCGGTCTCGGCCCAATGCACGACCGCGCCGCGGGCTGTGGCTTCCTGCTCGAAACGCAGCAAATAACGGTCGAGGTGATTGACCACCCGTTCGCGGATTTCCGCCGCGGCGTCGCGGATTTCGTCGAAGTTGGACAGATCCGCGATCGCCGCGGCGCGGCCGTCGACGAACTTGGTCTGAAGTCTCTCCAGCGCGTGCTGGAGCTTTGCGTTGCGCAGGTTTTCCGCGGCCTTGCGCTTGAAGTGCATCGCGGTCACTTGCATACGCCATCTTCTCCCGCCAGCACTTCAGCGATGTGCAACACCTTGGTTTGCAGATCGCCGCGACGGCGCAGGCGTCCCTCGATGTTGAGCAGGCAGCCGAGGTCGCCGGCGACGATGGCGCCGGCGCCGGTCCGGGCGATGTGTTCGCACTTGTTGTCCGCCATGCGCGCCGAGATGTCGCCGAACTTGACCGAAAAGGTCCCGCCGAAACCGCAGCAGGTGTCGGACTCGCGCATCTCGGTGAGCTTCACGCCCGGCAGCTTCGCCAGCAGCGCGCGCGGCTGCGCCTGCACGCCCAGTTCGCGCAGGCCGGAGCAGGAATCGTGGTAGGTGAGCGAACCGCTGTAGCGGCCGGGAAGCGTTTCGAGCTTGGCGATGTTGGCCAGGAAATCCGTCAGTTCATAAGTGCGTTCGGCCACCCGCTGCACGGTTTCGCGCATTGCCGGTTCGTCCGCGAATAGCGCCGGATAATGCACCCGGATCATCCCGCCGCATGAACCGGACGGCACGACGATGTAATCGCAGCCGTCGAATTCCCGCAGAACCTTGCGCGCCAGTGCCTTGGCCGCGACTCGATCGCCGGAGTTGTAGCCCGGCTGGCCGCAGCAGGTTTGCGTCGGCGGCACCACCACCTCGCATCCCGCCGCTTCCAGCAGGCGCAACGCGGCAAAACCGATGCTCGGGCGCATCAGGTCCACGAGGCAGGTGACGAACAGACCGACGCGCATGCCGTCTCCGATCAATGGGGGTTCCAGCCCGTGAGTTTGCCCTATTCTCGCCTGCGAGCGCGCCGCCGTACAGGTCTCATGCCGTCGATTCGACCGGCGGCGCACGTTTCAGCTCAGGGCAGCCCGATCTCGCCGGCAAGATAGGCGACGACCTGGCCGCCGATGCGCACGCGGTCGCCGACGGGTTCGCAACGCAGCACGCCGCCGCGACGCGAAACCTGTCTGGCGTGGAGGCTCTGGCGTCCCAGCCGCCCGGCCCACAGCGGCGCCAGGGTGCAATGCGCCGAGCCGGTCACCGGGTCCTCGTCGATGCCGAACTTGGGAGCGAAGAAGCGGCTGACGAAATCGCAATCGGTGCCGGGCGCGGTGGCGATGACGCC
>JBLMXN010000201.1:0-7211 GCA_050257795.1 Bacteroidota bacterium
GGCAAACCCGCGGGTCACGTCGCCACCACGGCCTCGTGCGATACCTGCCACACCTCGGGTTACACCACCTTTGCCGGCGCCGGGTTCAACCACACCGGTGTCACGCCGGGCACCTGCGCCACCTGCCATGTCCAGGGCGGAACCGGCATGGCCAAGCCGTCGAATCACATTCCGACGACACTGTCGTGCGACGCATGTCATAACACGACTACCTTTACGACCTCGTCGTTCACGCACACGACCGCCCAAGGTGTGTTACCGGGTCAATGCTCAACTTGCCACAATGGCGCCTACACGACGTGGAATGCGCTCGGGAAACCGGCAAATCACGTCGCCACCACGGCCTCGTGCGACACCTGTCACGCCGGTTATACCACCTTCGCCAATGGCGTGTTCAATCACACCGGCATTGCCCCGGGAACGTGCGAAACCTGTCATACCCCCGGCGGTGCGGGATTGGCGGCGCCGAGCAATCACATTCCCTACAAGACCCAGTTGCTTGCCGGCACCAGCATGAATTGTGATTCCTGCCACACCAGCACGACCAGCTTTTCGATTCAGACGATGAATCACAACAACAGTCCGGGCAACGGTGGAGGCTGGTGCAAAGGCTGCCATGCGAGCGGTACCAGCTACCTCGGTAATATGCAAAGAATGTCGTTGACCCATCGACAGAGCACCGGGGTCACCGACTGCTCCCAATCCGGTTGTCACCGGCCTTTGGGCAACATAGGCACCACGTACATAAACTGGAACTGAGCTGGAATTTCCGGCAAGTAACCCATCAGTAAAGGGAATTGCTGCATGAAAAAAATATTTATTGGGATTTCACTGTTATTGAGCCTGGCTGCCGGCGGCGCCCATGCACAAGATCCGCTCCTGGACGACGTGGAAACCTCGGTGGAGCCGGACTGGGCGAAGATCCGCATCAGCTTCGTGCTGCCGGTCAACTACGTGCGCCATTTTCCAAAGGAACACGGGCAGTTGCTGCAGATTTTCTTCACCGTCACCGGCCTGGACACGCATGACATCAGCCTGCTGGAGGACGTCCGGCACGTTTCGGCCACGCCGGTGCTGCCGGCCACGACCATCACCTACGATCCTCCGGCTTCGCTCAATCTGCAGCGCGATCCCTCGTCGCTCTCGGTGCGCTTCGACCGCGCCGTCGACTACCAGGTGCGGCCCGGGGACGATCACCGCAGCATCGTGATTTACCTGCCCGTGGTGCCCGCACAAAGCGCCCCGGCTGATACGACCAAAGACAAACCGGCTAAATAAAGGGCGAACCGGCCAAGTAAGACTTTTTTCGTCCCCCTTAACTTTTTTGACTTCAAGAACAACCACCATGCGGGCTGTCACTGTCTTTTCGTTTCTGTTTTTTCTGGGCAATCTCTGGCTGGTGTCAGCCTTCGGCGCCGAACCCGGCGACAAGGCCGACACCGAAAGCGCCGCCGAGGCGAACGTGAAAAAATATTTCGCCGTGACGCTGCGCAGCAGCTTCACCCCCATCTCGGACAAACAAGCCAAGCGCGATTTCCCGGACCGGCCGGTGTACCTCCTGCAATCCAGGGCATTCGGCAAGGACGTCTACAACCTGCGCCTCGGTTTCTTCGAAAATTTCGCCGCTGCCGATGCGTTTCGTGCTCGCACGCTGGGAAAGTATCCCTCGGCGCGCGTCACCGAGATTACCGGCAATGAATTCGCCGTCATTGCACGCACCTTCCCGACCCTCAAGGCACTGACGCCCCCCGCGCCGGTAAAAAAGGCCGAGGCGCCGAAAGCACCGGCAGCGGCGCCCGCTCCCGTGGCTCCACCGGCGGTGGCGGCGGGCACTTTTTCTGCCAAGGCGCTCTACGCCGTCCAGCTCGAGGAAAGCGCGAAAACCATCGCGACGGCGCGCGCGCCGCTCCCGGCTGCGCTCAGGAACTACCGGCTTTACACCACGCAAACGCGCGTGAGGGACCAGACGCGTCATCAATTGAAACTCGGCTTTTTCGAAAAAGAAGAGGACGTGTATGCCGCGCGCAATCAACTGCAAACCACGTATCCCAACGCCAAGGTGATCCGCATCACGCGTGATGAGCAGAGCGACTCGGTGCGCACCGCCCTGGCCGCGCCGGCGGTGACGCCCCCCGCGGTCGCGGTCGCGCCCAAACCGGTGCCGGTACCCGTGCCCACGCACGCTCCGGCGATCCCGCCGGGCGTGGCGGCGACGGGACCGGCTTCTTCATACGATCGCGAAGCGCAGGCGCTGATGGAGAAAAGCCGCGCGGCGCTCGCGCGCGGCGACAATGCCAGCGCCATCACCTTGCTGGATACATTATTGCGCCTGCCGCCCAATCGCTATTCCCAGGACGCCCAGGAGTTCATCGGGCTGGCTCGCGAGCGCGCCGGAGAAACCGTCGCGGCACGCAAGGAATATGAACTTTATATGAGCCTTTATCCGGCCGGTGACGGTGCGGACCGCGTGCGTCAACGCATCGCCGTGCTCGACGCGACGGCGGCGCCGGCACCCACTCCCGTGCTCAAGGCCGTGCGCCCGCGCGTGCAGGCGCAATCGAGCATCGTCGGCAGCTTGTCGCAGTATTACTATCATGGCGCCAGCAAGGTCGATACCACTAACCAGAACCCGGCCACCAACACGGCGAGCCAGAACACCCTGACCCAGACGGACCAGAGCGCCCTGATCACCAACCTCAACTTCATGCATCGTTATCGCAGCGAGGACTACGACAACCGTCTGGTGATTCGGGATACGCACACCAAGAATTTCCTGCAGGGCCAGGAAGACACCAACCGTCCGAGCGCGGTTTATTACGAACTCAAGGATCGCAAGCGTGACTACTCGGCGCGAGTCGGCCGTCAGCCCGGCGGCAGCGCGGGCGTGCTCGGACGATTCGACGGCCTGCAGGCCGGCTACAATTTCACGCCCAAATGGCGGCTTAACGCAGTCGGCGGCGTGCCGGTCGACATCACATACAATTCGAGCCTGCGCTTTTACGGCGCCAGCGTGGACATCGGGCCGTACGCCGAGCATTGGGGGGCGAGCCTGTACACCATTCAGCAAAAGGTCGACGGGGTCATCGACCGCAACGCCGTGGGCAGCGAATTGCGTTATTTCGACCCGAGATTCACCCTGTACGGACTGTTCGACTACGACACCGAGTTCCAGACCTCGAACATCACCTTGATCCAGGGCAACTGGACCGGCAGCAGCGGAACGACCGCGCACGTGTTGTTCGACAGGCGCAAGGCGCCGGCGTTGGAACTGGTCAACGCCCTACTGGGCGAATCCGATACCTCGATCAAGTCGCAGCTGCAGACCAAATCCTACGAACAGCTCAAGCAGCAGGCGCTCGATCTCACGGCCACGACCGACCTGAAGGCCGCCGGCGTGACACAGGCGTTGTCGACGCACTGGCAGGCGGGACTCGACGTGCAGTCGGCGCATACGTCGGCCACCGTGGGTTCGGTCAACCAGCCGGCGCAACCGGACGCCGGCAACACCTACACGTACACGGGCAATATCATCGGCACCGGCCTGTTCAACCCGCGTGACGTTACGGTGGTCAGCGTGAGCCGCATCGACGCCGAAACCTACGCCGGCAATCTGTACTCCCTGACCAATCGCGTGCTCTGGGGCGCCGCCTGGAGCCTCGACACCACCCTGACCTGGTACGCCCAGCACGATACCAGCACCGATACCGATTTGAAGCGGTTCGCGCCGTCGCTGAAGCCAAGCTACAGATGGAAGGACAACATGACTTTCGAGATGGAACTGGGCGCGGAATACACCGAAACCATAGGTCCGACGACACAAGACAAAGTCCGCCGGCGTTACTGGTCACTCGGTTACCGCTGGGATTTCTAACGTAAAGAGTGCGCGCATAATGCGCCACGGCTCGTTCCCTTCTCCCCTTGCGGGAGAAGGGGTGGGGTGAGGGGTAACCCCTGCGCTGGGCGCCAGCGGAGAGCGATCAACGCATGGCCGGCTTGTACCGCCGGTAGGTGGCCAGCACCTTCGGGACGTACATCAGCGTTTCGCGATAAGGCGGAATGCGATTGCCGTACTGCACGATGGCGTCTTCGCCGGCGTTGTAAGCGGCCAGGGCCAGACTGAGGTCGTTGTTGAACTTCCCCATCAGATCGCGCAGGTAGCGCGCCCCGCCCCGGATGTTCTGGGCCGGGTCGTACAGGTTCGTGACGCCGTACCGCCGCGCGGTCTCCGGCATCAATTGCATCAGGCCAACCGCCCCCCGGCTGGAGACCGCGCGCGCATCGTAGCCGGATTCCACTGCGATCACCGCGCGCAGCAGGGCTTCGTCGATCTGGAGTTCACGCGCGGTTTTTTTGACCAAGGGGATATAGCGGTTCGGGTCGACCGCCCGCGCCGGCGGCGGCGTGCGCGCCGGATCGGGCAGGTACGACACCCGCACCATACCGGCATAACGTGGATCCGTGGGTTTGTTGGTGAAATGAATAACGCCGTTAGCGTCGGTAAAGGTATAAATGCCGGCGTGCGCCACCTCGGACACGCCGAGAATAACCACCAGCACAGTAACATAACGGTAAAAAGATGCGCGCATAGCGACGGCGGTTCGTTCTTATTGCCTTGCTTATACCGGTCCCGGCACCGCCTGTAAAGCCGGATTCGTGGCTTCCCGAAAGACGTTATTTTTTCGAGAGATTTTCGCGGGTCTTGGCGATGATGGTGCGCAGGTGCTGGGCCTCGGGGCTCTCCGGCGCCAAGCCCTGCAGCAGACGATTCCAGTAATTGAGCGCTTCTTTGTAGTCGGCCTTCTGATAGGAAGCGAATCCGAGGAACCACAGGGCATCCGGATTCTCCGGCTCCAGCTTGTGCAGGCGGGCGAAGAGCCCGTACACCGGGCCACTGGTGTTTTGCGGATTGGCGTTGTACAGGAAGGCCGCGTACTCGGCGACGACCTGCGGATCGTCCGGGGACAGCTTGTAGGCGTGGGCGTAGGCCGCTTCAGCGGCATCCGGCCGACCCAGGACGGCGTAGGCGCGCCCGAGCCGTGACCAGCCGGCCGGATCGTCCGGTTGCGCGGCCAGGCGCTGCTCCAGCCGCGCCACCATCTCCAGCACCACCGGTGGCACCGACTGATTGGCCTGCAGCTGCGGATTGGACAGAGCCGCCAGCGTGTCGCGCTGATTGAGCGCATACAGCCCGGCGGCGGTAAGCGGCATAGCGACGCCAAGCACCGCCATGACCGTGATCCAGACGCGGCGCGCTTCCTTCTCCTTCTTGCGCGTCTTTTTGCTGGGCTTGAGGGTTTCCAGTTCACGCAGCGCCTGCGCCAGTTCCGCCTCGAGGCGTCCACGCTCGTCGGCCACGACCGCGGCATCGATGTTGCGGTCGCCCTCCTCGATGTCGAGCTCGTTGAGTTGCGTTAGCAGCCGGTCGCGCAGCAGTTGCAGCTGATGCCGGCGCTCACGCGTGTCCACGGCGACCGCACGCGTCAGCGGCCGCACCACGTACCATACCGCGGCGCTCGCGATCAGGACGGCGGCGACGGCGAGCAGAATCATGCTTCGCCCTGCTTGCGGGCCTCGCGCACGCGCGCGGCGTCTTCCCGGGAAAGCTTGGGCGGCGGCGGCAATGACGGACGCAGCCGGTGGCGCAGATAGAAAAAGCCGGACACCCCGACGAGCGCGAGCAGCACCACCGGCGCCAGCCACACCACCTCGCCGGCGCCCTGCTTGGGCGGCTTCATGAGCACATAATCGCCGTAGCGGTCGACGAAATACTGGATGATCTCCTGGCGCGATTTGCCGGCCTTGATCTGCTCGCGGATGATCTGGCGCATGTCGTGCGCCAGGTCGGCGTTCGATTCCGACACCGGCTGGTTCTGGCACACCGTGCAGCGCAGGTCCTTGGCGATGTCGAGCATCTGGCGCTCCACGGGATCTTCCGTGACCTCGGCCGCGAATACCGGCAAGGCGACAACCAGCAAGAGGAGAAAAATCAGGCGTCGCACGTGGGATTTAACCGGCAGGTTCGGCCGCGACCGCCGAGGCCTCGGCGCCGCGCGCGCGGCGCCGGCCGCTCAGGGACAGGAACAGGCCGCCGATGATGATGAAGCCGCCGCTCCAGATGAACCGCACCAGCGGGTTGACGTAGATGTGTATCGCCCACTTGCTGGGGTCGTTCGATTCGTTCATGACCACGTACACGTCGCGCAATGCCGTGGAGTCGATGCTGGTCTCGGTGGTCGGCGCCTGCTGGCGCGGATAGCGCCGGCGCTCCGGCTTGACCTCGCGGCCGCTGTTGAGCAGCGTCAGCCGCCCCTGGACAGTGTCGTAATTCTCGCGGTGGAACTGGGTTATGCCGTCGAAGCGCAGGCGTTCGCCGGCGACCTCGGCCACGTCGCCCGGCCCCATGGTCACCGTGGTTTCGGAACGGAACAGGCCAGAGCCGACCAGCCCGAGGGTGATGATCACGATGCCGAAGTGCACGATCATGCCGCCGTAATGGCGCCGGTTGCCGAGCACAGTCTTCAGGCAGGCACGGCCGAAATTTTCCTTCAGTTGCAGGCGCCGTTGCGCGACGGCGCGCAGGTAGTCGATCAGCAGGTTCGCCAGCGCAAACAGCGCGAAGCCGACTGCCACCGGCCCGGTCCAATGCGCCCGCGGCAGCGCGACGAACATGCCCGCCGCGACCGCGATGCCGATCACCGCCGGGATCAGCAGGCGCGAACGCAGGCGCTGCGGATTGGCCTTGCGCCACGGCACCAGCGGCCCGACGGCCATGAGCAGGATCATCACCAGGAAGATCGGCACCATGACGGTGTTGAAGTACGGCGCGCCCACGGTGATCTTCTCGCCGCTCAGGGCGTCGAGCGCCAGGGGATAGAGCGTGCCGAGCAACACGCTGGCGCAGGCGACCAAGAACAGCACGTTGTTCCACACGAACAGCGACTCGCGCGACAGGAACGACGTGATCGCCTCTTCCGCCTCCTGGTAACGGCCGCGCACCATGAAGATGCCGAAGGAAACCACCAGCACGATCGTCATGAAAGCGAGAATGTAGGCGCCGCGCCCCGGATCGACCGCGAAGGCGTGTACTGAGGACAGCACGCCCGAGCGCACCAGGAAGGTGCCGAGCAGCGACAGCGAGAACGTCGAGATCACGAGGAAGATGTTCCAGGCGTGCAGCATGCGCCGGCGGTCCTGCACCGTGATCGAGTGCA
>JBLMXN010000202.1:0-4855 GCA_050257795.1 Bacteroidota bacterium
GATTCAGTCCGCAAACCGCCCGCACCAGCGCTCGATCGCCGCGCGCACCTGTTCCGGTTTCTCCGTCAGCGGCCAGTGATGGGCGTCGATCGCGACGATCGTCATATCGGGATGTCCGGACAGAACCCTGCGCGTCGCGACGGGCTCGGTGTAGGTGATGCCGGTGGACAGTAACGCCAGGATCGGCATGGGCAGGGAAGACAATGGCGGCAGCGGGCGGATGATTTCCAGCAGTTCCTGCAGGAAGCTCGCCGTCGGGAAGTATTTGATGTCTTCCCATGGCGATGAATACAGCGCGATCATTTCCTCTTTTTTGCCGACGTTCAGCAGTTTCACGCGCGTGGCCTCGTCCAGCTGGCGCAGGTCGCGGTTCGGGATATGGCGCCGGCGCAGGCCGAGTGCGTTCAGCAGGCGGATCGAACCGATCAGCAAATGTAGGGCCGGTTTCAGGCGGCTGGCGGTGCGCAGCGCGCCGCGCAGGGCGTCGTGAAACACCGGGTCGATCAGCACCAGCCCGCGCACGCGCGCGGGAAAACGCGCGGCGAACTGCACTGCCACCTGCGCGCCGAGGCTGTGGCCGATGAGCAGCGCCTGCTCGCATTGCTCCGCGTCCAGAATATGGCGCAGGTCCTCGCACCAGCGCTCCAGCCGCAGCCTGCCGCGCCAGAACGATTCGCCGTGGCCGCGCAGGTCCAGGCGCAGGATATCCCAGCTTTCCTTCAGCGTCGTGAATTCGACGAACTCCGACCAGCGGGTCATGTTGCTGGCCACGCCGTGCAACAGGACGATCAGGCGTCGCGGCGCGGCGCCCCCGCGCCAGAGGCGATAACCGAGCGAGGCGCCGTCCGGCGCGGCCAGCGTGCGATGAATTTCCATGCCTGATTTTTATAGTAGCGGCTGCCTCGGCGTCGGGCCAGCGCGGGCGTGGGTCCGGGTACCTGCTAGACTGAACAGGACTTTCCATGAACGAGAAAGCCATCATGCACTCCAGTCCGAATCGCCCGCCAGCAGGCGTCATCTTCGTGCGGCTCGCATCATTGCATCCCGTGGCCCGGCGCGCGCATTGGATAGCGCTGGCGTCGCTGTTGCTTGTGCCAGTCGTGATTCTGGCGGTGGTGTGGCAGGTTCTCGGCAGCGACGCCCTGGCGCACGAACGTTTGTGGCACGGACTGTGGAATTCGTTGCGGGAGCGCCCGGATCATCTGGTTGCCGCGATCGCCATGCCGTTCGTCCTGTTGTACCTGGCAGTGGAACAACCCGCGCGGCTCGAAGACCGCATCGTGGTGGACGAGACGGGGATTGCGTTCCAGCGCCCGGCGCGGTACCGGCTCCCGTTGGCGCCGCGCGCGTGGTCTATTTTCTGGGCGCGTCTCAAAAAAGCCGAACTGGGCCCACCGTTCGGACCCGGCGTCATGCTCACATTGAGCGACGGTGTGCACACGCGAAGAATCGTCGTGGATGAGTGGGTGACGCCGGATACCCCGGAGGAAACCGTCAAGACTCTGATGAAGCAACGCCTGCAAAGGCGGCAAAAGCGCATCGTACCGGAGCAGGCCCTGCGGCTCGCCGAGGAGACGCCGCTGTTGCGCGTGCTGCGGGCGCGTGGCGTGGCGATTCAGCGACTGGACGTGTCGAGCCCGCTCGTGTTCGATCTGTTCAAGAACGGGCATGCCATGGTCGCCGTGATCATGCTCGGCGTGATCGGACTCTACGGGGCCGTGGATCTCATTGCGCTCGATGAAACCTACGCCGGGTTCTGGCCCTGGGCGACGTGGGTTTCCGGCGGCGTGCTCGCCGCGGTGCTGAGCTATTTCTGGCTGAGCCGCGCGAAGATGCCGTTCGTGATCGCCGCCGTGCTTTCGCTGATGGTCGGCCTGGATGCGGGATTCGCGATGTATCCGGGGCTGTTGCGGCTCAACCGGATCACGGACACCGCGGGCGCCCAGCCCCATGAGTACGTGCTGCGGGGGTATGTGCGTCTCGAACCGCGCGAAACCGGGCTGCCGGTCATCGACTTTAAACAGGGCCGCGAGTACTGGCGGCAGTTCCAGCCCGGAGCGTCGTACACGCTTTATCTGCGTCGCGGCGGTCTCGGGTTTTATCAACTCGACCTGGCCCCGGTGTACGCCGCGACCCGCGCGTTTTACGAGAAGTGCAACACCTGCTCGCTGCCCCGCGGAGAAGGCGAAAAGAAACCGCCGTTGCCGTCGGCTTAGCGGCCGCCGGCATTTCGAGTAGACTCGCGGCCCATGAGCGGTCTGCCGATTGACGCTGTTCTGCCCGAGCTGCGCGCCGCGCTGGCGGCGCGCCGGGCCGCGGTGCTGCAGGCGCCGCCCGGCGCCGGCAAGACCACCCTGGTGCCGCTCGCGCTGCTCGACGAACCGTGGCTGGCCGGCCGCACCATCCTGATCCTCGAACCGCGGCGGCTGGCGGCGCGCGCCGCCTGCGCGCGCATGAGCGCGTTGCGCGGCGAGGCTCCGGGCGAGACCGTCGGTTACCGCATCCGCTTCGACAGCAAGGTCTCGGCCCGGACGCGCATCGAGGTGCTCACCGAGGGGATTCTCACGCGCCGCCTGCAAACCGATCCCGAGCTGAAAAACGTCGGGCTGGTGATCTTCGACGAATTCCACGAGCGCCATCTGCACGCCGACCTGGCGCTGGCGTTCTGCCTCGACAGTCAGAAGGTGCTGCGCGAGGACCTGAAAATTCTCGTGATGTCGGCGACTCTGGACGGCGAAGCCGTCGCGCGGCTGCTGGGCGATGCGCCGATCGTCACGAGTCACGGGCGCAGCTACCCGGTGGATATCCGCTATCTGCCGCGCGACCCGGTCGAGCCGCTGCCGCCGCTCGTGAGCGGCGCGATCCGGCGCGCGTTCGACGCGCACGAAGGTGACGTGCTCGCGTTCCTGCCGGGCGCGCGCGAAATCCGCCGCACCCAGGACCTGCTGGAGCACGATCTCGGTTCACGCGCGGCGGTGTTCCCGCTTTATGGCGATCTGTCCTGGGAGTCGCAGGATCGCGCGCTGCAGCCGGCCCCGGGGCGGCGCAAGGTGGTGCTGGCCACGCCGATCGCCGAGACTAGCCTCACGATCGAGGGCGTGCGCATCGTCGTGGACTCGGGTTTCGTGCGCGTGCCGCAGTTCGATCCGGTCTCGGGACTTTCAAAGCTCGCCACGACGCGGATTTCACGCGCCTCCGCCGAGCAACGCGCCGGCCGCGCCGGTCGCACGGCGCCGGGGGTGTGTTATCGCCTGTGGAGCGAGACCACGCAGCGCGGCCTGATTCCGCAGGCGCTGCCGGAAATCCGCACCGCCGACCTCGCGCCGCTGGCGCTGGAGCTGGCGGCCTGGGGCGTGCGCGACGAGAGCGCTTTGAGTTGGCTCGACCCGCCGCCGCGGGCCGCATTCGACCAGGCCTGCGCGCTGCTGGTGGAACTGGACGCGCTTGCTGCCGAAGACGCGGCCGGACATATCACCGACACCGGTCGCGCCATGGTGCGCCTGCCGCTGCACCCGCGGCTGTCGCACATGTTGCTCGCCGCCGAGCGACTAGGCTTGGGCGCGCTGGCCTGCGACATCGCGGCGCTGCTGTCCGAGCGCGACGTGCTCACCGGCGACGCTCGCCGCGGAGCCGATTTTTCGCTGCGGCTGGAGGCGTTGCGTGCGTTTCGCCGGCAGGGGCGCCAGGGCGCGCAGGCGCATCGCGCCGATCCTACCGGCTGCGCGCGTATCAATCAGGCGGCGCAACAATTCCAACGGCTGCTGGGTTCACCCAAGTCCACTCACGACGACATCGAGGCGGCGGGATTGTTGCTCGCGCTGGCCTATCCCGATCGCGTGGCGCTGGCGCGCGCACCCGGCGAGGTCCGTTATCTGCTGGCCTCGGGCCGCGGCGCGCGGCTGCCGGAATCGGAAATGCGCCTGCGCCAGCCCTGCATCGTGGCGGCCAGCCTCGATGCGGGGGAAACCGAGGGATTCATCTATCTCGCGGCGCCATTGGATGTCGAAACACTGCGCGCGCAGCTGGCGGCGCATATCCGGCATGACGACGTGGTTCGCTGGGACGCCCAGGAGCAGGCGGTGATCGCGCGGCGCGAGGAACACTTCGGCGCGCTCGTGCTCGACAGCCGCCCGTTGTCCAGGCCCGATCCGGAGAAATTGCGCGCGGCCATGCTCGAGGGCGTGCGCCGGCTCGGCCTCGAAGCGCTGCCATGGACGCGCGAGGCGCGCGAATGGCAGGCGCGCGTCATGTCGCTGCGACATTGGCTGCCGCAGGAGAACTGGCCGGACGCGTCGGATGCGATGCTGACGGCGGAGCTGGATATCTGGCTCGGGCCGTATCTCGACGGCGTGACGCGACGCGAGCATCTGGCGCGGCTCGATCTGCTGGCGATTTTGCGGTCGCGACTGGATTGGGAACAGGGCCGGCGCCTCGACGAGGGTGCGCCGACGCATGTCCAGGTGCCGAGCGGCTCGCGCGTGCGGCTGGAATACGTCCCCGGCGAATCGCCGGTGCTCAAGGTAAAGCTCCAGGAAATGTTCGGCCTCGCCGATACCCCGCGCGTGGCCTGGGGCAGGGTGCCGGTGACCCTGCACCTGCTGTCGCCGGCGCAGCGGCCGATCCAGGTCACGCAGGACCTGCGCGGTTTCTGGGAGCGCACCTACGCGGAAGTGAAAAAGGAGTTGAAGGGACGGTATCCGAAACATCCCTGGCCTGACAACCCATGGGAGGCGCAACCCACTGCCCGTGCCAAACGAAGATCGGATCGCTGACATCGCCCAGCCATCCATGTCGCTACACTGTGGCTTCGAGTCACCCCGGCCCGGCCATCCTTGGCCGGGCGCTCAGCGGCGGC
>JBLMXN010000203.1:0-23313 GCA_050257795.1 Bacteroidota bacterium
AACGCGGCATTCGAACCGCCAGCATCCTCAAGGACGGGCGCGCCGTGTTCAACATCGCCAGTAACAAATGTCGCATCGTGGTTTGAATCAACTACGTCTATCGCGTGGTGTATCCGCATCATCGGGACCCATGCGCCTGATTCGGTAAGAAGTGGTTGGTACCGAGGGTCGGAATCGAACCGACACGGGATCGCTCCCACCAAATTTTGAGTCTGGCGCGTCTACCAGTTCCGCCACCCCGGCACGGGCCGAGAGTATAGCAATCCTGCCGCCGGCATCACAACGTGATAACCTCAGAGGAGGAGAAATGGGCGATGCGGATTCTCGCGGGTGACATCGGCGGTACCAAGACTCTGTTGCAGATCGCGGAATGCGATGCCGGGGGCTACCGACCCGTGCGCGAGCAGCGGTTCGACAGCTCCGCGTATGCCAGCCTGGCAACGATCATCCGGGATTTTTTCCGGGAAGAGCGCGCGAATGCGATCGAGGCCGCCTGTTTCGGCGTCGCCGGACCGGTCAAGCAGGTTCCCACGGGCCAGCACGTCAAGGTCACCAATCTGCCGTGGGAGATTGACAGCCAGTCCCTGGCGCATGAATTCGGTTTTCCGCACGCGCGGCTCATCAACGACTTTCAGGCCGTCGGCTACGGCATCGAGGCGCTCGGCGCGCACGACCTGGTGGTGTTGCAGCGGGGCGAGGCGGTGGCGCGCGGACCGCGCGCCGTGATCGGCGCCGGCACCGGGCTGGGGCAGGGCATCCTGGTGTGGGACCGGGACCATTACGAGCCGATCGCCACCGAAGGCGGACACGCCAGTTTCGGGCCGAATGACGAACTCCAGATTGAGCTCACGCGTTATCTGCTGAAAAATTGCGGTCGTACTTCCTACGAACGCGTGTTGTCCGGTCACGGACTGGTGCGGCTATACGCCTTCCTGAAAGCGCGCGGCGAAACGCCAGAATCCGCGGCGCTCGCCGAGGCCATGCAAAGGGACGACCCGGCCGCCGCCATCACGCGCGCGGCGCTGGAGGGCCATGATCGGCTCGCGAACCAGGCGCTCGATCTGTTCGTCGACATCTACGGCGCCCAGGCCGGCAATCTGGCGCTGACGGGCGGCGCCACCGGCGGCGTTTACATCGCCGGCGGTATCGCCCCGAAGATCATCGCAAGACTTACCGACGGCCGTTTCATGCGGGCCTTTTGCAACAAGGGCAAGATGACGCCGTACGTGACGGCCGTCCCGGTGCAGGTGGTGACGAACGCGCAGGTGGGGCTAATCGGTGCGGCGCTGGCGGCCAGCCGGATGGCCGTCGCCCGCTAGACCGGCATAACCATCCCCCGCTTGCCCGGTGCGGCCTCGCCGATGTCCCGCGGCGCAAGCTTACGCGCAGCTTACGACCGCCTGCCGGCCGAAAACGACGCGTCCCGCCGCCAAGCTACAATTCAGATAATCATGCGGATACTGATTGCCGAAGACGACTCGATTCTCGCCGACGGGCTCACGCGCACCCTGCGTCAGGCATCCTACACGGTGGAGTGGGCCAAGACCGGGGACGACGCGGATGCGAAGCTCTCTGCGCAAACCTACGGACTGCTCATACTCGACCTCGGTTTGCCGCGGATGGACGGCCTCGAGGTCCTGCGCCATTTGCGCGCGCGCGGTTCGCGCACGCCGGTGCTGATTTTAACCGCGCGCGACCGGCTGGAGGATCGTGTCGCCGGTCTCGACATGGGCGCCGACGATTACCTGGTCAAGCCGTTCCAGCTCGCCGAGCTCGAAGCGCGCGTGCGCGCGCTCATCCGCCGCGGCCAGGGAGGTACCGGGAGCGTCATCGAGCTTGGCCCCCTCAGATACGACATGAAGGGACGCCGAGTCTTCATCCGCGACGTGCCGGTGGAGTTGTCCGCGCGCGAACTTGGAGTGTTCGAGGTTCTGGTTTTGCGCATCGGGCGCGTCGTCAGCAAGGAAGATCTGGCGGCGCATCTGGTCGATGAAGGAGACGAGATCAATCCCGGCGCCATCGAAGTCTACGTGCACCGCTTGCGCAAGAAACTCGAAGATGCGCAGATGTTGATCCGTACCGTGCGCGGGCTCGGCTATCTGCTGGAGAAACCACGTGCCGGCTAGGCCGCAGACCCTGCGTGGACTGCTGTTGTGGTACTTGCTGGTCCCGCTGGGCGTGCTGTGGCTGTTCAACGTGGGCGTGACGTTTTACGTAGCCCGGTATTTTTCCAGCACCGCTTTCGACCGCTCCCTGTTCAACACGACCCGCACGCTGGCCGAACAGATGCAGATCGAGAACGGCCAGGCGATCGTGAAGCTGCCGACGGTGGCCTGGAACATTCTGTATTACGATGAATACGACCAGGTGTTTTCCGAGGTGAAGTGGGCCGATGGCGGCGTCATTGCGGGCAACAGCGATCTTCCGCCGCCCGCCGGGCGGCATGAGGTCGGCAGGCCGATTTTTCACAACGGCGTATTCCGGGGAAAACCGGTGCGCATCGCCTCGCTTTATGTCCCCGTCGATACCGGAGGCGGGCCGCGCGAGGTGCTGGTACAGACCGCTGAAACCCTGAACAAGCGTGACATCATCGGGCGCGAAATCACTACGGGAGTGATGGCATCCCAGTTCGTCCTGATCCTGCTGGCGGCGATCTCGGTGTGGATCGGCGTGGGTCGGGGGCTCGCGCCGCTGCAACGCATCCGCCACGCCATCCGCAGCCGGTCGCACCGCGACCTCAGTCCGGTGGCCGAGGGCAATGCGCCGCAGGAGATTCAGCCGCTGCTGCATTCGATCAACGAGCTGCTGCTGAGGCTGGACCAGACGCTCGAAGCCCAGCAGCGCTTCGTGGCCGACGCGGCGCACCAGCTGCGCACGCCGCTCGCCGGCCTGATCACGCAAAGCGAATACGCGTTGCGCGCCGCCGACGCGGCGGAGCAGCAGCACGCGCTGGCTCAGATCAAGACCAGCGCCGAGCGCGCCAACCGCCTGGCGCACCAGCTCCTGACGCTGGCGCGCAGCGAGGCGTCCTCCGGGAGGCCGCCGGTATTTGAAAACATCGAACTCGACCGGCTGTTGCGTGAGCAGGTCTCGGAGTGGGCGCCGGCGGCGATGCAGAAGGACATCGACATCGGGTATGAATCGCAGGCACCGGGAGCGACGGTCAGCGGCAACGCCGTGCTTCTACGCGAGATGCTGGCCAATCTGCTGGACAACGCGATCCGTTACACGCCCCGCGGTGGCCGGGTGACGGCGCGCCTGTCTGATCCGGCACATCCGCTGATTGTGGTCGAGGATGACGGTCCGGGCATACCGGCTTCGGAACGCAAGCGGGTGTTCGAGCGCTTCTTCCGCCTCCCTGGGGGCATCGCGGACGGCAGCGGGCTGGGGCTCGCGATCGTACGTGAGATTGCCCGTATCCATGGCGCGCGTGTGTGGCTCACCGATGGTCCCGAGAACAAGGGTTCGCGGGCATGCATCAATTTTGATCGGCCACCACAAAATCCCTGATCAGTTTCATCAGGTCTAAGAAAATTACCAGCAGCCGGTCGTTCGGTTATTGGAGCCGTCTGTCGAAGTGCGCTGGTCGAGGTTGTTGTAAATCAGCTTATAGCAGTTCGTGTCCTTGTTTTGCCCACCGAGACTTTGCGCCGTGGCGGTCAAGGTGTACGACGTCAGAGTCGGCGTAGCGACTTGCACTTGATAGTAGCCGTTTTGCGAATTGATGGTGTCGGTCGTGCCCACAATGGGGGTATAGCCGAGATCCGCCACCGTGCTGGTGAATTGTTTGTTGTTGGCATAGTACTGCTCGAGTCGCGCAGCGAATTGTTGCAAGGCCGACTTAGCTTCCGCGCGCCGTGACGCGCGTGCCTGCTGTTGATATGCGGGATAGGCGATCATGGCAAGGACAGCAATAATGATTACCACGACCATGAGCTCGATGAGGGTAAATGCCTTTTCCCGGCGTGGCCATCCGCAGGGAATGCGCTGACGCTTGCCGGCGCCTGCTGCCATTGCGTTCTGCGAACAATGAGTCTGTAACAGCATAAAAGTCGTTGCGTGAATGATCATATTTTGCCGTATTCCTTTTGTTTCCATATTATTCATATTTGCCTTCAGCGGATGCATTGACCCTAACGACCCCTGTCGTACCAGTAGGTCGGGTAGCCGAGTTTGACGTTGGCTTTGTGGAAACTGAGGTCGGGCCACAGCACCTGGCCGCCGCCGAGTGCTACGGGCTCGGACGGTATCCCCGCCGAAGCCAGCGGTGTGTAGCGATCGCTTTTGTAGTACTTCTGCTGGGCTGTATCGTTGCTCGGATCGAAATCTTCCTCGGCTCCGGCCGTGAGCAGATTCAATTCGTAAGTCAAACCGGACCCTTCCTGCAGCGAGCAGCTGCCGCTGCCGGTGTTGCTGGTCGGTGGGATGTACGTGGTGAATATCACATCATTGCCCTGCACCAGCGGCGAGGACAGACTCTTCTCGCCACAGATGCTGGGATCCGTGGGCGGGCATTCGAGCCGCATGCGCCAGCCGTAGCTGCCCACTGACTGGCAGGTGGCGTTGATCTGCGTTCCCGTTCCATCGCAGGTCAGGTCGGTGAGAGACGAATCGAGAACGAGGCTCGTCGGGGGATTGCCGCTGGTAGTGTTGCGGTCCTTGAACATGTATACCCAGTTCGTGACCGAGGTGTCCTTGGGGTTTTCCCGGTCGCCGGTGCCGATCACCACGGCGTCGAAGGGCCCATTGGCGTCCTGGCTCTGGACGTAAGCCGGCGCATAGAAGAACCGCCGGTCATCCGCCAGATCTGACTGACCGTAGACATGACGTCCGACCGAGAGTATTTTTGTGACTTTCCAGGGACCGGTCGAACAGCCCGTGCCATCCTGGTTGGCGCAGGGTGTATCAATGCGCCACAGCCTCCCGCCCGTATCACCGACGTAGATCCGGTCAATCAGGCCATTGCCATCGCTGTCGACGATTGCGACATCGGAGGGGATGCTGTCCGCCATGTCGGCGCGTTCCCACGCCTTGGCGCTCGCAACGTAGGTTCCTGGGGCAGACACGTTTGTATTGCGTATCGCCTTCCATACCAGCGCCCCGGTCTGCGCGTCGACGATGTAGATCGCGTTGCCGTGACTGTCGTCCGTCCCGATAGCCGTACTCGTGTAGTTGAGATGTCCCGGATGGGTGTCTTTGTTCGTGTCATAGCCGCCGCCAAAGATCAGCACCGGCCGGGACACAGTATTGCCGTTAAAGAGCATCTGTCCAATCTTGGGAGTCGACCAGGATTGTCCCATCTCGGCGAAATCCGTGCTCGACTGCCCCGCGCTGTCCGTCGTGGGTGTGATTTTCCACAGGAACTTGGGATTGTCCGGATCGGTGATGTCGAGCGCGTAATAGGCGGATCCTCCGCGGCGCAACCCGAAGTATACGTAGACCTTGTCGCAGTAGCTTGTTCCCGAAATGGTCTTGCAGCTTGTCGGATCAATGTTGCCGTCGCCGTTGATGTCCAGCATATATACCGTTGGCGTTCCATCCAGCGCATAGGGATGCGGCGGACTGAGCACGTTCGCCTGGTTGGTATAGAGCTGCTTGACGATCGGCAGCAGCTCCCGCGGCATGAAGGCCCAGGCCTCGACGCCGTCCGTGTCGTTCGGTGTGGTCTCGCTTGTCTGACCGGCTTTGGTGTTGCGGAACATGTGCAGGAACCCGTCGTTGCTGCCGGCGATGATGCGCACGTCCGGGTTGCTCGTCGTGTAGCCGCTTCCGGGCCGTGCGCCGTAGTTGACGGCGAGCGGATGCGAATGCAGCACGTCGTTCATGATCCATGGCCGGGCTCGCAGCGTCCCGCTCGCGTCGTAGGTCAGGCCGCGGGCATAGGTGAGGAGGTTGCAGGCGGACGTGGGATCGGTATCGGCGTTGGTACAGGTCCCGACGCTGGTGCCGCCGAGCAGGGACTGCAACGCTGTCGCGGTCGCCACGGTCGCGTTCAGCGGACTCAAGCCCGCATTGGCCCCGCCGGTATTGCTCGGATCGTCGTAGAAGAGCATGCGGGCGCTAATGTTGGTGGTGGTTCCCGTGGGATTAGTCATCTGGGGCGTATAGAGGCCGGGATAGCAACTCGTGTCGGTTAGATAACTCGGGTTGCAGTGCAATTCAAAGCCGGGGATCTTCGACCCGGCGCCGCCGCGGGAAACGTCACGGCCGTCGTCGCCGGTTTTGTAGTCGAGGGTCGTGGACGTCGCCGCTGGCAGATCGGACTGGATAGTCCAGTAACTTAAGGCGCCGTACCGGATGCGTCCGTCGCTGGCCACTGCGTTGGTGAGAGTGACATCCTCAAGTTCGGACGTCTGGGACGTCGAGTTGAGTCCAATGGTGAATTTCTTTATGTCGCCCGGCCACGCGGGGAACCCATTGGAGTTGACCTGGAACATGGCAATGAATACGTCGTTCAGCACCTGCGAGCGATTGTACACGTTTACCGCCACGGAGGGCGCGACAAAGGTGGTGCTGACGCTCAGGATGTTGCGGAAGATGTCAGTGAGCGTACTGATGAGCGTTTGCGGATCGCTACTCAAGGTGTAAGGTAATGCCGAGGGCATGCCGACGCCTGCGCCGGCGTACGATTCCGTGGTGTTATTCACCTTGGTCGGATCGACGATGAAGTAGGAGATAACGTTAACCGCATTCCTGAAAGCCGGGTCATTGTTATTGTCGTGCATCCAACTGATTACGGCCGGGAAGCCATTGAATGTGGTGCTGTTGGCCGCGGGGCTTGTGTAATAAAGCGTGTGTCCCGACTGCGTGACAGCGGGTCCCATGCCACCGGATGCCGTGTTGGCGATAATAGCGGAGTTCGAATCAGTGTCCTGCTGTGACACCTGGAACATGATGTTCACCGTAAACAGCTTCGGGCACGAATCGGTGGCAGGATTCAGCGGGCTGATGTAATTACTGCCGTTTATAATGGAGGCGTCCCAGGAAAGCGGGATGCTTGTATTGGACGGAGAGTAATCGTTAGCCTGGTTGATGTTGTAGGTCGAGCTGGTGCCATAGTCCGTCCAGCCGTTTTGCATGTTGTACCAGCCCTGACTGCTGAAGTAGCGGTATAGCTCGAAGAAGAGTTCCGGCCCCTGGTACGGATGGGACAGCGTACCTTGCGGGAGTGGAATCGCGTTCAATTTGGTGTAGAACGCGTCGCGCTGGGCCTGGGTGGTCATGGCGGCGGCGCCGCTCAGAATGTATCCGCCGTTGGTGCATGTGCTATTGCCGCTCTGGGGTCCTGCGCACGAACTGCCACCTCCCTGATTGTGGCTGATGGCCAGGCCGATGCGAACACCGCTCGAACCGACCTGTTGTATGACGTATGTCAGCGAGCCCCGCAATAAATTGAAAAAGCTCGTACTACCACCGCTCAAGGTCAGGTAAGGCTGCGGGTTGCCGTTGGCATCCGTGTAGGTGAGAGGGATCGGGCTGCCACTGGAGTCGGTTATCACGTTTCCATTGGGATCGGTTTGATACAGCAGGAAGTTACAGCTCCCGCTCTGGCATACGGTGGCGGCAAGATTCGGGCGCCAGTCGAGCGTAAACATCACCACCGGCGCGTCTGCGCCGGAAGCGGACGGATTGTCGTAGATGTCGATGTCGTCCGCCCGAAGCGGCGCGCTGGGTTGTAAGACGAAAACCGGTAACAGCGCAAAAATCGTGAGCAGTAGCAGTCGTTTCATGACTGACTCCTTTTCTTGCTTCATTTTCATTTCGTGCATGGGCGGACGTGTCCGAGGCGCGCGTGCGCCGTTAATTCGAGGTAGCCGCGATCGGTGTTCCGGTCGAGCTACCCAAGCCGAGATAGTCGCAGGCTTGATAACCTTCGATCAGGTCGGCCTTCCCCTGCGCAAGCGCGGATTTGTCGTAGATGCTTTCGATTTCAAACAGTGCGGCGTTGCCGCAGGCGCTGCGGGTCGGAACCGAATCCGTCAGGCGCGTGACCTTGACATGGTTCGGCCCGTTACTGGTCCCGTCGAGCGGCGCGGTGAGCGCAATCGTCTGCCGGTTGCAGGTTCCGGTACCGGACCAGTTCACGGTGCAATTGACGTCGGGGACCGTGCCGGTAACGTTGAAGAACTGGTTCGGCAGGTTGATGTTGCCGGTCTGGCGCGCGTCGTAGTCGATACGGATGACGTCATCGAGCGCGGCTACCGCATTCTGTTGTGCGGTTGCCTGCAATTCGCCATTGGTCGACATGCGCAACTGAAGCAGGCTCGTTGCCAGCGAGGCAAGCGCCACGAGCGTCAACAGCACCAGAATGATCAGCGACACGAACAGGGCAGCCCCGCGTTGACGTTTCGGAAAGCATACGGTCGGTATTTTCATGTCAGGTACCCTGAAGCGTCCTATCCCAGAAGCGCTCTATCGATGATATTGCGCAGCGGTATGGTGTTCGTGTAGACGCGCCGGTAATAGTGGTCCGGTGTTCCGGCAACGAGCGGGTAAGTAATGCTCACGGAACCGAGGTTGTAGGTCTTGGTGTTGGTATAGAGCGGATCCGGATCCCGGCTGCAGCTCAGGAGGAACAGGCGCAGGTTAACCGCCGTTTGCAGATCGGTTGTCGGAGGAGAAGGTTCGTACTCATTGACCGCTCCATCCTTGTCGATGTCGATGCCGGCTTCCACATGCATGTTCTCCACTCCTTCGGCCACCAGCGTCGGGTTGGTATTGGCCAGCAGATCCCAGCGACAAAGGGAGGGAATCAATGTGGTGCTGCCGGGGATAATGGGGAAATTGCAGATGTAATAAATGCGCGGCAGGTATTGCCAGTAGGTGTTCCCGGCGACCACCGATCCGGGTATGGTAAGCACGCCCGCTGTTCCTGCCGGCGTTACCGAAAGATAGGGCGTTCCACTCACCACCGATGACGACGCGATCGACGTGCCGAGGACGCGCTGGAGCACGATCACGTCTGGGGTGTTGATGCCGCCCGCTGGGATATAGGGCGAGTACGGGCCAGTGGTCGGAAGACAAGGGAGCGTGGTGGCGGCGTTCGAATTGTTCAACACCACAATCGGATTCGAAGGGCCGAGCGAAACGCCGCAGGTCGACGCGGGAATGCTTGGATCAAGCGTGATCTGTGCGACGTTGGTAACCGTCGCCCAAAACCCGGAGACGTTGAGATCGGTGGTAAGGGCGCTTATCGCGAACCGGCCGTTCTCCTGCATGCGCGAGAGCCGGCTGTCTTCTTTGTAACTGCGGCTGGAGCCAGCGAAGATCGATCCGACAACGAGGACGAGCAGCAGACCCAGTACCATCGCCACCATGAGTTCAACCAGGGAGAAGCCGCGGTTGACGGCGGGATCTGCGCCCTGGCGTTGCGGCGCTCGATGTGAATCTCGACAGAAGGTAGTGGTGATGGTCATGGGCTTTGTGCGATATAGGTGTCCACAATGAGAATGCGACGATAGCTGTTCTTGGAACTACCGTCGTAAGGGCCTGTACCCATAGGACCGTTGTCGCGACCGCAGGAATAGGGATCGGGAGAGGGCGCCGGCTGGATGGGATTCTGCGGGTCCGCCATGTCGACGTTGCCGCGCCAGGCGATGGCCACGGTATAGTGGCCTGACCTGTTGACGGGTCCGGAGCTTACCGCCGTTGTGATGCAGGCAATCGGGTTTGCCAAACCGCCGGCGTTATTGGTTCCCAGCGTTTCGGTGGCGCCCAGCAACTTCTGCTCCCATTCCCATAGGTCATGGGTTGCCAGCGGGTTGGGGAGGCATGGTTGTGCCGTCGTGCAGTTGGGCGATGGTTCCCCTGACGCAAAGACTGTGCTGCCGTAGCCGAGCGTCGGGTTGGGGATATCCGACGATCCCGCATAGGTCGTCAGCACCGTTGAATTGGCCCGCATCCGTTCGAGGATGCCGTTGGCCAGCTGAGTGGCGATGGTCCGTTCGACGGCATCGAAGTTGGAGCGCTTGGACATGAATTGAAGCGCCGCGATGCCGAGCAAGCCGACGGAAATGATGGTCACGGTCACAAGCACCTCGATCAGGCTCTCGCCCGCATGACGCCGACCGCGAACGCTTATCAAGGACAGGCAGTTATGGGCAGATCTTGTCATTGACTGTGATGATCCCCGAGGAGAAGAGCTGAATCAGGCGTCCCGTCTCGCCGCTGCGGACGCTGTCGCAGATGGAAAACTGGACGGTGCTGGTGCTGCTGGTGGTGCCGTCCAGCTGGAATTGAATCGTCGATACCGCCGGTGCGACCGTTACGGTGGTCGCCGATTGCGGCGCGCCCGAGGCACGAAACGTCTCCCCCGCGTTGATGGAGCCATTGCCATTTTGGTCCACCCACGCGATCCAGCCCTTGGCCCAGTCTGTGCCGACGCAGCTTGTCTGATCCGAGCTGATGCATACGGTCGCCACTGATCGCGACTTCACGGCTTCGGTGCGCGCGGTATTCAGTACTCCCGCTAGCTCGTCGGTGACCAGGCGGATGCGACGGTCCAGCACGAACCCCCGCATGCTCGGGACCGCGATCGTGGCCAGAATGGCGATGATCAGCACAGTCACCACCAGTTCAATGAGTGTGAATCCACAATCTCGGTACCAACCGCCCGGCGATTCAGCATCCACCTTGCCGCGACATGGAAAGCCAGCGAACCGTCTGGCCAAGCGCAGATACGATATAGCGGTACGTTGCATCGATCCACGAAAGTGATTTGTGGAGCCGTGCGTACTCACCGGACGTGCCTGTTTATGTTTGGTTGCATCATCCATCGAGCGTAGATGGAAAGTCTTACGTGTCGCTTACACTGGGGCAGCGTATCGGCAGCTTCCCGTCTACACCCCGACTGAGGGCAACACGGTTCTGTCTTGACATCGGTCTCCTTATTGTTGAGCAGACTGGTAAAGCGGTACGGATTTTTGCAGGCTGCAGCAATTGGCCTCTGTGGCCATTGAGATACTCCGGTCCGAATAACAACCGCTGTCGTGAGGGCGCCGTTTAGGCGTCATGCTGATTAAGAAATAGCAACCGTTTCTTACGCAAAGCTTTCATCTGCTTACACGGATCTTTCATCGCCGATAAGGCCAGCTACAGGCATGATTTGATTGGGAGATGGTTTTCAGCGGGATACCGATTCAGGAGGGATATTGCCAACGTTTTTACCGGAAAGATTCCGGGATGCAAAAATTCTCGTTGCCGTCGCGGGACAGCAAGACAATGCGGTTTTGCCGGCGATTTCAGAACTGAAGCCGAACTATTATGTTTTGCGGCTCGTTGTTATCGGTCCAGATGACGGTGACGTTGAAAGCCGATCCGTCCGAGGAACATGAGGTGTAGTCGGGGCCGAATGTTCCACGACATACCGCCCCCCGGGCCATTGGCCAGCAGGGCGCTGTTTGTAGTGCCCCATTGACTTATATCGTAGGTTGTCCGCTGATCCGGGGTGCAGGCGGTGATTGCGCAATCAAGCGGCGACGCCGGAATTTCGCCCAACGGAATATTGTTGTAGTCACCATGCATCTTGCCGATGGGATTGGCGTGTATTCGGTCTATGATGTCATAGGCTTGTAAAATAGCTTCCGCACGCTCATGAGATTGCCAATGCGACGTTCGCTCCGTTTTCTGTAAAGCAACCGACCCCAGCAAGCCGGCAAATAACACGAAAAGGGATATCAGAGCTTCCAGCCGACTGAGGCCATGATTGAAATAGTTTCCGCTTTTCAATTGGGTTTTCATTCTGACGTGACGCTGTTTCATCAGGGACATGAAAAGGTATCTTTAACTACTATCGTGTTGTCATGGCTGAGAAAATTGGCGAATTTCCTGTCAAGCCGCTACGGACAATCCCGGAATGTAGGAATCACGGATTGGATGTAAATCTCGGCATGGCAATGCCCGCTCTGGGTTCCAACTGACCATATTAGGAATCTATGCTTACGTTAGCCTTACAACGTCGTCAGCGGTATGCATTCGCCAAGGACGACGGGGAGGGCGGCGGATTTCTCGGTGGTGATAGACAGTGACGGGCGCGCTGTTTCGCGAACGACGGCTGCAGGCGCGGCCAGCACACCGGGCGTGGATCAGACCATGACGCGGTTCTGAAATATCCGGTAATCCATGTCGGGAAACAGGCTGTCGCGCGCGGTGATCTCGCGCAGGTAACGTTCGTCGAACCGGCCTGACTCGGCCATCGCGGCGCAACGGTCGAAGCGGTGAATGTGGGTCTTCTGGCGCCGCACGGCGTACTCCACGCTCGTGCCGGTCTTCATGATGAACGCCCAGTCGCTCGATTGCGCCAGCAGCAGTTCACGCGCCGCCTGGTCGAGCGCCCAGCGCAGCACGCCGTCGGCGTCCGGAAACCGCTGCACCAGCCGCACCATGCGCTCCGCCGCTGCGTGCAGGTATGGATAGATCCAGTCGTTCGAGCCGTTCAACCACACCTCGTGAAATCCGCCCGCGCCCCAGGAGCACTCGGGCGGCGCCGCCGGTTGCAGGTCGCCGAAGTTGTCGAGATATTCCGACGGCGTGATGGTTTTGATGTCGCTCTGGTCGTAGGCGATCTTGCGCAGCAGGAAATCGATCCACTGCGGGCCCTCGAACCACCAGTGCCCGAAGAGCTCGGCGTCGTACGGCGCGAGGATGACCGGCGGGCGGTCGAAGAACGAGGACAGCCACTGCACCTGCAGCTGGCGGTTGAACATGAAATTGCCGGCGTGTTCGGCGGCGCGCTCGCGCGCCCAGCCCGGGTGATACGGCTCCTTCCAGCTGGTCTTGCCGGTGATGCGGTGATACTTGAGGCCGGTGAACGTCGGGATGCCGGCATGGCGCAGTTTCGCGATGTGCGGCTGGTGCACGTCGAAGCCGGCGTCACGATAGAACTCGCGATACATCGCATCCCCGGGGTAGCCTTCCTCCGCGGCCCACACCTGCTTGCTCGATTCGTAATCGCGTCCGAACGCCGCCGGCCCGGCGGGCGTGCGGATCGGGCGGTGCACGCCGTACTTCGGGCGCGGGTCGGCGTTCAGCAGGCCGTGCGAATCGAGGATGAAATAGTCGATGCCGAATTCGCGCAGCAGGCGGTCGACGCCCGGCTTGTAGCCGCATTCGGGCAGCCAGATGCCGCGCGGGTGGCGTCCGAGGATACGCCGGTGCGTGCGCACCGCCATCGACAGCTGGGCGTACAGACTTTCCTCGCTGACCGCGAGCAGCGGGAAATACCCGTGGGTCGCGCCGCAGGTGAGGATATCGAGATGTCCCGCTTCCATCAGGCGGCGGAACGCCCGGGTCACGTCCTTGCCGTCCTGTTCGACGAAACGCCGGCGCAGGCGCGCGTACAGATCGGCGTAGAACAGCACCACTGGATGAAAATAGGGATCGCTCTCGGTGCGCCGGCGTTCGCCGTCGAGCGCCTCGAGCCGTTCGTCGAGGTAGCGCACGTAGCGCTCCTGCAACAGCGGATCGGTCATCATCGACAGCAGCGTGGGCGTGAGCGACATGGTCACGCGGAAGTGCGCGCCGTGCCGCGCCAGGCCCTCGAAGACCTCGAGCAGCGGCAGGTAGGTTTCGGTCAGCGCCTCGAAGAACCAATCCTCTTCGAGAAAGCGGTCGTGTTCCGGGTGGCGCACGAACGGCAGGTGCGCATGCAGGACCAGTGCGAGATAGCCTTTGGGATTCAAACGTGCCTTTTTCTTAAATAACAGAGATCACTTCAAAAAAATATGAAATCAACCGCCAAGACGCCGATTCAGCCATCCCTGGCGCAACACCGCGGCCGCGATATCCCCCAGCCCGCACTTCCTTGTGCGGGTGCTCGCCGGGGTGAAGACACGTTAAGTGTCTTCGCCTGTTTCCGGCTCGCCCTGGCGTCCTGGCGTTTTGAAATCATATTTCTCTTTTGTGGGGTTCTACATTTTGCGGCTGCTAACGCCGCCCGGCCAGGCGAGACGTTCGGATGAAGGCGCGCGCGGCGCACCGCCCGGGCTGCTGACCGAGGCGGCCCAGCCGAGACGCGCGCCCTGTACGAAACCGCCGGCGCGCAGATACATGGTGCGGAACTGTTCCTCGCTCACCCACCACAAGCGGTCGGTGCGCTCGGAGGCGTACAGGCTCGGGATGCGGGCGATGCCGCGGCGCGTGGCGGTGATGAAACGTCCGTCCGGTTCGTAATAACCGAGTTGCAGGTAGACGGCGCCCACATCGGCAGCCTCGTCGAGATGGAAATACCAGTGGCCGCGCGCGTGCGACAGCGCGATCTCGTCGAGGATTTCATATGTCTCGCCGACGATGCGACCGAGGCGCAGCTTGAGCGAAGCCAGTTTCGGCGTCGAGCCCGGCGGGATCACCCAGTAACCGTGCATGACCCCCGGCTTCTGCGGCAGCAGGCACAGGGTCGGTTCGGCCGCGGGCGGCAGCTGTTCGATGTCTTCGTCGAGATCGGCCGACACCACCGGCGGCTCGACGGTGCCTGGCATGACCGTGGCGTACTTGGCGCTCTCAACCCGCTCTTCCTGGCTCGACAACGGCGGCAGTTCGGGCGCGCCCGCGATCACGGGCACGGACGGCACCGCGCCGCGCGGTTTCATCGCCGGTGCCGTCTTCTTTTTGCCGGTTGGGCGGGCCGTCCCGGATTTCGTCCGGGAAGATTGCGATTCCGCGCGCCCCGGTTTTTTCGCGGGCGCGGTTTCCTTGGGGGCGTCGGCGACTTTCGTTTTGGGCGCGGCGTTCCCGGCCAGCCGGCGCTCCAGTTCGTCGCGCGTCAGTTTCGAATATCCTCTCAGGCCCCGGGCACGGGCCAGGGCGCGGAGCTCTTTTAACGTTTTGTCTGCCATGGGCTTACCCTCCGCCCGCCGTATCACGGCCGAGCGAAAACCAGAATGTCTGCGGTGAATACCCGTTCATCCTTTCACTCCGTGCCAGAATTGTAAAGGCCCGCGCCTCTTGTCGGAAATGAACTTACGATTGCCGGCAGGGTCGCTACCATTGGTGATTTATTGATTTCGGTCAAAGTGGGGCGGCGCCTCCCGCGTCATGATTTTCGTCGAATGGAGAGGCGCTTCTTTCAGGAAAACCCTTTCGCAAGGAGGCGAGTTCATGAAGATTCAGAGAATACGCGAGATTGCCCGCGAACATGGCCTGAACCCGGGCAAATCCGAAAAAGCCGAAGTAATCAGGGCCATCCAGCGCCGGGAGGGAAATTTTGACTGCTTTGCCACGGCCTACGGTGGCGTATGCGACCAGACCGGTTGCCTATGGCGTGAGGATTGTTTTGCCGCGGCGACGAGCATCCGACATTCCTGACGCCGCGCTGGCGGTGGCCGGGAGAAGGGGGCGATCATGTTCTTGAAGCACAAGCCGAGCGGCGATCTCGTCGAGGTGCTCGACCTGGAATCGCTGTTCGATCCGTTCCGGACCGAAGTGCGCGGGCGGTTCCACGCGGGCGAGGAGATGCCGGATCCGGCCGGATTCCGCAAGGCCGAAATGACATTCCTTTCCGGCGAACACCTGCCGCGCTGTTGGGTGGATCCGCACTACAAAGAGCGGAGGATCTGAAACGACTGCCCGGAGGTAGACAATCATGCAAATTCCATTGCAGGTTACGCTGAAGGACATGCCGCAGTCGCAGGCGGTGGAGTCCCGCATCCGGGAGAAGGTGGACAAGCTGCATCGCTTCTACGACCGGATCATGGGTTGCCGCGTAGTGGTGGAATCACCGCAGCAGCGTCAGCACCAAGGCAAGCTCTATACCGTGCGCATCGACCTGACGGTGCCGGGCGCGGAACTGGTCGCCAACCGCGCGCAGGATGAAGACGTGTATGTCGCGATCCGCGACGCCTTCAGCGCCATCACGCGCCAGCTCGAGGAATTCGCGCGCCGGAGCCGCGGTGAGGTGAAGAGTCACTAGGGAAGCTCTGATCGGGGCTTCCGTTCACCCTGAGCGCGTCGGCGGGTGGACGGGCAATACAATCAGTTACCGGCGATCCGTCCGTTCGTGGCTCGACAAGCTCACCACGAACGGACTTAATCAGGGGTTCCCGAGGCCTCGATGCGGCGGTGAATTCGATCCCGAGACTCCGCGGGCGCGCTGTCACGTACCCTATCGGGCGGGACGCGAGTCTTGGCGATGGTTCATCACATTTTCGTATTGGAAGTGGTTCGCTCGGCAAGCGGATAAGCGAGATCGGGTTCGCCGCAATGCCGCAAGATTTCCGCGCGCGCCGCGTCGCGCAGCTTGATCGCCGCTGGCCAGTCCGCGCCGTCCGGTTGAAGCGGCGCGCCAATGGTCACGCTGATCGCCCCGCGGCGCGGGAACCACTGTCCGTCGCGCAGGATCGAACGGGTGCCGCGGATCGTGATGGGCACGAGCGGCACGCCCGCCTCGGCGGCGGCGGCGAAGGCGCCCATGTGAAACGGCAAGAGGCCCGGCGTGCGCGTGAAGGTGCCCTCGGGAAAAAACACCAGCGTTCGCCCGCCGCGAGCGGTGCGTGCGACCTGGCGGGCGTCTTCCACGCCGCGCGCGAGCTCGAAGCGTTCCACGAATTCCGCCCCGATATGCTGCAGGAACACGCGCGCGACAAAGCGCGCCGTGAACTCGCGTTTGGCCACGAAACTGAATACCCCGGGCAATACGCCGGTCAGAACGATGCCGTCGAGGTAGCTCGCGTGATTGGCCGCGATCACGCACGGGCCGCGCGGCAACTGGTCGAGTCCCTGCACGTGCAAGGACACTCCCGACAGGCGCTGAAATAATCTGGCCGTCGCGCGGATGACGGCCAGCGACCAGGCGGGGCGCGGAAGCGCCGCCACCGTCAGCCAGAGCAGCGGCGCCAGAATCCAGAACAACGCCCAGGCATAGACTGCATACAGCAGGGCGCCGGCGGCGCGCGCGAGCCGGCGCAGTTGCGGCGCCGCGCCGGACCAGATCAGGCGCACAATCTGTTGCCACGGCGGGCGCGTCGGCGCGGTCAGGCGCCCGCGTTCGTAAAGCTCGCGGCTGGCGGCGCGGCGCACCTTGCCACTGGAGGTCTTGAGCACGGTGTGCGGCGGCGCGAGCACCACGTCGTCCGGCGCGACCCCGGTCAGATCCACTGCGAGCGCGGTGATCGCCGCCTGCAGACGCATGCGCGACTGATGTTCCGTCTCGCGGGTTTCCGCCAGCACCACCAGCTTCTCGGCA
Source organism: Bacteroidota bacterium (assembly GCA_050257795.1). Taxonomy (GTDB): domain Bacteria; phylum Pseudomonadota; class Gammaproteobacteria; order Acidiferrobacterales; family Sulfurifustaceae; genus Sulfuricaulis. Next base: position 17,177 of record JBLMXN010000203.1, read on the forward strand.
GTGTCGGCGCGATCGATGCTGGCGAAGACGGCGACGCACCCCTTGCGTATGCCCGGCAGGTTGCCGATCGCCTCTTCCAGTTCGTGCGGATAGATATTGCGCCCGGCGCGGATGACAATGTCCTTCACGCGCCCGGTGATGTACACGTCGCCGCCGGCCATGTAGGCGAGATCGCCGGAATCCAGCCAGCCGTCGTGAAAAAGACGCCGGGTTTCCCCGGGATTGCGGAAATAGCCGGAAGTCGCCGACGGACCCTGAAACTCGAGCCGGCCTTCTTCGCGATCGCCCAGCTCATAGCCGGTCGAATCGACCAGGCGGATCTGGTGGCCGGGCAGGGGTCGTCCGCAGGCGACGAAGCGCAGCGCATTCGCATCGTCCGCCGCCGCGGGCGCGGCGCGGCCCTCGCGCATGAACGTCTCGCGGTTGACGCGATCGACCCGGGGCGCGCGCCCGGGCGGCGGAAACGCGAGCCCCACTGAAGATTCCGCCAACCCGTACACCGGGTACATGGTTTCGCGTCGCAGGCCATAGCGGGCGAAGCGTTCGTGGAAACGCTCGATGGTATCGGCGCTGACCGGTTCGGCGCCATTGAACGCCGTGCGCCACGAGCTCAGGTCGAGGCCCTCGACGTCGCGGTCCTGGATGCGGCGCAGGCACAGTTCGTAACCGAAGTTGGGCGCGCCCGACAACGTCGCGCGGTGCCGGTGGATGGCCCACAACCAGCGCTCCGGTCGCGTGAGAAAGACGAGCGGCGACATGACCGCCAGCGGCAGGGCGTAATACAGGCTGCCGAGCCAGGCGCCGATCAGGCCCATGTCGTGATACAGCGGCATCCAGCTCACGAACACATCGTTCGGGCCGGCGCCGATGGTTTCGCCCATGGCGCGGATGTTCGCCAGCAGGTTGGCGTGCGTGAGTATCACGCCCTTGGGATTTCCGGTGGAGCCGGAGGTGTACTGCAGCAGGGCGATGTCCTGCGTCTGTGTCGCGGGCGTGACCGGACCCGCCGGACCCGCGGCCGCGATGAGTTCGTCGGCGGTGACGACCGTGCGCAGCCCCGCGACCTGCAGGCGCAGCAGGCGCGCGAAGGGTTTCGCCTCCGCGACCGTGATCAGCACCGCGGCGCGCGCGTTGTCGAGGATGCGCGCGTGGCGGCGCAGGTGCTCCTCGATCTGCGACAGCCGCGCGGGCGGGTAAATCGGGACCGGAATACCGCCGGCCCGCAACACGCCGTAGAAACTGAAAAAATACTCCGGGCACGTGGGCAGCATGATCGCCACCGTCTGGCCAGGCAGCAGATCGCGTGCCCGCAAGGCGGCCGCCACGGCGTCCGCGCGCCGTTGCAGCGTGGCGTAGGAAATCCCCTCTTCTTCGCCGGTCTCCGTGATCAGATATATATGCGGGCGCTCAGGGTGGACGCGCGCGTGCCAGTCCAGGACCGCCGGCAGCGTGTTCACCTCCGGTGGCGGCAGCGTCGTCGTGCCGGCAGGCGGAGTCGGCAGCGGCGCGGTGATCGGCGGCGGTTGACCGGGTTGGGCGGCCTGCACCGCGCGCAGCAGGTCGCGCGGCGTTTCCACCGTTGCCAGCACCCGTTCCGTGAGATTTACGTCGAAGGCCCGCTCGATACGGGCAAGCAATTCCACCCGGCTCAGGCTGTCGAAACCCAGCTCGCGGTCGAGCAGGCTGTCGAGCGTAATTTCCCGCGCGGCTGCCGCGTGCAGTTCGACGGCCAGGCGCCGCGTGATATCGAGGATTCTCGCCCCGACATCAGGGCTTCGATCCGGCGCGTTTTCCTCTTTTCCTTGGGACATGCGCCTCCTTTAAATTCGGCTCATGGTCCTGACGTTGCCGCTTCATCCGCGCGACCTGTTTATACAGCTGGAGGTACTCCGCGGCGCTGTGACGCCAGGTGAAATCCTGGCGCATGCCGGCGAGCATTATGCGCTTCCACCGGCGCTTGTCGCGGAACAGGGTGAGCGCCCGGTCCACGGCCGCGATCAATTCGTCGCTGGACGCACCCCGGAACACGATGCCGGTGGCATTTCCGCCTTTGAGGTTCTTTTCCGTGGCATTGACAACGGTGTCGGCGAGGCCGCCCGCCTGCCGCACGATCGGTACCGTGCCATACCGCAGGCTGTAAAGCTGGTTCAAGCCGCAGGGCTCGAAACGCGACGGCATGAGAAACATATCGGCACCCGCTTCGATATTATGTGCCAGCGCCTCGTCATAACCGATGCGCACGGCGAACTGTTCTGGAAACCGCTCCGCCTGTGCGCGCAGGGCGTTTTCGAAGCTCGACTCGCCGCTGCCCAGCACCGCCATCTGCACCGGGCGCTGCATGAGCGCCGGCAGCGCCTCGAGCACAAGATCGATGCTTTTTTGGTGCACCAGCCGGCCGACCATGCCGATGAGCGGCGCCGCGGCGCGCTTCGGCAGGTCCAGCGCGTCCTGCAGCGCGCGCTTGTTCGCCAGCTTGCCTTGCAACCGGCGCGCGGAATAACGCTCGGCGAGCAACGGATCGCGCGCCGGATTCCAGGTATCGCCGTCGATGCCGTTCAGGATGCCCGTCAGCCGGTCGGCGCGATGGCGCAACAGGCCGTCGAGCCCGTCGCCGAATTCCGGCGTCTGGATTTCGCGCGCGTAGGTCGGGCTGACCGTGGTCAGGCGATCGGCGAACGCCAGCCCGCCCTTGATGAACGAAAGCTGGCCGTGGAACTCCAATGCTTCATGCGACCAGAGCGACGCGGGAAGTCCCAGGGCCGCGAAGACGTCAGGGGGAAACAGCCCCTGGTAGGCCAGGTTGTGAATCGTGAAAACCGTGGCCGGACGCTTTGGTTCCTGCGCGAGCAATGCGGGGACGAGTCCGGTCTGCCAGTCGTGGCAGTGCACGACCTCCGGCCGCCATTTCATTCCGGCTGTTCCGAGCGCGATGCAAACCGCCACGCGCGCGAGCAGGGCGTAGCGCGCGGCGTTGTCATGCCAGGGGTGTCCGTAGGCGTTGAGATAGGGATTGCCGGGCCGGTCGTAGGCCGGCGGGAAATCCACCAGCCAGGTTCTGACCCGCGTGCCCGGCAGCGCGCCCTCCAGCAGCGTCACGCTGTGCGAGAGCCCCGGCAAGAAAATCTGCGCCACGGGCGCGAGCGGACCGGCGCGCGCCACGGCATCGCGATACGCGGGCAGCAACAGGCGCACGTCGGCGCCGCGCGCGGCGAGCGCCGGCGGCAGGCTGCCGATGACGTCGGCCAGCCCGCCGGTCTTGATCAGCGGGTGGGCTTCGCTGGCGACAAAAAGAATTTTCGGCATGGATTGGTTTGGCCGGCGGCCGCGATTATTACTGTACCGTTTTGCTAGTGTATTTGAATTCATGGCGTTGTGGTAAATTTTGGAGCCGCGCCATGGGTTTTCGGATTTTCCGCGCGGCAACCGTTGACGCAAGAGGGAGGCGATCATGTACCGGGGCCAAACGGAACGTCACATCACCCGCCTGACGCGCGACACCCTGGCACTGATCCTCGCCGGCGGGCGCGGTTCGCGCCTGAAGCACATGACGCTGTGGCGCGCCAAGCCGGCCGTGCCCTTCGGCGGCAAGTTCCGCATCATCGACTTCCCGCTGTCCAACTGCATGAACTCCGGCATCCGCCGGGTCGGCGTGCTCACCCAGTACAAGGCGCATTCGCTCATCAAGCACATCCAGCGCGGCTGGGGATTCCTGCGCGGCGAGCTCGGCGAGTTCGTCGAGCTGCTGCCGGCGCAGCAACGCATCGAGACCTCGTGGTATACCGGCACCGCGGACGCGGTTTATCAGAACCTCGATATCATCCGCAACCACGACCCGAGCTTCGTCCTGGTGCTCGCCGGCGATCACGTCTACAAGATGGACTACGGCGCCATGCTGCTGCACCACGTGGACGCCGGGGCCGACGTGACGGTCGCCTGCGTCGAGGTGCCGCTCGAGCGCGCCAGCGAATTCGGCGTGATGGAAGTGGACGAGGACGGCGCCATCGTCGGTTTCCAGGAAAAACCGGAGCACCCCGAACCGATTCCGGGGCGCCCCGGGGTGGCGCTGGCGTCCATGGGCATCTACGTCTTCAACACCAAGTTTCTGTACGAACAGCTGATACGCGACGCCGACGTGTCGCATTCGGCGCACGATTTCGGCCGGGACATCATTCCCGCGGTCATCAACAATTATCGCGTCATGGCCTATCCCTTCAACGATCCCGTCACCGGCAAGCAGCCGTACTGGCGCGACGTCGGCACCGTGGACGCCCTGTGGGAAGCGAACATCGAGCTCGTGGGCATCACGCCCGAGCTCAATCTTTACGACGAGGAGTGGCCGATCTGGACTTACCAGGAGCAGCTGCCGCCGGCCAAGTTCGTGTTCGACGATCCCGACCGCCGCGGCATGGCGGTGGACTCGATGGTCTCGGGCGGTTGCATCATCTCCGGTTCCAAGATCCGCCACTCGTTGCTGTTCTCGAACGTCAAGGTGCATTCCTATTGCGAGCTCAGCAACAGCGTGGTGCTGCCCGACGTGGTCATTCATCGTCATTGCCGCCTGACCAAAGTCATGATCGACAAGGGTTGCCACATCCCGGAAGGCACCGTCATCGGGGAAGACGCCGAGGAAGACGCCAAGCGCTATTACGTCACCAGGCAGGGCGTGGTGCTGGTGACGCCGGAGATGGTCGGTCAGGAATTGCATCATGCCCGATGACCTGCGGCTGAAAGTGGTGCTGTGCTGGCACATGCACCAGCCGCAGTACCGGGACCTCGTGAGCGGCGCGTATCATCTGCCGTGGACTTATCTGCACGCGATCAAGGACTACACCGACATGGCGGCGCATCTCGAGGCCGTCCCCGCGGCGCGCGCCGTGGTCAATTTTGCGCCGCTGCTGCTCGAGCAGATCGAGGACTACGCGCGCCAGGTTGAGGGGTTCCTCACCAACAGCCTCGCGATTCGCGACCCGCTGCTGGCGGCCCTGGCGAGCCCGGCGCTGGCGCCGGCGGAGGAAACGCGCATCACCCTCATCAAGGCCTGCCTGCGCGCCAACGAAACGCGCATGATCAATCGTTACCTGCCATATCGCCGTCTCGCCGACCTGGCGACGTGGCTGGTGTCGCAGCCCGATGCGGTCCATTACCTGAGCAATCAGTTCATTGCCGACCTGCTGGTGTGGTATCACCTCGCCTGGCTCGGCGAGACCGTGCGCCGCGGCGACGCGCGCGCGAAACGCCTGATCGATAAGGGCTCCGGTTACACGCTGCACGACCGGCGCGAATTGCTCGGTCTCCTCGGCGAACTGCTCGCGAGCGTGATTCCGCGCTACCGGCGGCTGGCCGAGCGCGGCCAAGTCGAGCTTTCGGTCACGCCCTATGCGCACCCGATCGTGCCGCTGATGCTCGATTTTCAGTGCGCGCGCGAGACCATGCCGGAGGCGCCGCTGCCGCACTCGTCGCACTATCCGGGTGGCGCGGAGCGCGCGCGCTGGCACATCCGCGAAGGCATCGAAACCTTCCGGCGTCATTTTGGTTTTGCCCCGGCCGGCTGCTGGCCGTCGGAGGGCGCGGTCAGCACGCCAGCGCTGAAGCTGCTGGCGGAGGCTGGGTTTCACTGGGCGGCGAGCGGCGAGGGCGTGCTGCGCAACAGCCTGCACCACGCTGGCCATGCGGACCACAGCGTGAAGGAGGCCTGGCTGCACCGGCTTTACAAGGTTGCGGATAGCGGTATCCATTGTTTTTTTCGCGACGACGGCCTGTCCGACCTGATCGGCTTCAGCTACGCCACCTGGCATGGCGATGACGCCGTGAACAACCTGGTGCACAACCTCGAAAACATCGCGCATTGCTGCCGCGCGCATCCGGAACACGTGGTGTCCATCATCATGGACGGGGAGAACGCCTGGGAGCATTACCCGGAGAACGCCTACCATTTCCTGAGCGCGCTTTACCGCCGCCTGTCAGAGCATCCGAAAATCGAGCTGACCACTTTTTCCGATTGCCTGAAGACCGTGGAGCCGCAACCGCTGCGCGTGCTCACCGCCGGTTCGTGGGTGTACGGGACGCTTTCCACCTGGATCGGCGAAGCCGACAAGAACCGCGGCTGGGACATGCTGGGCGACGCCAAGCGCGCGTTC
>JBLMXN010000204.1:0-4756 GCA_050257795.1 Bacteroidota bacterium
CAGCCCTAGCCGATTTCATCCGCGACACGCCGCAGGGCGGCGAGGCCGACGCCGTGCTGCGCACCTGCGTGCACTGCGGTTTCTGCAATGCCACCTGTCCGACCTATCAGCTTCTCGGCGACGAGTTGGACGGCCCGCGCGGGCGCATCTACCTCATCAAGCAGATGCTCGAAGGCGCGGAGGTGACGCGCCGCACGCTCACGCATCTCGATCGCTGTCTCACCTGCCGCAATTGCGAAACCACCTGCCCCTCGGGCGTGCAGTATCACAGATTGCTCGATATCGGCCGAGAGGTCGCGGAGCAGCGGGTAAAACGCAGCATGCCCGACCGGTTCACGCGCTGGATGCTGCGCGCCGTCATTCCGCATCCGGCTCGCTTCGCACCGCTGCTGCGGCTGGGGCAACTGTTCCGCCCGCTGATGCCGCCCGCGCTCAGACGTTCCGTGCCGCCGCGGCAGACGGCGGCTCCGTGGCCGGCGACGGCGCATGCGCGCCGGATGCTCGTGCTCGAAGGCTGCGCGCAGCCCGCCATCGCGCCGAACATCAACGCCGCCGCCGCGCGCGTGCTGGACCGGCTCGGCATCCGTCTAGTCGCGGCTTCCGGCGCCGGTTGCTGCGGAGCAGCGAGTCATCACACCTCCGGCGTGGAGCAGGGCCGCGAGTTTGCGCGCCGCAACATCGAGGCCTGGTGGCCGCACGTCGAATCCGGCGTCGAGGCCATCGTCATGACGGCCAGTGGTTGCGGCGTGCACGTGAAAGACTACGAACAGCTTCTGAGCAATGACGCCGCCTACGCGGCAAAAGCCGGACGCGTCACCGCGTTGACCCGCGACATCAGCGAGATCCTGGCCAGGGAAGATCTATCCGCGCTCGGGATCGGCGCCGGATCGCTTCCCAGGGTGGCATTTCACTCCCCGTGTTCGCTGCAACACGGCCAGCGCTTGAACGGCGCGGTGGAAAAAATTCTGCGCCAGGCCGGTTTCACTTTGACAGCTGTGCCGAATGCGCATCTCTGCTGCGGTTCGGCGGGTACTTATTCCATGCTGCAGAAAAATCTGTCGCAGCGGCTGCGCGGGGACAAGGTCACAGCGCTGGAATCGGGCCGGCCGGAAATCATCGCCACGGCGAACATCGGCTGTCTGGCCCATATCCAGAGCGGGACCACGGTGCCGGTGCGGCATTGGATCGAAGTCCTGGACGCCGGCTCTTCCGCGAACCGAAAGTAACCCCATATTCCCGAGCTGACCCGGCCACCGGTCTTGAGACCGAGGTCGGGCGCGACAGCGTCTGGACGTCTCCGGTTGCCCACAGGATCCGTACCGCTCGTCCGGAACAGCGACTTCACTTTCCGCCGCTGCTGAAAAATAAAAAATAATCAATCAGTTGCTGCCATGGCACGCAATCTTGGAAACCATGTCGGCCGTCCGCATTTAGACTATATATAAATAAGCGGAGATGCGGCGTAACACTCTGCGATTTATTTCAAGGAATGACCATGAAGCTGCTATTAGACAATCTGTTTTTTCTTGGCGAAGCCGTCAGTCTGGCTGGTGTGGTCTGGGGAGCGTGGCTGGTAATGTTCGAAGCCCCCGGCCGGTTCCGTTTTCCCAGCTCGCAAAAGTTCCGCGCCGGCCGCGTCGTTCACGGCTGACCTCTTCCGTCCGTTCCGCCGCACGACATGGGTGTGATCGGCGCGGCGGCCGTTCGCTGATTTCCATTTCCACCGCAGGGTTGCCGCGCCGGACTGTTCGCGCTCGTCCGGATGAGCGCGAACAGCCCGGTCGCCGCGTCCGATTGTCTTCCTCTTGTCCTGGCGCACGTCGAGACGCCTCGTTTTCACGTGGTGAAATCGCATTTCATGTATGCATGGAATGTGCTTGAGTCGCGCCACATCTCCCGTTACATTGAGTAACGGAATTCCGGGCAGCTGCATCAACTCATTCTCCAGGTAACCGGGGCGTGGGGGAATACGGTTGGGTCAGGAACTACCGCCCGGTAGCCGGTGTCGTAATTTAGCGCGGACGATCGCCGCGTGAATGCGGCGAAAAGAACGATTCGTTTTCACCATGAGACTAGGAGGCATAATGCAAAACAATACCGTGAGCATTTTATGCAAGACATTTGTCAGGGGAGCGGTCACGACTCTGGCAATGGTGGGATTGTCGGTCCCGGTATCGGCAATGGCATGGGAACCCACCAAGCCGGTTGAACTCGTCGTGCCCGCTGGCACCGGTGGCGGCGCCGATCAGATGGCGCGTTTCGTCCAGGGCCTCATTGCCAAGCATCACTTGATGAAAGAGCCGATCGTCGTAGTGAACAAATCCGGCGGAGCCGGCGCCGAAGGATTTCTCTACATCAAGGACAACAAGGGTAATGCCGAAGAGCTCGTGATCACCCTGAGCAACCTCTTCACCACGCCGCTTGCCACGGGCGTGCCGTTCAATTGGAGAGATCTGACGCCGGTGGCCATGCTGGCTCTCGATGAGTTCGTGTTGTGGGTCAACGCCGACACGCCGTACCACACCGCCAAGCAGTACCTGGACGCCATCAAGGCCGGCAACGACGGCCAGTTCAAGATGGCCGGTACCGGTTCGAAGCAGGAAGACCAGATCATCACGGTTGCCATCGACAAATTCACCGGCAAGAAATTTACTTATGTGCCGTTCAAGGGTGGCGGTGACGTGGCGGTGCAGCTGGTCGGCAAGCACGTGGATTCCACCGTGAACAACCCGATCGAAGCCGTCGCGCACTGGCGCTCCGGCAAACTGCGTCCATTGTGCGTGTTCGACGGCCAGCGCATGCCGTACAAGGAGAAAGTTACCGACAAGATGTCCTGGCATGACATTCCCACCTGCAAGGAAGCCGGCCTGAACGTTGAATATCTGATGCTGCGCGGAATCTTCATGCCCGGTGGTGTCAGTCAGGACCAGGTCGACTATTACGTCAACGTGTTCAAGAAAATGCGCGCGTTGCCCGAGTGGAAGGATTTCATGGAGAAGGGTGCATTTAACCAGTCTTTCATGTACGGCAAGGAGTACGCCAACTGGGTGGAGAAGGCCGAGGAAACCCACAAGACTCTGATGAAGGACGCCGGATTCCTGGCCAAGTAAGGTCAGTGGTCCGCTGTCACACTCGGGTCGTGAAAATTGCGTTGTACCAGTGACAAAAATCGGGGAGAGGACCGTAGTATGGTCCTCTCCTCTTATGTTCCGGACGCATCCCTGACCGGGAGCGGCCGACGGAGGAGGGGGCGTGCAAGATAACGAACATTCCCACGAGGGGAGCCACCGCGGAGTCACCAACAGGACCATGGAAATCGCCGTCGCGGCGATAATCCTGCTGCTGGGGCTGATCGTGATCTACGACAGCCGCCGGGTCGGTGCTGGCTGGGGGGATGATGGACCGCAGGCCGGTTACTTCCCGTTCTACGTCGGACTTATTCTTTGTGTCTCCAGCGTCTGGACCATTCTGCGGGCGGCATTCGCCCAAAAGGGCGACGCGAGCGTTTTCGTCAGCTACAAGAAGTTGCGGCTGGTGATGTCGGTGTTCATTCCCTCGGCGATTTACGTCGCTGCAATCTACTTCATCGGCATTTACGTAGCGTCCGCCATTTTCATCGGCGCGTTCATGTACTGGCACGGAAAGTTCCCGTGGGTCCAGATCATAGTGATCAGTGCGATCGTCCCCGTGGCGATGTTTCTGATGTTCGAGGTATGGTTCCTGGTGCCATTGCCCAAGGGGCCGCTGGAAGCGCTAATCGGTTACTGACAGCGCGGTTTACCACTGCGGCTGGCAGCATGACGTATTCACATCAGGCGTGCGCGGGAACCGATACCCGCGACCCGTAAATTGGGTGGAGAACTAGGCGTGGAAGATTTTGGCTATTTAATGCATGGCTTCGCCGTCGCGCTGACCTATCACAATCTGTTGTACATGCTGGTCGGCATCCTGCTGGGTGTGCTCATCGGCGTGCTGCCCGGCCTTGGTGCCGCCAACGGCGTGGCAATCCTGTTGCCGCTCACGTTTACGATGCCCCCAACGTCCGCCATCATCATGCTGTCGTGCATCTACTGGGGCGCGCTGTTCGGCGGGGCAATCACCTCCATCGTGTTCAACATACCGGGTGAACCCTGGTCGGTGGCGACTACTTTCGACGGCCATCCGATGGCCAAGTCCGGCCGCGCCGGTGAAGCCCTGACCGCCGCGTTCACGTCATCCTTTGTGGGCGCCCTGGTGGCCGTGATCATGATCACGTTCCTTGCGCCACTGGTGGCGAGATTTTCCCTGCGCTTCGGACCGCCGGAATTCTTCGCGGTGCAGCTGCTCACTTTCAGCAGCTTCGTCGGCCTGGGTAAGGGCCATCCGGCCAAGACCATTGCCGCCATGATGCTTGGTTTTGCGCTGGCCGCGGTCGGGCTCGACACGGTTACCGGCACCCTGCGCATGACCTTCGGGTTTGAACAGCTGCTGCGCGGATTCGATTTCCTGATCGCGGTGATCGGCTTGTTCGGCATCGGCGAGATCCTGCTGACCATGGAGGAGGGGCTCGCGTTCAAGGGCGTGCACGCGCGCATCAATCCGCGCGTGGTTCTGCAGACCTGGGCGCAACTGCCGAAATACTGGCTGACCGCGCTCCGCGCCACGATGATCGGCTGCTGGATGGGCATCACCCCTGGCGGTGCGACGCCGGCGTCGTTCATGAGCTACGGCATCGCCAAGCGCTTCTCCAAAACCGGCGAGAAATTCGGCACCGGCG
>JBLMXN010000205.1:0-2876 GCA_050257795.1 Bacteroidota bacterium
GCGCAGCCTGGTAGCGCACCACCTTGGGGTGGTGGTGGTCGGAGGTTCAAATCCTCTCGCCCCGACCAACATCCTGCGTTTCTGACAATCGAAACAGTACCACCGCAAGGTTGGGACGCCGGGGTTTTCCAAATCCCCGTAGCCGCCGCCGAGCATCGCAGCCCGCCGCAGGGTATTCGCGAGACTTTTGATCGAGCCCGAGGCGCGTTGTTTGCGCCCGGCGAGTTAGGCGAGCGCCGCGGCGGGCGAGAAGCGCAGGAGGTCTTCGGCGGCTCTGGGGTGTCCTTCTCTTTGGTGACTTTCGCTTGGACAAGCAAGAGACAATTTCGACGGGATCGAAATTGGACCGCGCGAGCGGCCCGACAGGGCGCGGGCCAGGGATGGCCCGCGTCAAAGTCACATGCCGTGGGTCAGCCGCCCACAAGTATGCGCGGCCGAAGGCCGCTCGACCAAAAACATTTCCTGGATTTTCGGGGTCCATCCCTTGAGATCGCGCACGCAGCGCGCGATGCCATTTACACCCTGGATTCCCGCTTTCGCGGGAATGACAACAATGCCGTGGGCCAGCCTCCCGCAAGTACGCGCATCCGAAGGTCATTCGACAACAATATTCTTTCAGATTGCGCCGCAAATCATTCGGTCTACAAATCTCTTGAGATCGCGTGCATGCTGCGCGGTATCATCGCTGGCTAATGCGTATCCTCCTCAGCAACGACGACGGTTATCTCGCGCCCGGGCTCGCCTGCCTGGCGCGCGCGCTCATGCCGCTCGCGCAGGTGGACGTGGTAGCGCCGGAGCGCGACCGCAGCGGCGCGAGCAACTCGCTCACGCTGACGGTCCCGCTGCGGGCGCAGAGGGCCGACAACGGGTTTTATTTTATCGATGGCACGCCGACCGATTGCGTGCACCTCGCCATCACCGGCCTGCTGGAGACGGAACCGGACATCGTCATCGCCGGCATCAACCGCGGCGCCAATCTCGGTGACGACGTGATCTATTCCGGGACGGTCGCGGCGGCGATGGAGGGCCGGTTTCTCGGATTGCCGGCCATCGCGGTTTCACTCGTGGGCAAGGCCGGGGCCCATTTTGAAACCGCGGCGCAAGTGGTGATCCGCCTGCTGGAAAAACTCCAGCGCGAATCGCTGCCGGCTGACACCATACTGAATGTGAACGTGCCGGACGTTCCGGCGGCGGAGCTGGCCGGCTTCGAGGCCACGCGTCTCGGTCACCGCCACAAGGCCGAGCCGGTGATCCGCGCGGCCGATCCGCACGGTAATCCGGTATATTGGGTGGGTGGCCCCGGATCGGAAGCAGACGCCGGCCCCGGCACGGATTTCCATGCGATCCGGCGTCGTTTCGTTTCGATCACCCCTTTGCATGTGGATTTGACCCGTTATACTGCGATGGATCAGGTTTCCGCCTGGCTGAAAGCAACATAGAGAGCGCATTGATAACCGGTGAAAGCGGATATTCACGGCATCGGCATGACGTCACAGCGCACCCGCGAGCGCCTGATCCAGCGGCTGCGCGAGGAGGGCATCCGCGACGAACGCGTGCTCGAATCGATCCGCAGCGTGCCGCGCCACCTGTTCGTCGAGGAGGCACTGGCGAGCCGGGCCTATGAGAATACTGCGCTGCCGATCGGGCACGGACAGACCATCTCCCAGCCGTATATCGTCGCGCTCATGACCGAGCGGCTGCTGGCCGGCGGGCGCCTGAAAAAGGCGCTCGAGGTCGGCACCGGTTCCGGTTACCAGACCGCGGTTCTGGCCAACCTCGTCGACGAACTCTATTCCGTGGAACGCATCGAACCGCTGATGAAACAGGCGCGGCGCCGTTTGCGCGAGCTCGGGCACCGGAACGTGCACGTGAAGCTGTCCGACGGCAGCTGGGGCTGGAAGGAACATGCGCCGTACGACGGGATTATCGTGACGGCCGCGCCCGCGGCGGTGCCCGAGTCCCTGCTCCAGCAGCTGGCGCCCGGCGGCCGGCTGGTGATCCCGGTCGGCGGGCCTGCGACGCAGGAATTGCTGCTGATCCAGAATACCGACAAAGGCATGGTCCAGGAGCGTCTGGAACTGGTGAACTTCGTCCCGCTGGTGAGGGATTCGTTCTGAAGACGCGGGATCGTTGCCGGCGCATGCAACGGATGTCGCTGTTAGTGAGGTGGGGCGGTGCCGCCGGCGTGCTGACCATGCTGGCGTCCTGCGGCGGCAGTCTGGCACCGGTGAGCGACCACAGCACCAGCTTGCGCCGGCCGGTATCCGAATACCGCGAGGTGGTGGCGGGCGATACGCTCTACAGCATCGCCTGGGAATCCGGGCGCGATTATCGCGACCTGGCGGCGTGGAACAACATTTCGCCGCCCTATGTCATCGTGCCGGGCCAACGGATCAATCTCTATCCGCCGGGCGGCAGGGCGGCTGAACACCAGTTGTTGCCGGCGTCACCGTCGGCCTCGCCGTCGTTCCCGTCACCGCCACGCGCGGCCGTCACCGAAAAGCCGCCGAGCCGCGGCAAGGCGACCGTGGAGAAATCCGTCGCGCCGCCCGCGGCCAGCCGGCCCGCCGCCGTCGCTGGCGCTGGCCCGAAACAGTTATCGTGGACCTGGCCGACACCGGGAAAGGTGTTGGAGGGTTTCAGCGCCACCGGCCCGAACAAGGGCATCGATATCTCCGGCAGCCGCGGCCAGCCCGTGGTGGCGGCGGCGGGCGGGCAGGTTGTCTATCAGGGAAGTGGACTTCGCGGTTACGGACAGCTTATCATCATCAAACACAACGCCGATTTTCTCAGCGCTTATGCCCACTGTGACAAGATTTACGTCAAGGAAGGGAATGTGATAAAACGGGGGCAGAAAATCGCCGATATGGGCAGCA
>JBLMXN010000206.1:0-7558 GCA_050257795.1 Bacteroidota bacterium
GTGCAGCGCTGGCCGGAGTACGATTTTCTCGGCGAGGAAATGGCGGGCCACGAGCACGAACGGCTCACCGCCACCACGAGCAAGGGCCTGTGGTGCGTCGACCCGCTCGACGGCACCAGCAACTACGCCAACGGGATTCCGTTCTTCGCGGTTTCACTGGCGCTGCTGGTCGACGGGCACCCGGAGATCGGCCTCGTCTACGATCCGGTGCGCGATGAATGTTTCATGGCGCGCCGCGGGCAGGGCGCGCGGCTCAACGACATCGCGCTCGGCGTGCACGAGCCGGCTCCGCCGGAGGCGCTGCGCCGCTGTATCGCGGTGGTGGATTTCAAGCGTCTCGCCACCCCGCTGGCGGCGCGGCTCGGCGCGCGTCCGCCGTACGGATCGCAGCGCAATTTCGGCGCCAGCAGTCTTGAATGGTGCTGGCTAGCGGACGGACGCTTTCATCTGTATCTGCACGGCGGGCAGAAATTGTGGGATTACGCCGGCGGTCACCTGATCCTCGCCGAGGCCGGAGGCCGTGCCTGCACCCTCGAAGGCGAGGAAGTCTTCAGTCACAGCCTGACGCCGCGCTCGGTGGTGGCGGCAGTCACGCCGGCGCTTTTTTCCGACTGGAAGGCCTGGATGGATGAGTACCATCTGCCGGACAGCGCCGCGCGCGAAAAAGAATTTTTTTGAGATCCGGCTTTAGCCGCCGGATCCCGAGGCGATAGCTCTTTCGGCGGTGGCAGCCGGGTGCCCCCTACGAAAGGAGCTTCGCCGCGGAAGAGGGTCGCCCGTTCGCGTCGGACGCTGGGCACCAGTCGCGCACAAAGTACTGTTTATGGGCGGATAACCGATTCCGCATAGCCCTTTCGGCTATTGCCCAAAGACGGACCGTGAGCGAAAATGCGCGCGGTTTGAGGAGCCGTGCCAAGGCCCACGCGTTAGTGCCGCAGAGCAGAACGGCATCTACATAATCAATCTGGCATATCCGGTTTCCGCTCCCTGTGGCGATCGCAGAACCCAGCTGAGCGCCGGGGGATTTTTGTTTCTGGACAAGGGCACGCGACTCCGTGGAAATCGCAGGTCGCGCCCCGAAAGCATTCAGGTACTGAGGATCAGCCCATGACAGTGAAAACCCAGGCCCACAAGGCGGGCGAAGGCAAAGCATTAACGAATCGGCGCGAGCTGGCGAACGCCATCCGCGCGCTATCGATGGATGCCGTGCAGAAGGCAAACTCCGGCCACCCGGGCGCGCCGATGGGCATGGCCGACATCGCCGAAGTGCTGTGGAACGACTTCCTCAAGCACAACCCGGCCAACCCGAAGTGGGCGGACCGCGACCGCTTCGTGCTGTCCAACGGCCACGGCTCGATGCTCCTGTATTCGCTGCTGCACCTGACCGGCTACGATCTGCCGATGGAGGAAATCAAGAATTTCCGCCAGCTGCATTCCAGGACACCGGGCCACCCCGAATACGGGTACGCGCCGGGCGTCGAGACCACCACCGGTCCGCTCGGGCAGGGAATCACCAACGCCGTCGGCATGGCGATCGCCGAGAAAGTGCTGGCCGGCACGTTCAACCGCGACGGCCATCACATCGTCGATCACTATACTTATGTATTTCTTGGCGACGGCTGCCTGATGGAAGGCATCTCGCACGAGGCCTGTTCGCTCGCCGGCACTCTCGGTCTGGGCAAGCTGATCGCGTTCTATGACGACAACGGCATCTCGATCGACGGTCACGTCGAGGGCTGGTTCACCGACGACACCCCCAAGCGCTTCGAGGCCTATGGCTGGCACGTGGTGCGCGAGGTCGACGGCCACAATCCGGAGGACGTCCGCAAGGCAATCATGGAAGCGCGCTCAGTCAACGACAAACCGTCGATGATTTGCTGCAAGACCGTGATCGGCTATGGCGCGCCCAACCTGTGCGGAAGTCACGATTGCCACGGCGCCCCGCTCGGCGCCGACGAAATCAAGGCAACCCGCGAGAACCTCGGCTGGAGCCACGAACCGTTCGTGATCCCGCAGCCGATTTACGACGGCTGGAACGCCCGCACCAAGGGTGCGGCGGCGGAGAAGTCCTGGAACGACAAGTTCGCCGCTTACAAGAAGGCGTTCCCCGAGCTCGCCGCCGAATTCGAGCGGCGCGTGATCAAGGGCGAACTGCCGATGAACTGGGCCGCGAAGAGCGCCGAGTTCATCGACGCGGTCGCCGCCAAGGGCGAGACCATCGCCTCGCGCAAGGCCTCGCAGAACACCATCAACGGCTATGCGCCGGTGCTACCCGAGCTGCTGGGCGGCTCGGCCGACCTGGCTGGCTCCAATTTGACCATGTGGAAGGGCAGCAAGCCGGTCTCGAGCACCGTCTCCGACGGCAATTACCTCTATTATGGTGTGCGCGAATTCGGCATGAGCGCGATCATGAATGGCATCGCGCTGCACGGCGGGTTCGTCCCGTACGGCGGCACCTTCCTGATGTTCTCGGAATACGCGCGCAACGCCCTGCGCATGGCGGCGCTGATGAAGCAGCGCGTGATCTTCGTCTACACCCACGACTCCATCGGCCTGGGCGAGGACGGCCCGACGCACCAGCCGGTCGAGCAGACCGCGACGCTGCGCCTGATCCCCAACATGTCGGTGTGGCGTCCGTGTGATGCGGTGGAATCCGCCGTGGCATGGAAGGTCGCGGTCGAGCGCAGGACCGGGCCCTCGAGCCTGATCTTCTCGCGCCAGAACCTGCCGCACCAGAACCGCACGGCCGAACAGATCGCCGCCATCCGCCGCGGCGGATACGTGCTCTCCGAAGCCGCGAACGGCAAGCCGGACGCCATCATCATCGCCACCGGTTCCGAAGTCGGCATCGCCATGGAAGCGCAGAAGCTGCTCGCCGCCAAGGGCAAGAACGTGCGCGTGGTCTCGATGCCCTCGACCGACGCGTTCGACGCCCAGGACGCCGCTTACCGCGAATCGGTGCTGCCGAAGGCCGTCACCAGGCGCGTGGTGGTCGAGGCCGGCGTGACCGACGGCTGGTACAAGTACGCCGGCCTGAACGGCAAGATCGTCGGCCTCAACCGCTTCGGCGAATCGGCCCCGGCCGGCGCGCTGTTCAAGGAATTCGGCTTCACCGGCGAGAACGTCGCGAAAGCGGTGGAAGAAATCTTGTAAGGATCTTAATCGCCAAGGACGCAAAGAACGCCAAGAAAAGCGAATTTACAAATATTTAAGAAACTTGGTGTCCTTGGCGTTCTTGGTGGTTTAAATAATTTTTTAATTAACTTTCTGGAGATTGAGCAATGGCAATCAAAGTCGGTATTAACGGTTTCGGCCGCA
The DNA here is from genome assembly GCA_050257795.1 of Bacteroidota bacterium. Classification (GTDB taxonomy): domain Bacteria; phylum Pseudomonadota; class Gammaproteobacteria; order Acidiferrobacterales; family Sulfurifustaceae; genus Sulfuricaulis. Next base: position 3,319 of record JBLMXN010000206.1, read on the forward strand.
TCGGACGCATGGTGTTCCGCGCGGTCGCGAAGGAGTTCAAGGACATCGAGATTGTCGGCATCAACGACCTGCTCGAGCCCAACTACCTGGCCTACATGCTGAAGTACGACTCCGTGCACGGCCGCTTTCCGGGCGACATCAAGGTCGAGGGCAACAACCTGGTCGTCAACGGCAAGAAGATCCGCCTGACTGCGGTCAAGGACCCGACCGAGCTGAAGTGGGGCGAAGTCGGCGCCGACATCGTCATCGAGTGCACCGGCCTGTTCCTGACCAAGGAAACCTGCGAAAAGCACCTCACGGCCGGCGCCAAGAAGGTCGTGCAGTCGGCCCCCTCCAAGGACGAGACCCCGATGTTCGTGTACGGCGTGAACCACACCAAGTACGCCGGCGAGAAGATCGTCTCCGCCGCCTCCTGCACCACCAACTGCCTGGCGCCGGTCGCCAAGGTGCTGCACGACAACTTCGGCATCAAGCGCGGCCTGATGACTACCGTGCACGCCGCCACCGCCACCCAGAAGACCGTCGACGGCCCGTCCAGCAAGGACTGGCGCGGCGGCCGCGGCATCCTCGAGAACATCATCCCGTCCTCGACCGGCGCCGCCAAGGCCGTCGGCAAAGTGCTGCCGGAGCTGAACAAGAAACTCACCGGCATGGCGTTCCGCGTGCCGACCTCCGACGTATCCGTGGTCGACCTCACCGTGGAACTGAACAAGGAAGCCAGCTACGAGCAGATCTGCGCCGCCATGAAGAAGGCCTCCGAGGGCGAGCTCAAGGGCGTGCTCGGCTACACCGACGAGAAAGTGGTCTCGACCGACTTCCGCGGCAACAACCTGCCGTCGGTCTTCGACGCCGAAGCCGGCATCGCGCTCGACCCGACCTTCGTCAAGGTCGTGTCCTGGTACGACAACGAGTACGGCTACACCTGCAACATGCTGCGCTTCGTTCAGCACGTCGCCAAGTAATAATCATGTAGGGCGGGTTCGGCGCGAATTCGCCGTAACCCGCCGAATGATGGCGGAATACGGCGGCTGCGCCGCCTGTTCCACCCTACATTTCCCGGAGCCATAGTTTATGTCCGTCATCAAGCTGACCGATCTCGACCTCAAGGGCAAGCGCGTGTTGATTCGTGCCGACCTCAACGTACCGGTGAAAGACGGCAAGGTCACGTCCGACGCCCGCATCTCCGCCTCGCTGCCGACCTTCCAGCACTGCCTGAAGGCCGGCGCCAAGGTAATGGTGATGTCGCATCTCGGCCGCCCGACCGAGGGCGAGTACTCGGAGGAGAACTCCCTCAAGCCGGTGGCCAACGATCTGTCCCATAAGCTCGGCAAACCGGTGCGGCTTGTGAAGGACTGGATCAATGGCGGCTTCGACGTTGCCGCGGGCGAACTGGTGCTGCTCGAGAACGTGCGCTTCAACAAGGGCGAGAAGAAAAACGTCGACGAGACCGCGCAGAAATACGCCAAGCTGTGCGACGTGTTCGTGATGGACGCGTTCGGCACCGCGCATCGCGCCGAAGGCTCGACTCACGGGGTTGCCAAGTTCGCGCCGGTGGCCTGTGCGGGAATCCTGCTGACCGAAGAGCTGGACGCGCTCACCAAGGCGCTGCTCAATCCGAAGCGCCCGATGGTCGCGATCGTCGGTGGCTCGAAAGTTTCTACGAAGCTCACCGTGCTCGAATCGCTGTCTGAGAAGGTCGACCAGCTGGTGGTCGGCGGCGGCATCGCCAATACCTTCCTGGCCGCCTCCGGCAAGAAAATCGGCAAGTCGCTGGCCGAAGCCGATCTGATCCCGACCGCCAAGACGCTGATGGAAAAGATGCAGAAGCGCGGCGCGACGATTCCGATCGCGGTCGACGTGGTGGTCGGCAAGAAGTTCGATGCCAACGAGAAGGCGGTGCTGAAGGACGCGGGCAGTGTGGCCGACGACGACATGATCTTCGACATCGGCCCGAAGAGCGCGCAGGAGCTGGCCGACATCATCATGAAGGCCGGCACCGTGGTGTGGAACGGTCCGGTCGGCGTGTTCGAATTCGACCAGTTCGGCGCCGGCACCAGGAAGATCGCCGATGCGATCGCCAACACCAAGGCTTTTACACTGGCCGGCGGCGGCGACACGATTGCTGCAATCCAGAAGTACAATATTTACGACAAGGTGTCCTACATCTCCACGGCGGGCGGGGCGTTCCTGGAATTCCTCGAGGGCAAGAAACTGCCGGCCGTCGCGATCCTCGAAGAACGGGCCAAGAAATAATTTCAGTGGAATCCGTGTCCCCGCATTCGCGACCTCCATCCATACAAGGAGTCAATTTGCTCCGTCGAACCAAAATCGTCGCCACCATCGGTCCGGCCACGGAAGATCCCAAGGTCATCGACAAGCTGATCGAGGCCGGCGTGGACGTGGTGCGCCTCAACTTCTCGCACGACCGGCACGAAGTGCACGTGCGCCGCGCCGAGACCGTGCGTGAGCGCGCCAAGGCGCACGAGCGTGAAATCGGCGTGATAGTGGATCTGCAGGGCCCGAAGATCCGCATCGGCAAATTCAAGAACGGCCCGATCCAGCTGGCGGAGGGCGAGACCTTCATCCTGGACGTGGATCATCCGCTCGATGCCGGCAACCAGGAGCGCGTCGGCGTGACGTACAAGCCGCTGTCGCAGGACGTCGAACGCGGCGTGACGCTGCTGCTCGACGACGGGCGCATCGTGTTGTGGGTAGACAAGGTGGACGGCAGCGCGGTGATCTGCCGCGTGGTGGTCGGCGGCGAACTCTCGAACAGCAAGGGCATCAATCGCCAGGGCGGCGGGCTCACGGCCAAGGCGCTTACCGAAAAGGACCGCGAGGACATCCGGGTGGCCGCCCAGATGCGCGCCGATTACGTCGCCATTTCCTTTCCGCGCAGCGCCGATGACGTCAACGAGGCGCGGCAGTTGTTGCGCGCGGCCGGTGGTCACGGCGGGATCATCGCCAAGATCGAACGCGCGGAAGCGGTTCAGAACATCGAGGCCATCATCGATGCCTCGGACGCGATCATGATCGCGCGCGGCGATCTCGCGGTCGAGATGGGGGACGCGGCCGTACCGCCGATCCAGAAGCGGCTGATCCGGATGGCGCGGGAACGCAACAAGGCTTCGATCACCGCGACGCAGATGATGGAGTCGATGATCGAAAGCGCCATCCCCACGCGCGCCGAGGTGTCCGACGTCGCCAACGCCGTGATCGACGGCACCGACGCGGTCATGCTGTCCGCTGAAACCGCTTCCGGCAAGTATCCGGCGGCGGCGGTGATGGCGATGGACCGGGTCTGTCGCGTGGCCGAGCAGGAGCCGGAAGTGACCACGTCGGCGCACCGCATGCGCGCCATGTTCAAGCGGGTGGACGAGGCCATTGCCATGGCCACCATGTACACGGCCAATCATCTGGCAGTGAAGGCCATCGCCGCCCTTACAGAATCCGGGTCTACTGTCCTGTGGATGTCGCGCATCAGTTCGGGCGTGCCCATCTACGCCTTGACGAGCCATGTCGAGACGCGTAGAAAGGTGAGCCTCTATCGCGGTGTTTATCCCGTGGTTTTCGAGATATCAACGTCCGATCACGCGACCGTCAACAAGGAAGCCATCGATGAATTGCGCCGTCGGGGCACAGTACGTGACGGGGATCTGGTCATCATTACCAAGGGTGATTTGACGGGCGTGCTGGGCGGCACCAACGCCATGAAGATCGCCATGGTGGGCAATCTGCCGGACTTTACGTAACCCGGCCCGCAAGATTTCAAATTCAATTAATAACGTATCGAGAGGAGTTTGTTATGGCACTCGTAACCCTGCGTCAACTGCTGGATCACGCCGCGGAACATACCTACGGCGTCCCGGCGTTCAACGTCAACAACCTCGAACAGATGCGCGCCATCATGGAAGCCGCGCACGAGACTGACAGCCCGGTGATCGTGCAGGCCTCGGCCGGCGCGCGCAAGTACGCGGGCGCGCCGTTCCTGCGCCACTTGATCTTGGCCGCCATCGAAGAATGGCCGCATATTCCCGTCGTCATGCACCAGGACCACGGCGCCTCGCCGGCGGTGTGCCAGCGCTCGATCCAGCTCGGCTTCTCGTCCGTGATGATGGACGGCTCGCTGAAGGAAGACATGAAGACCCCGGCCACCTACGAGTACAACGTGGACGTGACCAAGCGCGTGGTCGACATGGCGCATGCCTGCGGCGTGTCCGTCGAAGGCGAGCTCGGTTGC
>JBLMXN010000207.1:0-3444 GCA_050257795.1 Bacteroidota bacterium
GGTGCAGGCCCGCAGAGCCTGCCCCGGCATGTTGTAAGCCGGGGGCCGGAACCCGGGAAATCCTACAGATGCCCCGGATTGCGCTACGCTCCATCCGGGCTACGACCGACAGGCAGCGCGGTAATGAACTAGAATGAATCTCGTGAAAATCGCCACCTACGTGCTGCTCGGGCTTCTGCTGTTGCTGCAATACCCGCTCTGGGTGGGAAGCGGCGGGGTGTATGCGGTGTGGCGGCTGCATCGCGAGATCGCCGTGCAGCAACAGGAAAATCTGCGCCTGAAAGACAGAAATCAGGCGCTCGAGGCGGAAGTCAACGACCTGAAGCAGGGCCTGGCGGCGATCGAGCAACATGCGCGCGCGGAACTGGGCATGGTGAAGAAGGACGAAACTTTTTTCCAGGTTATCGAAGCCCCGCCCGCCAAGCCTGCGCCCGACGGCAAAACCTCGCATTAATCGGCGTAACGACGCGCCCGCTTTGGAATTCCGCGTTCGTCCCGGATTGCGGTTTATTCAGGGAAGCATCAACAGCGGACGTGTTGCTTTTTTGGCGAGCCGCTCGCCCAACCGTTTCAAACTGGGCCGTCCGGTGACCTGAAATACCCTTCGGCTCAGCACCAGCAAGTCTGTCGTGGGCTCGCTGGCGATCTGCAGCATCACCTCGGCCGGGTCGCCGGCCTGCACCGAAAACGTCGCCGCCGGCACGCCTTGAGCGGCGCTTTCGAACTGCTGCTGCGCGGCTTCAGCCTGTTGTTCCTGTTCCTGCCGGATGTAGTCGAGAAATCCCTGGCGCGCGCCCTTGGAGGACTGCCAGTCGTTGCCGATGTAGTCCGGCCATCCTCCATCCATGACGAAAACGCCCGTCAGGGCCGACCGGCTCTGACGGGCGAGTTCCACGGCCTGGTTCAGGGCCTCTTGCGAGGCCGCTGAACCGTCCACGGCGACGACGATATGCTCCACGCCGAACCCTGCAGGCCCGGTTATTTCGTCGCCGGGGCCACCGGGGCTGGTGCCGCCGGTGCCGTGGCGGCCGGGGGAGCGGTCGGAGTCGGCGCGGGCGGAGCGGATTTGCCCGCGGTCGCGATCATGATGTAGGCGATGACCAGTGCCGCGACAATGATGGCGCCGATGTCCTCGGCGCGGTCGTCGCGGAAAAGCGTCATCTTGCTCTTTTCGCCGGCGGCGCCGATGGTTTCACTGCCAGTTTTTTGAACCATGTGTGTATTCCTCCGATTGCGTTAGATGGCGACCAGGTAGTCCTTGATCATCAGCACCACGATCAACGCCAGGATATACTTGGTCGCGCCGACGATGAGTCCCACCTTCAGCGGCGTGCCGCCGGCGCGTGCAAGCTCCTTGAAGTCGATATAGCCGCCCAGACCCACCAGGCCGAAGCCGAAGATCCAGGTCATCCACAGGCGCAGCATCTTGATGGTTTCGGAAGGCGGCAGGCCGCACTGCAGGAACGCCTTCTCGGCTTCCGAGATGCCCGTCGGGCACTTGATACCGACGGAACCGAAGGCGCCGAGACTGGTGAGCAGCACCATCGCGGCGAAGCCGATGACGAACACCGGGAATTTCTCCACCAGCAGCGTGCCTAGGCCCTTGCGCTCAGATTTCGCCTCGGCGGCTTCCTTGCCGGCCCAGTACCACACCGTCACGATGAACACGGCGAACGGAATCGAGATCACGCGCATGATGTTCCAGATCTCGGCCACCGATACCGCGGAACCCGGTTCAACCTTGGGGTTGAAGGCAAGCGCCGCCGCCAGCACCTGGCCGGAGTTGAGGATGCCGGTGCCGATCCAGGCGCCGTACTGCAGGTCGGTGAGGCCGAGCGCGTGGCCGATGAACGGACTGATGAACATGGTCAGGATGCCGAAGCCGAGGATCGTGGCGATCGCGTAGGCGACATGCGCGCCCTTGGCCTCGACGGCCGGGGAGGTGGCGACCGCGGCGCTCACGCCGCAGATGCTGAGCGCGTTGGCCAGCACACCGGTCATGGAGCGGTCAATACCGAACAGCTTGCCGAGCCACAGCACCATCACGATGCTCAGGAGCACGAAGCCGCCGATCAGGAAGATGGCGAAAGCGCCCAGTTGCACGATGGCCTGCACCGTGTACAGCGAACCCAGCATGATGATGCCGGTCTTGATCATGAGACGGGACAACTTGAAGCCGTCACTGAAGATTTCCGGTATTTTTCCGCCGAACAGGACGTTGCGGTAGATCAGGCCGAAGAGGATGCCGAGAAGGATGTAATTGAGGTGGACCACTTTGACGAGCCAGCCTTTCTGGCCGAAAACCACGGCACTGGTCATCCAGGGCTCGATCCAATAGCGTATGACAACCATCGTGATTACGATCAATGCCAGGCCGGGAAGGGCGCTGGGTAATTTTCGTATGAAACCTGTATCCATATGCTTCCTCCGTTTTGGAAACGAAATTTGATACATCTGTTTTGCGTCTACCGCTGCAGCTGGATAGTTTGCGGCAACTACGAAATACGGGTTGGTGTCATCCGTCTTGCCTCCGTTTTATGTGTGGTTGGGTTCCCCTTTAGGTCAATGTTTATTAGCGTTTTCTAATATATTGTTCTGACGGAACTTTAATGCAGAGCTTAATTCCGTATTAATTGGCGATTAATGTACGCTTAACGCACATACAAGCAAGAGGCGAAATAAAAAAAGCGCGCGACGACAAACTGCGCGCGTTTATTCCGTATCGGGGGAGGGTAGAGAGTAAGGCAGGGATTGTACGGCGAGCAGCGGACCATTATCGCTGCCGAGATGCAGCGTGCCTTTGGTCACGCTGCTGGTTTGAATTACAGCCAGCAGATCATATCCGCCATCCGGAGCCGGCTGCGCATCCACCACGGCGCCGGCGGATTGTCCGGGAAAATCGGGCGCATAGACCGCCGCGCCCGGACGCGGCGTGTTCGCGTCATTGACATGCGCGCGGTACATGCGCTGCTTGAGGCGGCCGAGATACTGCATGCGCGCCACGATCTCCTGTCCCGGGTAGCATCCTTTCTTGAAATTCACTCCGCCGATGAGGTCCAGGTTGGCCATCTGCGGCACGAACTCTTCGTTGGTTTCGGGGCAAACATTGGGAATGCCGGCCATGATGTCGAGCCAGGCCCAGACCGGCGACGCCACGGGCGTGGCTTTATTTTTCAATCCGTCCCACAGCTGCATGCAGATCGCCGCAGGCGCGACCACTTCGAAACGGGTGGAGGGGCCGGGGATGTTCATGATGGTGATTTCATCGCGGGTTTCGCTGCGGTTTTCGCCGGTTGGCGCGAAGCCGGCGGTTTCCCGCAGCAAGCTTTCCGCCTGCGGACCGGAAAGACCGAGGCCGACGAGGTCGTCGGCGTTTTCCAGCGTTACCTTGGCGCGCAGCACGAACATGCGCAGGCGCTTGAGCAGATTTTCCCGGAGCACGAC
>JBLMXN010000208.1:0-3435 GCA_050257795.1 Bacteroidota bacterium
GCGGTCATGGCCTGGCGCTTCACGGTCCACCATGCCTGATCCTTCGGCAGTCCCGCGTCGAGGCGCTGCCAGGTCTTGCCGCCGTTGCGAGTCACGTACGCGGCGGGTTTGCCGTCCGGGCTGGTGCGCGGCCACACGGTCTGGCCGTCCATCGGAAACACCCACGCGGTGTCGGCGTCGCGCGGGTGCACCACCATGGGAAAGCCGATGTCGCCGACCTGTTTCGGCATGCGTTTGCCGATGCGCGTCCACTCCTTCGACGGCCGGTCGATCCGGTAGATGCCGCAGTGATTTTGCTGATACAGGCGGTTCGGGTTGCTCGGACACATCTGCACGCAATGCGGATCGTGGAAGGCGATGTTGGCCGGGTCAAAACCTTCCACGACCTCCAGTCCTTTCACGAGCGGCGTGAAACTGCGGCCGCGGTCGAACGACTCGTGCACGCCGCCGCCCGACATGGCGAAGTAGAGATGCTTTGGGTCGCGCGGGTCGACGATGATCGAGTGCAGCTTCGGTCCGTCCGGCGTGCCGTCCTGTTCGCTGCCCATCCAGCTTCGGAACTGTGGATCCTCATTAATAATGGAAAACGGTTCCCAGGTGTCGCCGCCGTCATCGGAGCGGAACAGGCCCTGCGGCGAGGTCCCGGCGTACCACGCCTTGGGTTCGTTCGCGTGGCACGGCGTGAGCCAGAAGGTGTGATTGACCACGCGTCCCTTCGCGCCCTCGGGCGCCTTGGCGAAAGCCGGCGGTTTGGCGGCTTCCTTCCAGGTGCGACCGAGATCGGTGGAGCGGAACACGGTCGGCCCGAGGTGGCCGGTTTTCGCCGCCGCCAGCAGCGTGCGCCCGTCGCGCGGGTCGAGCACGAGGTGATTGACGATGTGTCCGAGAAAATGCGGTCCGTCCGCGCGCCAGGTTTTTCTCTGCCTGTCGCCGTGAAACAGCCACGCGCCCTTGCGCGTGGCCACGAGCACCGTCACCCGGCGCTGGCGTGCGGCGGCTTTGGCACGAACGCCGGGCTGCTGCCGGCGGGACGTCGTTTTGCGGGTTGTGTGCGCCATGAATCGGTCCTCCTGTGCGATTTGATTTACCACGAAATCGTCCAACGACGCTATCCACGCCGCGCGCTGCGGCGCGGTTTCAATCGATCCGAGACGTTCCTGTTGCCACCGTCACTGCCACCCGTGCGGTGCCGGTCCGTGCACGCACGCGGCGGCGCGGCCGAGCAGCAGATCGCGCTCGCGGGTGTTGCGCGTGAGCGCGGCGGCGCGCTCGAACTCGGCGCGCGCTTCGTCGTAGCGGCCGAGCCTGGCGAGCAGGTCGCCGCGCACGCTCGGCAGGAGGTGGTAGTTCTTCATTGATGGCTCGGACGTGAGTGTATCAACGATCTCGAGACCCGCGGCCGGGCCGAATGCCATAGCGACCGCGACCGCGCGGTTCAGATCCACGACCGGGGAGGGCGCGAGCTGGGCCAGCGCATCGTAGAGCGCCACGATGCGCTCCCAATCGGTCTCCGTCGCGGTGTGCGCCCGCGCGTGACAGGCGGCGATCGCGGCCTGGAGCGCGTAGGGCCCGAGCGCGCCGCCGAGCGTCTCGGCGCGTTCGAGCGCCGCCAGCCCGCGGCGGATCAACAGTTGATCCCAGCGCGCGCGGTTCTGGTCGAGCAGCAGCACGGGTTCTCCCTTCGGTCCGACGCGCGCGCTCGCGCGCGAAGCCTGAATTTCCATCAATGCCACCAAGCCGTGGACCTCGGGCTCGTCCGGCGCGAGCCCGGCCAGAACGCGCCCGAGACGCAGCGCGTCGTGACATAACGCCGGCCGCATCCAGTCGTCGCCGGCGGTCGCCGCATAGCCCTCGTTGAACACCAGGTAGATCACCTCGAGCACCGACGCCAGGCGCGCGGCCCGCTCGTCGGCGCGCGGCACCTCGAAGGGGACGCGCGCCTCGGCCAGCGTCCGCTTGGCGCGGACGATGCGCTGGGCGATGGTCGGCTCCGGCACCAGGAAGGCGCGCGCGATCTCCGCGGTCGAGAGTCCTCCGAGCAGGCGCAGCGTGAGCGCCACGCGCGCCTCGGTGGCGAGCACCGGATGGCAGGCGGTGAACATGAGGCGCAACAAATCATCGCCGATGTTATCGTCGAGCATGGCGTCAGGTTCCGTGTCGGCTGTCTGCTGCTGCAGTTCGGCCTCGTGACCGAGCTGCTCGTGCTTGCGCGCCAGCATCCTGTCGCGGCGGAAATGATCCAGTGCCCGGTTCTTCGCCGTGGCCATGAGCCAGGCGCCCGGGTTGTCCGGGATGCCCGATGCGGGCCAGGTTTCGAGCGCGGCGAGGAGCGCGTCCTGCGCCAGTTCCTCGGCCAGGCCGACGTCGCGCACCAGGCGCGCGAGGCCGGCAATGATCCTGGCGGACTCGATGCGCCAGACCGCGTCGATGGCGCGATGGGTGTCGGTGCGCTCCGCCACTCAGAGATCCACCATCACCTTGAACCCGCCCCAGAACATGCGCTTGCCGTCGAAGGGCAGGGCCTTGGTATTCATCATGGGCGCCATGCGCGGGTCCTTCATGACCTTGGCGTTGACGCGGTCGCGGTCCTTCCGCGATTTGTACACGATCCAGGCGAACACCACGGCCTCGCCGCGCCTGAGCTTGACGCTCTGCGGGAACGACGTGTACTTGCCCGGTTTCACGTCATCGGCCAGGCATTCGACGTATTCGAGCGCGCCATGCTCGCGCCAGACTTTTCCCGCCGTGCGCGCCATGCGGCGATACGCCGCCAGGTTTTTGGTGGGGACCGGTACCACGAAGCCGTCTACGTAGTTCATAAGTGCTCCTTATATGTCAGGCGAATTCTCTTCATTTGAGCCGTCCGCACTTCGACAGACTCAGTGCGGACGGAATGACTAAATCAGAGCTTCCCTGGTGTCACGAGTCGTTAATTCATTGAGGATTACCGTGTAGCCTGGATGAAGCGAAGCGGAATCCAGGAATCGAAAACCCCCGGATTACGGCGCTGCGCGCCTTCATCCGGGCTACCCACTTCTATCCGTTCGCACTTCGACAAGCTCAGTGCGAACGGTTTGTAATAACCGTTCATGGTGAGCCCGGTTCGACCACGCTCACCGCAGGCTTCGACTCACCGTTCGGTCTGAGCTTGTCGAAGACCGAACAGGCTCGCTCAGGACAGGCCTGTCGAACCATGAACGGATTTAATCAAGCTTGCTTCACTGCTGATACGCCTGCTTTAAAGTCTTGATGTCGAGTTTTTTCATCTTGAGCAATGCCGCCATGACGCTTCCGGATTTCTTCGGGTCTTTGTCCTGCAGCATCTCGACCATGACGGTGGGGACGATCTGCCAGGAGAGGCCGTATTTGTCCTTCAGCCAGCCGCATTGTTGCGCTTTTTCATCTCCGCCCGCGGAGAGATTTTCCCAGTAATGG
>JBLMXN010000209.1:0-2796 GCA_050257795.1 Bacteroidota bacterium
CGGTATCGGAGCCATGTTCGGTGGATAAGCGCGTGGTCGGTGACATCATCGAAATCAACGGACCGATCGTCACGGTCCGGTTGCCCGGCGTGTTGAACGGCGAGCAGGTGCGTATCGGCAAGCTCGGGCTGGTGGGCGAGGTCATCGGCCGCGACGGCGAGCAGGCGATCGTGCAGGTCTATGAGTCGACCGAGTCGGTACGCCCGGGCGAGGAAGTCGAACCGCTTGGCCATCCACTCACGGTCGAGCTCGGTCCGGGGCTGCTCGGCGGTATCTTCGACGGCGTGCAGCGGCCACTGTCGGAGATCCGGAAGCAGAGCGGCGATCATATCGCGCGCGGTCTGCAGGTTGTGCCGCTCGATCGCGCGCGCGCCTGGGCCTTTGTGCCTTCCGCGGAACTCGCGCCCGGAAAACGGCTAGCGGCGGGCGCGATTCTCGGCACGGTGTAGGAAACCCGGACCATCGAACACCGCGTGCTGGTGCCGCCCGACGTCGCGGGCGAGCTGGTCGAGCTGGCGCGCGCCGGGGAGTACACGGTGGACCAAACGATCGCGCGGGTGAAAACTGCGGACGGATCGGTGCGCGAGCTCAAACTGTTTCATCGCTGGCCGGTGCGCGTGCCGCGGCCGTACCGCCGGCGCGATCACGCCGCCGAGCCGTTGATCACCGGGCAGCGCATCCTCGACACCTTTTTCCCGCTGCTCAAGGGCGGCAAGGCCGCGGTGCCGGGCCCGTTCGGCGCCGGCAAGACCGTGGTGCAGCAGCAGATCGCGCGCTGGTCGAACGCCGAAATCGTGATCTACGTCGGCTGCGGCGAGCGCGGCAACGAGCTGGTGGAAATTCTCGAGACCTTTCCGCAACTCACCGATCCCTACACCGGGCGCCTGCTGATGGAGCGCACCATGCTGGTCGCCAATACCTCGAACATGCCGGTAGTGGCGCGCGAGGCGTCGATCTACGTCGGCGTGACGCTCGCCGAGTATTACCGCGACCAGGGCTATGACGTCGTGATGGTCGCCGATTCCACCAGCCGCTGGGCCGAAGCGCTGCGCGAGGTCGCCGGGCGGCTCGGCCAGATGCCGGTGGAAGAAGGTTATCCGGCCTATCTCGCCTCGCGCCTGGCGGCGTTCTACGAACGCGCCGGCCGGGTTGAAACGCTTGCCGGCGCGCACGGCTCGGTGAGCCTGATCGGCGCGGTCTCGCCGCCAGGCGGCGATTTTTCCGAACCGGTGACGAGCCACACCAAGGAGATCGTGCAGACCTTCTGGGCGCTGTCGAAGCAGCTGGCGGACGCGCGCCATTATCCGGCGGTCGACTGGACCGACAGTTTCTCCGGTTACGTCAATTCGGCCGCGCGCTGGTGGCACGAGAATGTCGACGGGTACTGGGGCGCGCGCCGCGCCGAGGCGCTCGGCCTGCTGTCGCAGGCCGACGAGCTCTCGCGCATCGTCAACCTGGTCGGGCCGGAGGCGCTGTCGGCGACGCAGCGCTGGGCGCTCGAGGCCGCGGCCCTGGTCAAGGAGGGCGTGCTGCAGCAGAGCGCGCTCGATGAAGTCGACAGCTTTTGTTCGCCGCAGAAACAGTTCGCGATCCTCGACCTGGTGCTGGATATGTATCACCAGGGCCAGGCGCTGCTCGACATCGGCGTGCCGGTGCAGCAGCTGCTGACGCTGCCAATCCTCTCGCGCGCGCGCCGGATCAAGTCCATGTACACCAGCGCGCAGCTCGCGGAGCTCATGGGTTTCCGCAAGGAAATCCGGGAAGCCTTCGAAAAATTTCACGCCGAGTACGGCAAGCCGGGGGATAAGCGGGCATGAAAGAGAAAGAATACCGCATGAGCTCGGCCGCGCGCGGCGGTCTGCTGTTCATGCGCGGCGTGCCGGGCGTGGCGCTCGGCGACCGCGTGGTGGTGCGCGACCACCGCGGGCGCAAGCGCAACGGTCAGGTCATCCGTACGTCCAACGAGCTGGTGTTGATCCAGGTATTCGAGGGCACCGATGATCTCGACCTGGAGCGCACCTGGGTGCGCTTCCTGGAAGAACCGTTCGAGGTCCAGTTGTCCCGTGATCTGCTTGGGCGCATCTTCAACGGCATCGGCATGCCGCGCGACAACCGTCCCCCGATCGTTTCCGCGCTCCGGCGCAACGTCAATGGCGCGCCCATGAATCCGGCGGCGCGCGCCTATCCGCGCGAGTTCATCCAGACCGGGATTTCCACCATCGACGGGCTGAACTCCCTGGTGCGCGGGCAGAAGCTGCCGATCTTCTCCGGCTCCGGCCTTTCGCACAACCGGCTGGCGGCGCAGATCGTGCGCCAGGCGAAACTGATCGGCGAGGAGGCCAAGTTCGCGGTGGTGTTTGCGGCCATGGGCGTGTCCTACGCGGACGCGCGTTTCTTCGAGGAGGATTTCGAATCGAGCGGCGTGCTCGGCAACGTGGTCATGTTCATCAATATGGCCGACGACCCGCCGATCGAGCGCCTGATCCTGCCGCGCACGGCGCTCACCGCCGCCGAGTATCTCGCCTACGACCTCGACCTGCACGTGCTGGTAGTGGTTACCGACATGACTAACTACGCCGAGGCATTGCGCGAAGTCGCGACCGCCAAGGGCGACGTGCCCTCGCGCAAAGGTTATCCCGGATATCTTTATTCCGATCTCGCGGAGATCTACGAGCGCGCCGGGCGCGTCAAGAACCGCCGCGGCTCGATCACCATGGTGCCGGTGCTGTCGATGCCGAGCGACGACATCACCCATCCGATCCCGGACCTGACCGGCTACATCACCGAAGGCCAGAT
>JBLMXN010000210.1:0-2879 GCA_050257795.1 Bacteroidota bacterium
CGAGCTTCTATCAGGCGATGGATTCGACGCGCCATATCGTCAAGCTCGATCCCTCGGCGGTCGAACTGGTGGACCGCACCATGATCGAGCTTTCGCGCGAGATTCCGATGTTCCGCGCCACCGTGGAACGTTTCGTCAAAGGCCAGCCCGAGGCCTTGCTGCTGGTGGAATTTTCCGGCGACGACCGCGACGAGCAGCGGCGATGCCTGAGACAACTGGTGGAGCTGATGGACTCGCTCGGTTTTCCCGACGCAGTGGTGGAAGCCACCGACAGCGGGTTCCAGCAGTCGGTGTGGGAGGTGCGCAAGGCCGGCCTCAACATCATGATGTCGATGAAGGGTGACGGCAAGCCGGTGTCGTTCATCGAGGACTGCGCGGTCGCGCTCGAGGACCTTGCCGAGTACACCGACCGCCTGACGCAGGTGTTTCACAAGTACGGCACCACCGGTACCTGGTACGCGCACGCCTCCGTCGGCTGCTTGCACGTGCGCCCGATCCTGAACATGAAGGACGAATCGGGCGCGCGAAAAATGCGCGCCATCGCCGAGGAGGCCTTGGCACTGGTGCGCGAGTACAAGGGCTCGCACTCGGGTGAGCACGGCGACGGGCTGGCGCGTTCCGAATTTCACGAGCCCATGTTCGGGCCGCGCCTGGTGCGCGCGTTCGAGGAGGTCAAGGACAGCTTCGATCCCGCGGGCCGGTTCAATCCCGGCAAGATCGTGCGTCCGCCGCGCATGGACGACCGGCGGCTGTTCCGTTACAAGCCGGGTTACGCGATCGTGGCCATCGACACCGCGCTCGACTGGTCGGCGTGGGGCGGTTTCGGCGCGGCCATCGAGATGTGCAACAACAACGGCGCCTGCCGCAAGCGCGAACCCGGTGTCATGTGTCCGTCGTACCGCGTCACGCGCGACGAGCAGCATCTCACGCGCGGCCGCGCCAACAGCCTGCGCCTCGCGCTCAGCGGCCAGCTCGGCTCCGACGCTTTCGTGTCCGACGATATGCGCGCGACGATGGACCTGTGCGTGAGCTGCAAGGGCTGCAAGCGCGAGTGCCCGACCGGCGTGGACATGGCGCGCATGAAA
This sequence comes from Bacteroidota bacterium, assembly GCA_050257795.1. Classification (GTDB taxonomy): domain Bacteria; phylum Pseudomonadota; class Gammaproteobacteria; order Acidiferrobacterales; family Sulfurifustaceae; genus Sulfuricaulis. The sequence continues at coordinate 1,086 of JBLMXN010000210.1, forward strand.
ATCGAATTTCAACACCACTACCATCAGCGTCACCGCCTGTCGCTTCACGACCGTTTGATTGCCTGGTTGCCGCGCTATGCGCCGTGGGGCGCACGCCTGGGTTTGCTGCTGAATCTGCGCGACCGGCTTCCGGGTCTGCCGTGGCTGAGCGAGAAGCTGCTCGGCTTCGACGCGCGCCGGAGGCTTCCGCGCTGGCGGTGCGACGTATTCCGTCCAGCGCGTGAATCGGTCGGCGCGACTCCGGCGAATGCCGCGGAAGTGGTGCTTCTGGCGGATACGTTCACGACTTATTTCGAGCCGGAAAACGCGCGCGCCGCGCTCGCGGTGTTACACGCCGCGGGCTATGCCGTGCACCTGCCGCGCGCGTCCGACGGCAGCCGCCCGCTGTGTTGCGGGCGCACCTTCCTGTCCGCCGGGCTGGTGGATGAGGCGCGCGTGGAAGCGCGGCGCATGCTGGCGGCACTCAGACCGTATCTGGAGCGCGGGCTACCCGTTATCGGGCTCGAGCCTTCGTGTCAGCTGACCTTGCGCGACGAGTTCAAGGTCCTGCGGCTCGGCGTCGAGGCGGACCGGCTGGCGGCACAGGCTTGGCTCTTCGAGGAATTTCTGGCGCGGGAACAAGAGGCCGGACGGCTGCAGCTGAATCTCCGGCCGTTGGGGGCGACGCGCGCCTTGCTCCACGGTCACTGTCACCAGAAAGCCTTCGGCACAATGGCGTCGGTGCAACAGGTGCTGCGACTGGTGCCCGGGCTCGAGGTGCAGACGATCGAGTCGGGTTGTTGCGGCATGGCTGGTGCCTTCGGTTACCAGGCCGGACATTACGACATGTCCGTCAAGATGGGCGAATTGAACCTGCTGCCGGCGGTGCGCGCCGCCGATGCGGACACCCTGATCGTTGCGGACGGCACCAGTTGTCGCCAGCAGATCCGCGACGGCGCGGCGCGCCACGCGCTGCACGTCGCGCGCGTGCTGCACCAGGCGTTGGTTACGAATTAAGAATCTATAGCAAAAACAATTTTGCCAGAGACTCCAAGGAGAACGCCGATTTTCAACACGCTTGCATTTCGTCTTCCCGACGGCTCGTCGCTGCCGCTGGAAGTGACCCGCGCGCTGGCGGCCGGCGCGTCCGGCCGCGACCGGGGAAAAGTCCAGAGGCATATCGCCCACATGGGCACGCTCGGGGTCAAGCCTCCGCCGCACGTGCCCATGCTCTATCCGCTGATGCCGACGCTGGTGACGAACGCCGCGGATATTGCCGTGATCGGAAACGACTCGACGCCGGAGATCGAAGTCGTGCTGTTCCGAACCGGCGGGGAGGATTACCTGACCGTCGGCAGCGACCACACCGACCGGCGCATCGAGGCGGTTTCAGCGTTGCAGGGCAAGAACTCCTGTCCCAAGGTCGTCGGCACCACGGCTTGGCTTGTCAGCGACGTGCGCGATCACTGGGATGCGCTCACGCTGCGTTGCCGTTGCGGCGACACGTTGCTGCAGGAGGGGAGTCTCGGGCACGTGATGACCTATGACGACCTGATGGCGTTCATCAACCAACACGACGGCAATCAGGCGGAGGGACGCCTGGTGTTCAGCGGCACCGTGCCGACGCTGGCGCGTCCGCCCCAGGGCGACGTCACGATCGGTCTCGAGCTCACCGATCCGGTGCTGGCGCGTTCGCTGACGCACAACTACCGCGTCCACGTGCTGCACGAATATTTTTCCGCGGGATCGTGAAGCGCCGCGGCGCGTCGAGGCCGGCCACGGTAACGTGCGAACCGTGCGGCGTCCGCGGCGCGT
>JBLMXN010000211.1:0-12093 GCA_050257795.1 Bacteroidota bacterium
GCGATCCCGCGGCGCTGGGATACGCCATCCATCGCTCGTGCCACAACAAGGCCGAGGTCGTCGCCGCCGACGAGCGCGAATCCGGCGTGCGCGCAATCCTCAATCTCGGTCACACCTTCGGTCACGCGATCGAAAACGGCATGGGTTACGGCGCGTGGCTGCACGGCGAGGCGATCGCCGCGGGCATGATGATGGCAGCCGATCTGTCGCGCCGGCTGCAATGGCTGTCCGCGGCCGACGTGACACGCGTTGAAAAACTGATCCGCCGTGCGCGCCTGCCGGTGCGGGCGCCCGGCGCGCTGTCACCCGCGCGTTTCCTGGAGCTCATGGCGGTGGACAAGAAGGTGCTCGACGGCCGTTTGCGGCTGGTCCTGCTCAGGCGGCTCGGCGAGGCCGTGGTGACCGAGGATTATCCGCGCGCCGAGCTGGAGGCGACTCTCGCCGGCATGCGGGAAGCGGCGTGATGCTTGCCACTTACGCCGCGCAGGAGTCCAGTTCGCGCGGAAGACAGTATCCGGAGGCGGCGCCGGCGCACCGCTCCGAGTACCAGCGCGACCGCGATCGCATCATCCACTGCGCCGCCTTCCGGCGCCTCGAATACAAGACCCAGGTCTTCGTCAACCACGAGGGTGACCTGTTCCGCACGCGCCTGACGCACTCGATCGAGGTGGCGCAGATCGGCCGCTCAATCGCACGCGCGCTCGGCCTCAACGAAGACCTGACCGAAGCGATCGCGCTCGCGCACGACCTCGGCCATACGCCCTTCGGCCATTCCGGGCAGGACGCGCTGAACCAATGCATGCGCGATTACGGCGGCTTCGAGCACAACCTGCAGTCGCTGCGTGTGGTAGACGTTCTCGAGGAACGCTACGCCGAGTTTCCCGGGTTGAATCTGACCTTCGAAACGCGCGAAGGCATACTCAAGCACTGTTCGATCAAAAACGCCCGCGAGCTGGGCGAGCTGGGAAAACGGTTTCTGGAAAAAACCCAGCCCGGGCTCGAGGCGCAGCTGGCCAACCTGGCCGACGAGATCGCCTATAACAACCACGACGTCGACGACGGTCTGCGTTCCGGCCTGCTGATAGTGGAACCGCTGCAGCAGGTGCGGCTGTTTGCCGAGCAGTACGAGGAGGTGCAGCGCCGTTATCCGGACATCCCGCCGCGGCGCGCCATCTATGAAACGGTGCGCCGCATGATCAACTGCGTGGTGACCGATCTGATCGAGAACAGTCGCGGCCTGATCGAGGCCGCCGGGGTTCGAAGCATCGAAGACGTGCGGCGCCAGGCGGCGCAGCTCATCGGGTTCCGTGCCGAGATCCGGGAAAAGTCGCAGGAACTGAAGCGGTTCCTGCGCAAGAATCTGTATGCGCATGAGCGCGTCGCGCGCATGATGGGCGAGGCCGCCAAGATAATCCGCGAATTGTTCGAGGCGTTCATGCAGGACCCCCGGCGCCTGCCGCCGCAGTACCAGGATAAGCTGCGAGAGCGGGACGACCTGGCCGATCGGGCCCGGACTGTCGCTGACTACATCGCGGGTATGACCGATCGCTATGCCATGCGCGAGCACGCGCGGTTGTTCAGCCCGGGGGCGTGAGAAGTGCGCCATGAATGGCGCGAGGAGTGGTGCCGGGAGGCGTACCGGGTACAGAGCCCGGGATGTACTGCGCACCGAAATCCGGGCCGGAAAGCCGTTTGCGGTCAGAGCCACTCTGAATAACTGCGGCCGAAGGCCGCATCGGCTCGCTCCCTTCTGCCCTTGCGGGAGAAGGGGTGCGGATGAGGGGGGGCCCCTCATCCTTTCCCCTCTCCCGCGGGGGAGAGGGGAAGTACGAGAGAATCTCCCTTTCGGATTGAACCCGCCCCGGGGGGCCGGTATACTTTTCGCCCCTTTTGCTCCGGCTTTTCGCGGTTTTTCCCGGCAAAAGCGCGTATTTCACTGGTTTGGGCAAGGTCTGGCGTCGGCCGGACGAAAGCGGTGATCGGCATTGGAACAGCACATTAAACAGACACAACCGGGTTTGTACGACCCGAGCTTCGAGCACGACGCCTGCGGCGTCGGTTTCGTCGTGGACATCAAGGGCCGTCGCTCGCACACCATCGTCAGCCAGGCGCTGACCATTCTGCGCAACCTCATGCACCGCGGCGCCTGCGGCTGCGAGGAAAATACCGGCGACGGCGCCGGCATCCTGATCCAGATGCCGCATGCCTTCCTGAGACGCGAGTGCGCCAAGCTTGGTATCACGTTGCCCGACGTCGGCCACTACGGCAGCGGCATGGTTTTTCTTCCGTCCGATGCGGCGGCGGCAAGCCGTTGCCAGGCTTTGTTCGCCGACATCGTGCGCGACGAAGGGCAGCAGCTGCTCGGCTGGCGCGATGTGCCCGTCGATGACTCCTCGCTCGGCCCCACGGCACGTTCGGCGGAACCGACGTTCCGGCAGATTTTCATCGGCCGTGCCGCCGGTATCGCCGATGACATGACGTTCGAGCGCAAACTCTATGTAATCCGCAAGCGCATCGAGCACACGATCTGGAATTCGGAACTCAAGGAACGCGCGCTGTTTTACGTCCCGAGCCTTTCGGCGCGCACGCTGGTCTACAAGGGCATGCTCACGCCGATCCAGGTGGAGCCCATGTTCCCCGACCTGGCCGATCCGGCGGTGGAGTCGGCGCTGGCGCTGGTGCATTCGCGTTTCTCGACCAACACCTTCCCGTCCTGGCCGCTCGCGCACCCGTACCGCTATATCGCCCACAACGGTGAGATCAACACCCTGCGCGGCAACATCAACTGGATGCGCGCGCGCGAGGCGCTGTGCCAGTCGCCGCTGTTCGGCGATGACCTGAAGAAAATTCTCCCCATCGTGATGGAGGGCGGTTCGGACTCGGCCACCTTCGACAACGTGCTCGAATTTTTGTATATGGCCGGCCGCGAGTTGCCGCACGCCGTGCTCATGATGATTCCCGAGGCCTGGAGCGGGCACGAGATGATGAACGAGGACCGCAAGGCCTTCTACGAATACCACGGCTGCCTGATGGAGCCGTGGGACGGCCCGGCCTCGATCGCCTTCACCGACGGTACCGTCATCGGCGCGATTCTCGACCGCAACGGGCTGCGCCCGTCGCGTTATTACGTCACCAGGGACGGCCTCGTGGTCATGGCCTCCGAGGTCGGCGTGCTCGACATCCCGCCGGAGAATGTGCTCATCAAGGAGCGCCTGCATCCGGGCCGCATCTTCCTGGTGGACACGCGCGAGGGCCGCATCATCGACGACGCCGAGCTCAAGCAGCGCTACGTCGGCGCCCAGCCTTACAAGGAGTGGCTGAAGCAGAATCTCTTGCCGCTCGATCAATTGCCGCAGCCGCCGCAGCTGCCGGAGCCGGATCACGCCACCGTGCTGCAACGCCAGCAGGCCTTCGGCTACACCCATGAGGACCTGCGCATCCTGATGGCGCCGATGGCGCAGAAGGGCGAGGAGCCGGTAGGTTCCATGGGCAATGATGCCGCGCTCGCGGTGCTGTCCGACAGGCCGCGTCTGCTCTACGATTATTTCAAGCAGCTGTTCGCGCAGGTGACCAACCCGCCGCTCGACGCCATCCGCGAGGAGCTGGTGACGCAGATCGAAACGCCGCTCGGCCCGGAACACAATCTGCTTCAGCCGGGCCCCGAGTCCTGCCGCCTGCTCAAGCTCAAGACGCCGATCCTGAGCAATGAGGAACTGGCGAAGATAGGTCATCTCGACCGCCCCGGCTTTAAGGCGGTCACGCTGCCAATGCTGTTCCCCGCCGGTTCCGACGGGCAGGGACTGGCACGGGCGCTGGAAGAATTGTGCCGCAAGGCCAGTAACGCCATCGCCCAGGGCGCCACCTTTATCATCCTCTCGGACCGCGGCGTGGACGCGCATCGCATGCCGATGCCGGCGCTGCTCGCCACGGCCGGTGTGCATCATCATCTGGTGCGCGAAGGCACGCGCGTGAAGGTCGGGCTGATCGTCGAATCCGGCGAGCCTCGCGAGACGCACCACATGGCACTGCTGCTGGGTTACGGCGCGGGCGCCATCAATCCGTATCTGGCGTTCGAAACGCTCGACGACATGATCCGCAGCCAGCTGCTCAACAGCCTGGATCATGCGCAGGCGGTCAAGAATTACATCAAGGCGCTGAACAAGGGCGTGGTGAAAGTCATTTCCAAGATGGGCATCTCCACGATCCAGTCCTATCGCGGCGCGCAGATTTTCGAGGCCATCGGTCTGGACAAGAAATTCATCGATCAGTATTTCACCTGGACCGCCTCGCGCGTCGGCGGCATCGACATCGAAGTCGTGGCGCAGGAGACGTCGTTGCGGCATCACCGCGCTTACCCCGACCGGCCGGTGGGTCCGCCCGAGCTCGATTGGGGCGGGCAGTACCAGTGGCGCCGCGACGGCGAGTACCACATGCTCAATCCGGACACCGTGGCCAAGTTGCAGCACGCCACGCGCGCCAACTCCTACGAGAAGTTCAAGGAATTCTCGCGCGCCTGCGACGACGGCGCCCAGCATCTGGCGACGCTGCGCGGGCTGATGGAACTGAAGCTGGCGGACCGGCCGATTCCGATCGAGGAGGTCGAACCGGTGGGGTCCATCATGCAGCGTTTCGCCACCGGCGCCATGTCCTACGGCTCGATCAGTCTGGAGGCGCACGAGGCGCTGGCGATCGCCATGAACCGGATCGGCGCGCGCTCCAACTGCGGCGAGGGCGGCGAAGACCCGGAGCGTTACGGCACGGTCAAGAACTCGCGCATCAAGCAGGTGGCCTCGGGCCGCTTCGGCGTCACCAGCCATTACCTGGTGAATGCCACCGACCTGCAGATCAAGATGGCGCAGGGCGCCAAACCGGGCGAGGGCGGCCAGTTGCCCGGCCACAAGGTCTACCCGCCGATCGCCAAGGTGCGCCTGTCCACGCCCGGTGTCGGCCTGATCTCGCCGCCGCCGCATCACGACATCTATTCGATCGAGGACCTCGCGCAGCTGATCCACGACCTGAAGAACGCCAACCGCGAGGCGCGCATCCACGTGAAGCTCGTCTCCGAGGTCGGCGTGGGTACGATCGCCGCCGGCGTGGCCAAGGCGCACGCCGACGTTGTGCTCATCTCCGGCCACGATGGCGGCACCGGCGCGAGCCCCTTGTCCTCGCTCAAGCATGCCGGCCTGCCGTGGGAGCTCGGCGTGGCCGAGACCCAGCAGGTGCTGGTGATGAACAAACTGCGCGACCGCATCGTGGTGCAGACCGACGGCCAGATGAAGACCGGCCGCGACGTCGTGATCGCCGCGCTGCTCGGCGCCGAGGAATACGGCTTCTCGATCGCGCCGCTCGTGGTGCTAGGCTGCATCATGATGCGCGTGTGTCACCTGAACACCTGCCCGGTCGGTATCGCCACTCAGGACCCGGAGCTGCGGAAGAAATTCGCCGGCAATCCGGACCACGTGGTGCACTTCTTCCGCTTCGTGGCGCAGGAAACGCGCGAGTGGATGGCGCGGCTCGGCTTCCGCTCGATGGACGAGATGATCGGGCGCGTGGACCGCCTGAACGTGAAAAAGGCGGTGGATCACTGGAAGGCGCGCGGCCTCGATTTCTCGCAGATCCTGTATCAGCCCGAGGCCGGCCCCGAGGTGGCGACCCGCCGCGTGCGCGACCAGGACCACGGTCTCGACAAGTCGCTCGATCTGGTGACGATCCTGCCGCTGTGCCGCGACGCGCTGGAATCGAAGAAGCCGGTGGACATCATCCTGCCGATCCGCAATGTCAATCGCACGGTGGGCACGATCCTGGGCTCGGAAGTCTCGCGCCGCTACGGCTCCGAAGGCCTGCCGGAGGACACCATCCGCATCCATTTCAACGGCTCCGCCGGCCAGAGTTTCGGCGCCTTCCTGCCGCGCGGGTTGACCTTCACGCTCGAGGGCGATGCCAACGACTACATCGGTAAAGGGCTGTCCGGCGGCAAGCTCATCGTCTATCCGCCGCGCCAGGCGAACTTCGTGGCGGAGGAAAATATCCTGATCGGCAACGTCGCGCTGTACGGCGCCACGAGCGGCGAGGCCTATTTCCGCGGTGTGGCCGGCGAGCGCTTCGCCGTGCGCAACTCCGGCGTGCACGCGGTGGTCGAGGGTGTGGGCGACCATGGCTGCGAGTACATGACCGGCGGGCGCGTGGTGGTGATCGGCCGCACCGGGCGCAACTTCGCGGCCGGCATGTCCGGCGGCATTGCCTATGTACTGGATATGGCGGGTGACTTCAGGCGTCGTTGCAACCTGGCCATGGTCGACATCGATGCGCTGAGCGCCGCCGAGGACACGGACCTGGTGAAGGACCTGCTCAAGCGCCATGCCCATCATACCGGCAGCACCGTGGCGGAAAAGATTCTCGTCAACTGGAAGGCCATGCAGGCGAAATTCGTGAAGGTCACGCCGAAGGATTACAAGCGCGTGCTGGATGCCATTTCCAAGGCGCGCCAGAGCGGGATCCCGGAGGACAAGGCGGTGATGGAAGCGGCGCATGGGTAAGATCACCGGCTTCATCGAGTTTCACCGCGCCAAGCAGCCCTATCGCCCCGTCGCCGAACGCGTGCGCGACTGGAAGCAGGTCATGCGCCCGTTTTCGGAGGACGAACTCAAGAAGCAGGGCGCGCGCTGCATGGACTGCGGCATTCCGTTCTGCCACCAGGGCTGTCCCCTGGGTAACCTCATCCCTGACTGGAACGACCTGGTTTACCGCGGCCAGTGGCACGAGGCGATCGAGCGTCTGCACGCGACCAACAATTTCCCGGATTTTACCGGCACCCTCTGTCCCGCGCCGTGCGAGGGCGCCTGCGTGCTCGGCATCAACGACGATCCGGTGACGATCAAGGCGATTGAATTGGCGATCATCGACCGCGCCTTCCAGGAAGGCTGGATCAAACCCGAGCCGCCCAAGGTCCTGACCGGCAAGAAGGTCGCCATCGTCGGTTCCGGCCCGGCCGGCCTGGCGGGAGCGCAGCAGCTGCGCCGCGCCGGCCACGAGGTCACCGTGTTCGAACGCGATGACCGCATCGGCGGGCTGCTGCGTTACGGTATCCCCGAATTCAAGATGGAAAAGAAAGTCCTCGACCGCCGGCTCGAGCAGATGAAAGCCGAGGGCGTCGTCTTCAAGGCCAACGCGCACGTTGGCGTGAACCTGCCGGTGGAGGATCTGCGCAAGAATTTCGACGCCATCCTGCTCGCCGGCGGCGCCTGCGCCCCGCGCGACCTCCCGGTCCCGGGACGCGATCTGCGGGGCGTGCACTTTGCCATGGAGTATCTGAAACAATCCAACCGCCGCTGCGAAGGCGACAAGGTCCCGGCGGAACTGGAAATATCCGCCAAGGGCAAGCATGTCGTCATCATCGGCGGCGGCGACACCGGCGCCGACTGCCTCGGCACCGCCAACCGCCAGGGGGCGGTCTCGGTGCACCAGCTGGAAATCATGCCGCGCCCGCCGGAGACGCGCGCCTCGGACAATCCCTGGCCCGAATACCCCCATGTCTATCGCGTGGCCTCGGCGCACGAGGAAGGCGTGGAGCGGGTTTATTCGGTCTCGACCAAGCGTTTCAACGGCGACGGGGACGGACGCGTCAAAATGCTGGAACTGGTCAAGGTCGAGGCGGTGCGCGAGCACGGGCGCGTCATCATCAATGAAATTCCGAACAGCAGCTTCACGATCCCCTGCGATCTGGCGCTGCTGGCGATGGGGTTTACCGGTCCGGAACGCCCCGGCATGCTGGAGCAGCTCGGCGTGAAATTCACCGACCGGGGCAATGTCTGGCGCGACGGCAACTGGATGACGAGCGTGCCAGGCATCTTTACCGCCGGCGATATGCAGCACGGCCAGTCGCTGATCGTCTGGGCCATCGCCGAGGCGCGCTCGGCCGCGCGCGGCATCGACAAATATCTCACGGGCGCGTCCGACCTCCCGGCGCCGCTGTAAAAAGATAGTCCACCGTCAAGGCGCCAAGAGCGCCAAGATTTTCAGATTGAAATTGCTTTTCTTGGCGCTCTTGGCGCCTTGACGGTTCAAACTCATATGCCAGAACTCAAGAACGACCGATTGCTTCGCGCGCTGCTGCGCCAGCCGGTGGACGTGACGCCGGTGTGGGTCATGCGCCAGGCGGGCCGTTATCTGCCCGAGTACCGCGCGGTGCGCGAGAAAGCCGGCGACTTCAAGACCCTGTGCACCACGCCGGAGCTCGCTTGCGAAGTGACGCTGCAACCGTTGCGGCGTTTCCCGCTGGACGCCGCGATTCTGTTCTCCGACATCCTGACCATCCCGGACGCCATGGGCCTCGGGCTTTACTTCACCGAGGGCGAAGGCCCGCGTTTCCAGAAACCAGTTCGCACCGCCGCCGACGTCGCGCGGCTCGCCGTGCCCGATCCGGAACGCGAACTGAAATACGTGATGGACGCGGTGCGCCTGATACGGCGCGAGTTGAACGGCCGGGTCCCGCTGATCGGTTTCGCCGGCAGTCCGTGGACGCTCGCGACCTACATGGTCGAGGGCGGAGGCAGCCGGGATTTCGATGGCACCAAGAGTCTGATGTTCGATCAGCCGGAACTCATGCACCGCCTGCTCGACGTGCTGGCGCGCGCCGTGACGGCCTATCTCAACGCGCAGGTGGCGGCCGGGGCGCAGGCGCTGATGCTGTTCGACACCTGGGGCGGGGTGCTGACGCCGCGCGATTACAGGGAATTCTCGCTGCAATACATGGAACGCGTTATCCAGGGTCTCGCGCGCGAGCGTGACGGCCGGCGGGTGCCGGTGATCCTGTTCACGAAAAACGGCGGTCAGTGGCTGGAGCGCATGGCGGACAGCGGCGCGGATGCCCTCGGCATCGACTGGACCACCGATCTCGGCGACGCCCGCGCGCGCGTCGGAAAGCGGGTCGCGCTGCAAGGCAATATGGACCCGGCGATGCTGTATGCCGCGCCGGAGCGCATCCGCGCCGAGGTCGAAACCATCCTCGCGAGTTATGGTCAGGGCAGCGGGCTGGTGTTCAATCTCGGTCACGGCATCCACCCGCATGTCGAGCCGGACAAGGTGGCGGTGGTGGTGGATGCGGTGCACGAGCTGAGCCGCCGGTATCATCCGTAGATCCGGCGCCGTGACGCGCCGCGGTGCGCCGGGTGGAAACGCGGTAATATTTCATTCACTTTCCGGATTCCATGATCCGTAGCCCGCGATGGACAACGCCCGCTGCCCGTTCGAAAAAGCCATCCTGAGCACCCAGTGCGCCTGCGAACTGGCCGCCCGCTTTTCCGTGGCGGAACAGATGGGCGTGGAGTGCCGCTCCGACATCGCCCGCAACAACTGCACCGTGCTGCTCGCGCTCATGCGCGAACGGGCGCGCTTCGCGCTCAAGGTGACCGGCACCGCCGTGAGCCTCCCGTTCGGCAAGGAGATGAAGGTCATGGTCGGCGGTCTCATCGGTCTGCAGCAGGTGCTGTCAGCGGGGGAGACAGGGTCGGGGCCGGTGCAGAATATCCACGCCCTGGTCCAGCAGGCGCAGAGCCGGTACGGTTCGCTGGAAGCGCTGCCTTACCAGGAAATCGTCAAATCCATCACGGCGTACCAGAGCCGGCGGCGCGGGTCGGCGCCGCCTTCCACGCGCTGAACGGATTGAGCCGGCGCTTCGATGTCGACGGTAAGTCTTTGATATGCGTGCGCATGCCAAATGGGGAACCTTGGCATAAGTTGTCATTTGAGGGGCGGGCGAGTAGATTTGCCGCAAGGGATCGCTGAACAAGGTCTGTTTGCGGCCGCTCCACACGGACGCGGTGCTTATAAAAGCCGCGACGTCAGGGTGTGGGGGAGTCGTGCAAAACCAATCGGAAGCGGACCGCGCGTCGTCTTCGCGCAAACTGCTCGCCTTGCTTGAAGGGCTGAGACGGACCTCTGTCGGCACCGTTATCTACGACCAGATCGAGCGCCTCGTCCGGGAACAGGAAGGGGTGCAATCGCGCCTCGATTTCGCCTACGCGTCCCTGCTGCACCTGTTGCTCGATGCCTACGCGCGCGAACCGACCGCCGATCACATCACCCGCCTGCACGCGCGCCTGATCCAGCTGCGCAAGCCCGGCGCTCCCGGCGCCGGCATGACGCCGGAGACGCTCGCGGAGAAACTCCACAAGATCCAGCAACGCGAGGGGGCGCCGGAATCCCGACCGGCTGCCAAGCCCGAGACCGCCGAGCCGTTCGTTGCCCCGACCGCCACGCCGACGGCGCCACCCCGGGCGCCCGCGGAAGAACCGGTCGCCGCTGCCGCCGAAAAGAAGGAAAACAACGCGCATGCGGCGGAGCGCCGCGTGAACACCGCCTACCGCCTGCATCTCGATCGCAAGCGCGATGAGATCGAGAAACTCCAGGAAGCGCTGGCCAAGAGCGTGACCGAGGCGATCACCCAGAACCGCGAGTTCGGTGCGCTGCTGCAGATCGAACTGCGCGCCTTGCAACAGGCGGAAGGGGCCGGGGAAATCGAGGAACTGCAAAAGATCCTGGTGGGTGGCATCGAGGAGCTGATTCAGGGACAGCACGAGCTCGACGCCAAGCTCCACCGCACCGGCGGTTATCTCAAGCTGGTCAAGGCCGACAGCGAGCGTTTGCACGACGAGCTGAACAAGGTCCGGCTGCTGTCCCTGACGGACGAGTTCACCGGCCTGCCCAACCGCCGCGCCTTCATGCGCCGTCTGCAGGACGAGATCAGCCGTTCGCAACGATACGGTTCGCCGCTGGCGCTGGCCATGATCGATCTGGACGAGTTCAAGGCGATCAACGATGCCTACGGACACGCCGCCGGCGACGCGGTGCTGCGCTGCTTCGCGACCGAAGTGCTGACCGTGCTGCGCCACCACGACATGGTGGCGCGTTACGGCGGCGAGGAGTTCGCGGTGCTGTTGCCGAACACCAGCCGCGATGGCGCCGTCGCCGCGATCAACAAGGCGCGGCGTCGCGCGTTCGAGCTCACCTGCGATTTTGAAGGCCGCCCGTTCCGGCTGCCGACCTTTTCCACCGGCGTCGCCTTGTACACGCTGGGGGAGAGCGAGACCGACCTGATAGACCGCGCCGACCGGGCCCTGTATCGCGCCAAACGGCTGGGACGCAACCGCATCGAGCTCGAGCTGACGGTATCGCCGACCCAGCTCCAGCCATCCCCGGGACTGACCAACGGCCAGCACGACGGCTGAGAGCCGCGTCGGCGGGTTGTGCAGCCGGGTTGCGCCGACTACTCTCCTAACAGGTCAATCGCATACCCGTTTATACCCAAGGAGACCGGCTTGGCGGATACCGATACTTCCGCAGATCCGTCACTGCTGCTCGGCCTCAAGCAGCACCTCGAAGGCCTGCGGCGCACGGCGCATGGACAGATCCTGTACAGCCAGATCGAGCGCGGCCTGAAGAAATACGGACACGCGGACGGGCGCCTGGAGCTCGTGTTCGTGAGCTTTCTGCACGCGCTGCTCGGCAAGTACGCCAAGGATCCCGCCTGCGACCCGGCCACGCGCGTCAAGGCGCGGATGATCCAGCAGCGGCTGACGCTGTACCTGCCCGACAAGCCCGTGGCGGCGCCGACCGTACCGGCGGCGCTGGCAGCGCCGCGCGCCGCAAAGCCGTCGCTGAAAACCGAATCCCCGCCACCGCCGGTTTCCGCCGCGTCTGTCGCCGACAAGCCGGCGGTGCCGCCGCCGGCGCGACGGTCGATCACGACGGACCTCGAACCGCCCCTCAGAACCGGACTCATGCCGCCGATTCCACCGGCACCCACAGCGCCACCGGTGGTCGAGGCCAAGCCGGCGCCGGGGGTTCCGGCGCCCGTTGCGGCGTCGCCCGAGCTGGCGCCGCCGCAACGGGAAAAGATCGAGGCGCTCGAAGGCACGCTGGCGGAAAAGGTGACCGCGAGCATCGCGGCCGACACGCAATTTGGCGAACTGCTTCAAAACGAACGCGAGGTGCTGGAGAAAATGGAAAGCCCGCTCGGAGACTTCAACGACCTGAAGAGCATCCTGGTTCGCGGCCTGAACGAGCTGATCGAGGAGCGCCAGGCGCTGATCGAGA
>JBLMXN010000212.1:0-5414 GCA_050257795.1 Bacteroidota bacterium
GGGTCTATTTCACCTCTTTGAAAGACTCCGGCACGGGCCTCGCGCTGCAGGGGGTCGCACAGTCAAACGCACGTGTTTCGGCGCTGATGCGCAACCTGGCGTCCTCCGACTGGTTCGCCGACCCGGAGCTTGAAATCATCCGGGTCAAGTCGGTGGGGAGTGACCGCGTCAGCGAGTTCTCGCTGAAGGTCAAGCAGGTGGCGAAGAAAGAAAAGAAGCTTACCGATACGGATGCCGGCACATGACTCTGGACGATCTGAAAAATATCAATCTCAACGATCTCGCCTCCTGGCCGGTCCCGGTCAAAATCGGCGGCATTCTTGTGGTATGCGTGGCCATGCTTTTCGCCGGTTATTGGTTTCTCATTCAGGGTGAGCTCGACGAGTACAGCGCGGCGAAAAGCAAGGAAGACAGCCTGCGCGAAACCTTCATGAATAAAAAGGCGCTGGCCATCAATCTGCCGGCGTACAAACAACAGATGGAAGAGATGCAGCAGACTTTCGGCAGCCTGTTGCGGCAATTGCCGAATACGACCGAAGTCCCCGACTTGCTGGTCGACATCACCCAGGCCGGGCTGGGTCGCGGCCTGGAGTTCACGCTGTTCCAGCCACAAAAGGAACAGCCCAGGGATTTCTATGCCGAATTACCCATCAGTATTCAGGTTCGCGGGACCTATCATGAGCTTGCGGAATTTGTGAGCGATGTGGCGGCGCTGCCGCGCATCGTGACCTTCGGCAATATATCGATCGGCGGCGGTGCCAAGGACGGCAAGCTGACCATGTCCGCCCAGGCCAAGACCTATCGCTATCTCGATGAAGGCAGTGCCCCCAAACCCAAGCAAGCCAAGGGCAAACCCCGGGGGAGGAGATAGGCCGTGGAAAGCATGAAGCGACTGTTTCTGACAGGTTTGGTGTGCGTGGCGCTCGCAGGATGCAGCAGCGATGGGCTTCAGGATCTGCGCGACTTCGTCAAAAACGCCTATGCCGACAGGAAACCGAAGGTGGAACCCTTGCCGGAAATAAAGATGCAGGAGACGTTTGCCTACAGTGCGGAAAGTCTCACCGACCCTTTTGCGACATTCAATTTAAAACCACAAGGACAGCGGAACGCCGGTGGCCCAAGACCCGATATGAACCGGCGCAAGGAACCGCTTGAGGAGTATCCGCTGGATTCACTGAAAATGGTGGGCACCTTGATGCGCGGCAAGCAGTCATGGGCCATTATCCAGGCGCCCGATGGGACGGTTTATCGCGTCCAGGTCGGCGATCACATGGGTCAAAATTCCGGCATGGTCAACAAGATCACCGAAGACAAGGTCGATCTGGTCGAATTGATCCAGGGCGCCGCGGGCGATTGGGTGGAACGCGCAGCCAGTCTGGCGCTGGTGGAATAAACATGAGCAAAACATTAAGGCAGGATGATATGAAACGGGAAAAACAAATCTTGCGCAGGATGATGGCCGCGGTGGGCAAATCCCTGTGGTTTGCGGTCGCCTTGGCGGGAATGACCAAGGTGGCGCTGGCCACTGAAATCCAGTCCATTGCCTGGGAGCCGGGCAGCGATACCCCCGTGCTGCAAATCCGCACCGCGGGTGATGCCGCCTATCAGGTCCAGGCGCTGGAGGACGGTCAGCGTCTGCGCATCAGCTTCCCGGACAGCACCATGGGCTCGTCGCTGACGGAGCTTCAGGGTATGGACAAGGTCAAGGGTGTCTACCCCTATCTGGCGGATAACGGCAAGGCGGTGGTGGTCGATATGCTGATGACCGAACCCGGCCAGCTGGATGTACAGAAGGCCGAATATGGCTATCGTGTCGTGGCCTCGGCGCTCGCGCCGGCCGCTGCGGCGTCAGCAGCGACGGCAGCCACGTCGGCAACAGCACCGGCCGCGGCGGGAACAGTTTCAGCGCCGGCGGTAGAAGCAACAGCTAAGACAGAAGAGAAACCGCAGGACAGCGCGGCGGCGGCCGAACAGAAGAACGTCATCGAGGATATCGCCTATGCCAAACTGCCGGGAGATCGCATCCAGATCACGATGAAGATGGCGAAGGCACCGGCGGAACCCAGCGCCTTTACCATCACCAATCCGGCGCGCATTTCACTCGATTTTGCCAAGACCCGGGTGGGCATGGAGAAAAAGAGCCTGGCGATCAAACAAGGTGCGGTCACAAGCGTAACGGCGGTCGAGGCTGAAGACCGTACACGCATTGTGCTGAGCCTGATCCGGCCGGTCGCCTATTCAACAAATATCGTTGGCAACAGTTTCGTGGTGACCGTGGAGGCGCCGGTAAGCGCCATTGCCGGCGCGGTGCAACCGAAAACCACGCACTTCGCGAGCAGCCGCAAGGCCGGCAAATACAGCGTCAAGGCCGTTGATTTCCGTCGTGGACCGCAGGGTGACGGCAAGGTCGTCATCAATCTTTCCGATCCATCCGTGGGGATTGATATCCGCGAACAGGCCGGCGAGATCATCGTGGATTTTCTCAACACCTCGGTCCCGCCCGAACTGCAGCGTCGCCTTGACGTGGTCGACTTCGCCACGCCGGTGCAGACCGTCGACACATTTGTGCAGGGAAAAAACACCCGAATGATTATCACGCCCAAGGGCAAGTATGAGCAATCGGCCTACCAGACCGGTGATATCTTCACGGTCGACGTCAAACCGGTCATTGAAAAAGCGGATGAAAAGAAAGTCGATGAATTCGGCTATTCGGGCGAGAAGCTGTCGCTCAATTTCCAGAACATCGAAGTGCGCGCCGCGCTGCAGGTGCTGGCGGACTTCACGGGGCTCAACTTCGTCGTCAGCGACACGGTCAGGGGCTCGCTGACGTTGCGTCTCAAAGACGTGCCTTGGGACCAGGCCCTCGATCTGATCTGCGATGCCAAGAATCTCGCCGTGCGCCGCAAGGGTAACGTGCTCACCGTGGCCCCGGCGCCGGAAGTGGCGGCCAAGGAAAAGGCCAACCTCGAGGCGACCAAGGCGGTTATCGAGCTCGAACCGCTGGTGTCGGAACTCATCCAGATCAACTACGCCAAGGCTGGCGATATCGCCGCTCTGATCAAATCCATCAAACCGGTGGGCGGCGCCACGGCGCAGGAGCATCCGGTCTTCGGAGCCGGCGCTACGGGTGCCACTACGCAAATTGCGACTGAGTCCAACACGTTGCTGTCGCCCCGCGGACAGGTGACAGTGGACGCGCGCACCAATTCCCTCCTGGTTCAGGACACGCCCGGCAAGATCCGCGAGCTGCGCAAGCTCATCGCCCAGCTGGATCAACCGGTGCGTCAGGTGATGATCGAATCGCGCCTGGTGGAGGCGACTGACAATTTCAGCAAGTCCCTGGGTTCGCGATTCGGCGTGAAGTATACGGATGCGAATGCCAGCGGCCGTGCTGGCGCTGCTTCGGGAACGGTTTCCGACAGCTCATCAATCGTTGCGGCGGGAACCATGACGTCCAATGCGAACGGACTTAATGTCAACCTGCCTTCCGCCGGCATCGGCAATTTCCCGGCCGGCTCCATCGGTCTGACCTTCGCCAAATTGGGCACGAACGGCGGTTTGCTGAATCTCGAACTTTCCGCGTTGGAACAGGAGGGCAAAGGCAAGATCATCTCCAGCCCGCGCATTATCACCGCTAATCAAAAGGCCGCCAGCATCGAGCAAGGTCAGGAGCGCGTGTTCACTACCAATGTCCTGGGCGTGGGTTCGGTGGTGACGAAAAAAGCAACGCTGAAGCTGGACGTGACCCCGCAGATTACGCCGGATGATCGCGTCAACCTGGATGTCGATATCACGAAGGACGACTTCGCGGATGCCGTGACCGGGATATTGAACGTCAAGGAGATCAAGACCCAGGTGCTGCTCGACAATGGCGAAACTGTGGTTATCGGCGGGATCTATTCGCAGGACAAAAACGACACTACCACCAAGGTGCCGTTCTTCGGCGATATTCCGCTGTTGGGCTGGCTGTTCAAGGAAAAGGAAGCGCGCGACAACAGGACAGAGCTGTTGATTTTCCTCACGCCCCGAATTCTTTCCCAGAATCTGAGCATGCGCTGAACCCCGAGTTGCACGAGTTGACGAATCGGCCGCCGCGAGGCGGCCGATTTGCTTGATTTATCGCCGGGATGCTGGCATATCCTTCAGCCATGAGTCGACCCGAGAACATTTTTCTGATCGGCCCGATGGGAGCGGGGAAATCCACCATTGGGCGCCACCTCGCCGAGTTGCTGCACAAGGAATTTCAGGATTCCGACCACGAAATCGAAAAGCGCACCGGCGCCAGCATTCCCCTGATTTTCGAGATCGAGGGTGAAACCGGATTCCGCAGCCGTGAATCCTCCCTGATCGAGGAATTGACGCGCCAAACCAACCTGGTACTCGCCACCGGCGGAGGTGCTATCCTGTCGGCGGACAACCGCCGCGTGCTGCGCGAACGCGGCGTGGTGGTTTACCTTCATGCGCCGCTGGATGCCCTGTTGCAACGCACCCGCCGTGACCGCAACCGGCCGTTGCTGCAGACGGCGGACCGGCGCCGTACTCTGGAAGACATCGTAAAAACACGTGAGCCGATTTACCGGCAGACCGCGGATATGGTGGTGGAAACAGCCCATCGTTCTCCCACGAGCGTGGCGCGCGAAATCGCGCGCAAACTGGAAGCCTTGCGAACCGATGAAAACGCTGCATCTTGATCTGGGAGAAAGAAGTTACCCGATTTACATCGGCGCGGGCCTGCTAAGCCAGGCTGAGCTGCTGACGCGGCATATTGCCGGCAAGCGGGTGGCGATCGTCACCAACGAGACCGTGGCGCGGCTGTATCTGGAGACGCTGCGACGCAACCTTGCCGCCTTGCAGCCGATGGAAGTAGTGCTCCCCGATGGGGAACAGTACAAAACGCTGGAAGTTTTAAACCGCATTTTCGACGCGCTGCTGGCCTCGCACTGTGACCGGCGCACGACGCTCATCGCCCTCGGCGGCGGCGTCATCGGCGACATGGCCGGCTTTGCCGCCGCCACGTATCAGCGCGGCGTGCCGTTTATCCAGGTGCCGACCACGCTGCTCGCGCAAGTCGACTCCTCGGTCGGCGGCAAGACCGGCGTCAATCACCCGCTTGGCAAGAACATGATCGGCGCCTTCTATCAGCCACGCGCCGTGATCATCGACACCGATACACTTAATACATTGCCCGATCGCGAGCTCTCGGCCGGGCTCGCCGAAGTCATCAAGTACGGACTGATCCGCGATCCTGAATTTCTCTCTTGGCTCGAAACGAACATGGACCAGCTGCTGGCGCGCGATCCCGCGGCGCTGGGATACGCCATCCATCGCTCGTGCCACAACAAGGCCGAGGTCGTCGCCGCCGACGAGCGCGAATCCGGCGTGCGCGCAATCCTCAATCTCGGTCACACCTTCGG
>JBLMXN010000213.1:0-29132 GCA_050257795.1 Bacteroidota bacterium
CGTTGATCGACGTGCTGTTGATGGCGTTGATCTTCCTGATCGTGACCACGAGCTTCTCGAGCGAATCGCAGCTGCGCATCCGCCTGCCCGAAGCCGCGCCGGAGTCCAAGGAAAACCTGCCATCGATACGCGTCACCATCGACGCCAAGGGGCAGTATTACATCGGCGACCAGCAGCTGTTGAACGCCACCCCCGAGGTATTGCGCAACGCCATGCTGCACGCCGCCGGCAGCATGAAAGACCCGCTGGTCATCATCAACGCCGACGGACGCACGCCGCACGAGGCCGTGGTGCGGGTGATGGACGTCGCGCGCCGCCTCGGCTTTACCCGCCTGACCTTCGCCACGCAACAGCCGCCGGGCTCTGCCGCGCGTGAGTAGCTCCTCCGCACCGGTCGGCAGTCTGCAGCTCTACCGCCGCCTGCTGACCTACGCCTGGCCGTACAAGTCGATGTTCGTGTTCGCCGTGATCGGCGGGATCGTGCTGTCGGCCACGTCGGCGGGATTCGCGGCGCTGATGAAACCCCTCATGGACCAGGGTTTCGTGGCCAAGGATCCGCAGACGATACGCCTGATTCCGCCGCTGCTCATCCTGCTGTTCCTGGTGCGCGGCGCCGCCAACTTCGTCGCACAGTATTGCATCAGCTGGGTCGGGCGGCGCGTGACCTTCGACATCCGCAACGCGGTCTTCGCGCACTTGACGCGCCTGCCCAGCGGGTTCTACGACAAGACCACCTCGAGCGGCCTGATCTCGAAGCTGATCTTCGACGTGGAACAGATCGCCGCCACCGTGACCGACGCGGTGCTGGTCGTGGTGCGCGACGGACTGACAGTGGTCTTCATGGCTGGCTACATGGTTTATCTCAACTGGAAGCTGACGATCTTCTTCGCGGTCATGCTGCCGATCTCGAGCCTGCTGGTGCGCTCCATGAGCCGGCGTTTCCGCAAGGCCAGCCAGCAGATCCAGGCGAGCATGAGCGAGATTTCGCAGGTGACGCAGGAAGCCACGGAAGGGCAGCGTGTGGTCAAGGCGTTCGGTGGACAGGAGACCGAGATCCGCGCGTTCAATGCCGCCAGCGAAAAGAACCGCAGGCAGGCGATGCGCAAGGTTACCGTCTCCGCGGTCGGCATGGGGCTGGTGCAGCTGCTGGCCGCCATCGCCATGGCGCTGGTGATTTATTTTGCGTTGCTGTCCGGCGATATCACCGCTGGCGGTTTCGTGTCCTACATCACCGCGGTGACGTGGATGGCGAATCCGTCGAAGCGCCTGAGCAAGGTGAACGAAACCATCCAGACCGGGCTCGCCGCCGCGCAGAGCGTCTTCGGGCTGCTCAGCGAGCCGGCCGAGGCGGATACCGGCACGGTGGTTCTGGAGCGGCCGCGCGGGCGCATCGAATACCGCGGCGTCGGCTTCCGCTATCCGGTGGCGGAATCCGACGCGCTCGCGGATCTGTCGTTCACCATCGAGCCGGGCCAGACAGTGGCATTGGTGGGCAGCTCCGGCAGCGGCAAGACCACCACCGCGAGCCTGCTGCCGCGGTTCTACCGGGTCACGCAGGGCGAGATTCTGCTCGACGACGTGAATATCAATGACCTTCAGCTCGCCAACCTGCGCCGTCACGTCGCCATCGTCGGGCAGGAAACGCTGCTGTTCGACGACACCCTGCGCAACAACATCGCCTACGGCGGCGACGGCGCGATCGACGACGAACGCCTGATGCAGGCGGCGCACGCGGCGCATGTGCTCGAGTTCGCGCAAAAGCTGCCGCAGGGGCTCGACACCCCGGTGGGCGAGCGCGGCACGCGCCTCTCCGGCGGCCAGCGCCAGCGCGTCGCCATCGCCCGCGCGCTCTACAAGAACGCGCCGATCCTGGTGCTGGACGAGGCGACGTCGTCGCTCGACACCGAGTCGGAGCGCCTGGTGCAGGCGGCGATGCAGAAGCTGATGGAAAACCGCACCACGCTGGTGATCGCGCATCGCCTGTCCACGGTCGAGCACGCCGATCGTATCATCGTGCTGGCGCACGGACGCGTGGTTGAAAGCGGCACGCACCGGGAGCTGCTCGCGCGCGACGGCGTCTACGCCAAGCTGTATCGCATCCAGTTCGGCGGCGACGGAAACCCCAACTGATGCCGATGCGCTGGCTGGAACGACACTGGTATCGCAAAACCGCCATCAGTGTATTGCTCCTGCCCGTCAGCTGGCTGTACTGTTCCCTGGTTCTCCTGCGCCAGGCGCTGTACCGGCTCGGCATCCTGGCGGCGGTCAGACTTTCCGTGCCGGTGATCGTGGTCGGCAACATCACGGTCGGCGGTACCGGCAAGACGCCGCTGGTGATCTGGCTCGCCGGTTTCCTCCGACAGCAAGGCATGCGCCCCGGGATCGTGTTGCGCGGCTACACGGGGCAGGCCGGCGACTGGCCGCAGTCCGTGACGCCGTCATCCGATCCGGCGCTGGTGGGCGAGGAGGCGGTGCTGCTGGCGCGGCGCGGCGCCTGCCCGGTCGTAGCCGATCCGGACCGGGTGCGCGGCGCGCAAAGCTTGATAAGCGAGCATGATTGCGATGTGATCCTGAGCGACGACGGCTTGCAGCATCTGCGCCTGGCGCGCGACGTCGAGATTGCCGTGATCGACGGGGAACGCCGTTTCGGCAACGGTTTCTGCCTGCCGGCGGGGCCGCTGCGCGAGCCGGTGAGCCGCCTGCGCCGGGTGGATATCCGCGTCGTCAACGGCGCGGCGCGGCCGGACGATTTCGGCATGCGCCTGGCGGAAACCGGTCTGTGCCGGGTGAATGCACCGGCGCTGCATTTGCCGCTCGCATCCCTGGCCGGCACGACCGTGCACGCCGTCGCCGGCATCGGCCATCCTGGACGTTTCTTCAACCATCTGCGGCGCCTGGGGATCGAGGTCATCGAGCACGCATTTCCCGATCATCACCGGTTCGTGCCGCAGGATATCCGCTTCGAAGACGACCGGCCGGTGATCATGACCGAGAAAGATGCGGTAAAATGCGAACGCTTCGCGGGCGATGGCGCCTGGTACCTGGCGGTGGCGGCGCAACCCGATCCGCGCGTAGGCGAGGAAGTCCGACGACATCTCGAGGAGATAGCCCGTGGATAGAAAGTTGCTCGATATTCTGGTTTGCCCCGTCTGCAAGGGGCCACTCATCTACGACAAGAAGAAATCCGAGCTGGTTTGCAAGGCCGACCGGCTGGCCTATCCCATCCGCGACGACATACCGGTCATGCTGGAAGACGAGGCGCGCCAGGTGGCCGAGGAAGAACTGCCGAAATAATTCAGGCCGCGACAAAAATTTTAAAGAATGTGCAACCGCCAGGACGCCAAGAAATCAAGAATCATTTTGTTTATGTTTGCTTGGCGCTCTTGGCGTCCTGGCGGTTCAAGATAATATTGTTAATTTAAAGATGCACATCATCATTCCCGCGCGCTATGCCTCGACCCGCCTGCCGGGCAAGCCGCTCGCGGACGTCGCCGGCAGACCGCTGATCCAGCGCGTTTACGATTGTGCGGCGAAGGTCGGCGCGGCCGCCATCGTCATCGCCACCGACGATGAGCGCATCCGCGCGGCGGCGGAGAAGTTCGGCGCGCGCGCGTGCATGACCGCGCCGACGCACCGCTCCGGCACCGATCGTCTGGCGGAAGTCATCCGGAAACTCGCCATCGGCGACGAGGAAATCGTGGTCAACCTGCAGGGCGACGAGCCGCAGATGCCGCCAGCGCTGATCCGCGACGTGGCGCTGAGACTCGAAAAGCATCCGGATGCCGTGGTTGCCACCGCCTGCCACGCCATCCACGACCGTGACACGTTCGTGAATCCCAACGTGGTGAAAGTAGTATTCGATGCGAAAGGCTATGCGCTCTATTTCAGCCGTGCCGCCATTCCCTGGCCGCGCGAAGCGATGGCGCACGGAAACCGGGACTTCCTGGCGTATCGTCATATCGGCCTGTATGCCTACCGCGCCGGGTTCGTGCGCCGCTACGCTGCCTGGCCGGTCTGTCCGCCGGAGGAGGCGGAGCAACTGGAACAGTTGCGGGTCTTATGGCATGGGGAGCGCATCGTCGTGCACGAAGCGCGCGAACTGCCCGCGGCCGGCGTGGACACGCGGGAAGATTTGGAACGAGTCAGGAAATATTTTGAAACCAACGGATAATCACAGATGAGCGCCGGTTAGAAAAACAGAATTGAAAACATCTGTCTGCGTTCATCTGTGTTCATCCGTGGTTTTTTTGGAGTATTTTCAAAATGGTCAGAGTCTTGTTCGTCTGTCTCGGCAATATCTGCCGTTCGCCGACGGCGGAAGGCGTGTTCCGCAAACTGGTGCGGGAGGAAAAACTCGAACATCTGTTCGAGATCGACTCGGCCGGCACCCATGCCTATCACCTCGGGGAACCGCCGGATGAGCGCGCCCAGGCCGCGTGCGCGCGCCGTGGAGTCGACATCAGCGGTCTGCGCGGGCGCAAGGCGACGTCTGCGGACATCCGGAAATTCGATTACGTCCTCGCGATGGATCGTGAAAATTACGAGTACCTTCTGGAAATCACCACCACCGGCTATGAAAACCGGGTGCGGTTGTTCATGGAATTCGCGCCCGAGCGGCCGGAGGAGGAGGTGCCAGACCCGTACTTCGGGGGCGCCAGCGGTTTCGACCGCGTGCTGGACATGATCGAAGAGGCGGCGCGCGGGCTGCTCGCGGAAATCCGGCGCACGCGCCTGTAGCCGATAAAAATTGGCGATTGTTGCCCGTGGCATCGTGGGCCTAAAACAAAGCCCGCTTCCGCGGGCCTTGTGTTCTACTTGGTTTCGCTGTCGTTCGCCGGTTCGGAGCGCGTCTCGACCTGCACCATCTCCGGAGCCGGACGTGGCTCATGCTCCGGCGGGCGTTCGGTTTCACGCGGACTTTCGGGGGCCGCCGGCGGTGTCCAGTTTTCGCGTGTTTCCACCGGTTTCTCCCACGGCGGCGGGCTCACGCCCTGGCTGCCGGGGGTCATGTGCACCGTATCGTTCGGGGCGGGCGCGGCGGTTTCTTCGCGTGGAGCGTAGGACTCGCGCGCGGGTTCTTCCGCCGGCCGCTGGCTCCTGTCATGACCGCCGTTGCGTTCAGCGAAGCCCTGCCGTTCCTGCGGGGCGCGTCCTTCCTGACCGCGGCCGCCACGGCGCCGGCCGCGCCGGCCACGGCGACGACTGCTGCCCTCGTGACGTTCGCGTTGCGGTTGCCCGCCTTCCGCGGGAGCACCGCCGGCCGCCTGTTGCGGTTGCGGCGGACGCGGGCGAACCTGCTCTTGACCGCTGCCGCGGTGCTGGGGCTGCGGCGGACGCTCGCCGCGGTGCTCGCGATGCGGCTGCGGATGGGGACGATGCGGCGGACGCGGTCCGCCATGGCCGCGCGGATGCCCGTGCTGGCGCACCGGACGCGCCGGTTCGGCGGCGGCCTTCTTTTCCTCTTTTTCTTCCTTCTTGTGGAAAATGGTGCCGATGAGTTTTTTTAGCAGGCCGACCTGCTCGGCCTTCGGCGGTTCCGGCGGCGCGGCCGCATGCGTCAGCGGACCGATGGCCGGCTTTTCTGACGGGACCGCCGTCGTCGACGGAGCGGGCCGGCGTTCTTCCTCTTCTTCCTCCTCGACGATGTCGAGCTCGTAGCTCGGCACGTCGGCCTCGGCCTCGTATTCGTCGATGCGCAGGCGGCGGATGTGATAATGCGGCGTTTCCAGCTCTTCCGTCGGGATGATGATGACCGGCGTGCCGATTCGCGACTCGATGGCGCTTATTTCCAGGCGCTTTTCGTTCAGCAAATATGTGGCGGTCTCCACGGGCAGGTGCACATGCACTGCCGCCGTGTTCTCCTTCATTGCCTCTTCCTGGACCATGCGCAGCACTTGCAGTGCCGAGGGCTGCACGCCGCGGATGTGGCCGCTGCCGTTGCAGCGCGGGCAGACCAGGCTGGAGGTTTCGCCCAGCGCCGGTCGCAGACGCTGGCGCGACATTTCGAGCAGGCCGAATCGCGAGATCCGTCCCACCTGGGTGCGGGCGCGATCCACCTTGAGTGACTCGATGAGGCGGTTTTCCACCTCGCGCCGGTTGCGCTCAGGGGTCATGTCGATGAAGTCGATGACGATCAGGCCGCCGAGGTCGCGCAGGCGCAGCTGGCGCGCGATTTCCTCCGCCGCCTCGAGGTTGGTATTGAGCGCGGTCTCCTCGATGTCGGCACCCTTGGTGGCGCGTGAGGAGTTCACGTCGATCGTGACCAGGGCTTCGGTCTTGTCGAATACGATCGCGCCGCCCGATTCCAGCCGCACCTCGCGCGAGAACGCCGATTCGATCTGGTGTTCGATCTGGTAGCGCGAAAACAGCGGGGTCTCGTCCTTGTACAGCTTGAGCTTGTCGAGGAAGGGCGGGGCGACCTGCTGCATGAACTTCTTCATGCGCTCGTAGATTTCCGTGTTGTCGACCAGGACCTCGCCGATGTCGGCCTTGAGATAGTCGCGCGTGGCGCGCACCACCAGGTTGCTCTCCTGATACACCAGAAAGGGCGCGGAGCGTTCCTGCGCGGCCTGGTAGATGGCTTCCCACAGATGGATCAGGTAATCGAGGTCCCACTGCAGTTCTTCGGCGCTGCGGCCGATGCCGGCGGTGCGGGCGATCACGGAATAATCGTCCGGCAATTTGAGCTGCGACATCGCTTCGCGCAGTTCGGCGCGTTCCTCGCCTTCGATGCGACGCGAGATGCCGCCGCCCTTGGGGTTGTTGGGCATCAGCACCAGGTAACGGCCGGCGAGGCTGATGAAGGTGGTCAGCGCCGCGCCCTTGGTGCCGCGCTCCTCCTTGTCCACCTGCACGATCATTTCCTGTCCTTCCCGGATCACGTCCTTGATGCGCACCTGGCTCATCGGAGTGCGCTCGTCGTAACCCTGGAAGTAGATGCGGGAAATTTCCTTGAGCGGCAGGAAGCCCTGGCGCTCGGAGCCGTAATCGACGAAGGCGGCTTCCAGGCTCGGCTCTACGCGGGTGATCTTGCCCTTGTAGATGTTGCCTTTCTTCTGCTGGTAGGAGGAGGATTCAATGTCTAGATCGAGCAATTTCTGGCCATCGACCACGGCCAGCCGCAACTCCTCGGGGTGAGTTGCGTTGAACAAAATGCGTTTCATTATTTGTTGTCCCTGACGCCCGGCTTGGCGTGCCAGACTGCCTCCCGCTATGTCAGCGGGGCGAAGCGAACGTCTCCTCCCGACAGGGGCAGAAACCGTCGTCACGCGGCGGTTTTTGCTGCTTTTGCTCCGCGCCTTCATGGGCGCAGGATGTGCAAACCAGACTTGGAATCCGCGCAGCGGGTGCTTTTGGCTATCCCGCGCGCTGTCTGCCAGTGCTGATGTCGGCAGGTGCTCGCTAAACTGGAGCGTCTACTCGTACGCCTCTACATGTCAGGGGAGAGGCGTGTCACCCTTGTTGGCTCGCCGCAATCTGCCAGTCAGGCAACCGGCGCTTGATGCCGGCGCAACGGTTACGGCCAAAGCCTGCGCGTCATGAAGTCGCGCAAAAAAACCCGTTGTCTTTCGCGCACTTGAGGAAAATTCCGAGAATTCATCTAAAGTACGCCACTCAACTATATCAGAGGCAGCGGCTGCCCGGCAATCTTGTTATGATCGCGCTCCCCATGAGAAAGGCCGTGAAACCCAGTGCGCGTAAATCTGCGGCCAAGCGCCGCAACGGCCCGCTCCCCGCTCCCGCGCGCGGGCGGGGGGTTGGGGGTGAGGAAGAAACCGCCCTCGAGGACGAAAGTGGCACCCGCAACGTGACCGGGCGTTCTCCCTCCGCAGTGCGTTATCTCGAAATCGACGAATCTCGGGCCGGCCAGCGACTCGATAACTTCCTGATCGGCGCCCTCAAGGGGGTGCCGAAAAGTCATATCTACCGCATCCTGCGCAAGGGCGAGGTACGTATCAACCGGGGCCGGGCCAAACCCGACTACCGCCTCGAGCCGGGCGATGTGGTCAGAATACCGCCGTTGCGCCAGGCGCCGCCCGCACCCAAGCCGGAGCAGGACGCCGAAAGTTTTGCCTGGCTGCTGCCACGCATTATCTATGAAGATGACGAGCTGCTGGTGGTAAACAAGCCGGCCGGCCTGGCGGTGCACGGGGGCAGCGGCATCAGCGTCGGGCTGATCGAGGCGCTGCGCCGGTTGCGGCCGCAGGCGCCGTTCCTGGAACTGGCGCATCGGCTGGACCGGGAGACCTCGGGCTGCCTGTTGATCGCCAAGACCCGCCCCGCGATGCTGGCGCTGCACCGGATGCTGCGCGAGGGCGCCATGGAGAAGCGTTACCTGGCTCTGGTCCAGGGCGCCTGGCGCGGCGGGACGCGCGAGGTCACGGCGGCGCTGGAAAAGAACCGCCCGCATTCCGGCGGGCGGCGGGTCGAGGTTTCCGAGGAGGGCCGGGAGTCGGCCAGTGTTTTCACGCCGCAGCAACGTTTTGGCAGCGCCACGCTCATGGAGGTCATACTGCTGACCGGCCGCACCCACCAAGCGCGGGTGCACGCGGCGCATGTCGGCCATCCGATTGCCGGCGATGACAAGTACGGCGACCACGAATTCAACCGGCGGTTGCAGCGGCTGGGACTGCGGCGCCTGTTCCTGCACGCCCAGCGGCTGCGTTTCGCGCACCCCATCACCGGTTGTAAAATGGAACTCGAGGCCCCACTTCCCGACGAACTTTCCGCATTGCTGGAACGCTTGACCCGTGAAGCCTGAACATGAATTGATTATTTTCGACTGGGACGGGACCCTGATGGATTCCGTCGCCAAGATCGTGCGCTGTTTCCAGGCGGCGCTGGCCGACGCCGGCGCGGCCGACCCGGGCGCACCGGCGATCCAGCATATCATCGGCCTCGGCCTCGATGAGGCCGTGACCACGCTGCTGCCGCAGGCCGAACCCGCCCTGCGCGTGCAGGTGGTGGCGCGTTACCGCGAGCATTTCCTGCACCTCGACCAGACCGGCATGGAACTGTTCCCGGGCGTGCGCGCCGGGCTGGAGGCGCTCGCGGAGCAGGGTTACCTGCTGGCCGTGGCCACCGGCAAGGCGCGCCGCGGGCTGGACCGGGTGCTGCGCGACACCGGCACGGCGCATCTTTTCAGCGCTACGCGCTGCGCCGACGAGGCTTACTCCAAGCCGCACCCGCGCATGCTGGAGGATATTCTCGAGCAGACCGGTTTTACGCCGGCGCAGGCGTTGATGGTGGGCGATACGACCTACGACCTGCAGATGGCGCGGCACGCGCGCATGGCCAGTCTGGCGGTGACCTACGGCGTGCACGATCGCGAGCTGCTCGCGGAACACGCGCCGCTCGCCTGTCTCGATTCGTTCACGGAGGTGTGCGCGTGGCTGCAGCGGACGGACCCGGTTTCATCTGCCGCAGCGGCGATCTGATCAGCGGCGGGCGCGCCGTCCGTTTCGCGGTACGCCGGCATGGCGAGGTGGTGCCTGCGTTCGTGATCCGTTTCCAAGGCGTGGCGCATGCGTATCTGAATCGCTGCAGCCATCGTTCGCTCGAACTCGACTGGATCGAGGGTGAAATTTTCGACGCTTTCGGCCAGCATCTCCTGTGCGCCACGCACGGCGCGCGTTACGCGCCCGCCAGTGGCGCCTGCGTCGACGGACCGTGCCACGGTGCGGGACTGGTAAAGCTCGCCGTGGTGGAGCAGGACGGTGCCGTCCGTCTGGCGCCGGCGGATGATGTACACTTGGCGGAATCCGATGCAGTGACCTGAGGCTATTTCGATGACAGACGACACCGAACCGACCCGATCCTCGTCCGGCGCGGAGAAGCGACCGCCGAACTGGGAGCGCGACCTGCTCGAGCGCCTGGCGTTCGCCGCGCTGACCGAACAACGGCGGGCGCGACGCTGGAGCATATTCTTCAGGCTTTTCTTCATCGCGCTGGTCCTGCTGGTGCTGATTCTGTCGCAATCGGATAACTGGGGCGGCAAGGCGCTGGCGGCGCGCCACACGGCGCTGGTGGACCTGGACGGTGAAATTGGCGCCAACACCCTGGCGAGCGCCGACAACGTCATCTCCGGTCTGCGCGCCGCGTTCGAGAGCACCTCGACCGTCGGCGTCATCGTGCGCGCCAACAGCCCCGGCGGCAGCCCGGTGCAGGCGGCCTATATCAACGACGAGATCCGGCGCCTGCGCGCGAAGTATCCGAAGATTCTGCTGTACGCCGTGATTGGCGATATGTGCGCCTCGGGTTGTTATTACGCGCTCGCCGGGGCCGACAAGATCTACGCCAACAAAGCCTCTATCGTCGGCTCGATCGGCGTGCTGATGAACGGTTTCGGTTTCGTCGACACCTTGAAAAAACTCGGCGTCGAACGGCGGCTGATGACGGCAGGCGACCACAAGGGTTTTCTCGATCCCTTCAGCCCGGTGAAGCCGGCGGAATCAAAGTACGCGCAGGAACTGCTGGGCCGCATTCACCAGCAGTTCATCGACGTGGTGCGCCAGGGGCGCGGCAAGTCGCTCAAGGAAACCAAGGACATGTTTTCCGGTTTGTTCTGGACCGGTGACGAGGCAGTGAAACTTGGATTGGTGGACAGTCTCGGCGACACCGATTACGTCGCGCGCGAAGTGATCGGCGCGGAAGACATCGTGGACTACACCTATCGCGAAAACGTGTTTGACCGCTTTGCCAGGCGTCTCGGCACCACGATGGGCGAGACCCTCGGCGCCGAAGTCCTCGGGCACACGCCGGCTTTGAAATAATAATTTAACCGCCAGGACGCCAGGGTCGCCAGGAAAAACTCCACTTTCAAATTTCAAAAATCTTTCCCTGGCGTTCCTGGCGTCCTGGCGCTTCAGATAATATTTACTCCCTCGTTTTCGAGCATCCGCACCAGGCGGATGAGCGGCAATCCGATCAGCGTGTTCGGATCGTCGCCCTCGAATTTCTCCAGCAGCGCAATCCCCAGCCCTTCCGACCTGACGCTGCCGGCGCAGGAGTAGGGCTGTTCCTTGCGCAGGTAGGATTCGATCTGCGCGTCGCTCAGGACGCGGAACACCACGCGATAGGGAATGACCTCGCACTGGATGCGTTGCGTCGCGGCGTTGATCAGCGCCAGCCCGGTATAGAGCGTCACCGCCTTGCCGGAGGCGCTGCGCAGCTGTTGCACTGCCTTGTCGTGGGTGTGCGGTTTGCCGACGATGCGACCGTCGTACACCGCCACCTGATCCGATCCGATCACGAGAGCGTCCGGACCCTGCGCCGCGATCTTGCGCGCTTTTTCAATCGCCAGCCGTTCCACCAGCTTTTGCGGCGCTTCACCAGAACGCGGACTTTCGTCCACTTCGGGCGCGATCACGTCGAAGGGGATTTTCAGGCGTTCCAGCAGCTCGCGGCGGAAGGGCGAGGAGGAGGCGAGAATTAATTTCATTTTGTTCTAAATCGTCAGGGCGCCGATTCTAGCCGTCCGTGGTGCGGTACTGCTGGCTTCGATGCTCCCCAGCCCGCACATCCGTGTGCGGGCGCTCGCCGGGACGAAGACACGTTAAGTGTCTTCGTCTGTTTCCGGCCCGCCCTGGCGTCCTGGCGGTTCGAAATCTTACTCAATTTCTACCAGCGCTTCGTCGGGGTTGACGGAATCGCCCTTGGCGACGTTCACGGCCTTGACCGTGCCCGCCACCGGCGCCGGGACTTCGTTCTCCATCTTCATCGCCTCGATCACCAGCACCGGGTCGCCGGCCTTCACCCGGTTGCCGGCCTTGACCAGGATATCGACGATGGTGCCGGGCATGGAGCTGGTTACATGGCCTTCCTTCGATGCTTTCGGCCGGCGCGAGCCCTTGGAGGCGCGACGCGTGTCGACCACGCCGCCTTCCGTCGGTACGGTTTCCGTGAGGGTTTCGATGAGAATCTGCTCCGGCACGCCGTCCACCGCGACGAAGAACGGGCGTTGCTCGTCGGTTTTGTGGCCGACGCCGGTGACGCGGATGTGATAGGTCTCGCCGTGCATCGTGACGTTGAAATCGGTCGGCGCGAACGCCGGCAGCCCGGGCGCGGCGGCCGAGACCGGCGGCTTGAGCTCCTCGGGCTTGAGCGTGCCGGCGGCGCGTTCCTCGAGGAACTTGCGGCCGATCTCGGGGAACATGGCGTACGTGAGCACGTCTTCCTCGCTCTTGGCGAGCTCGCCGATCTCCTCGCGCAGTCGGTGCATCTCGGGCTTGAGCTTGTCGGCCGGGCGGCAGGTGATGACCTCTTCGTCGCCGATGGCCATGCTGCGCACGGCTTCATTGACTTTGCCGGGCGCCTGTCCGTAGCGGCCCTGGAGGTAGAGCTTCACCTCGTTGGTGATGCTCTTGTAGCGCTTGCCGGTGAGCACGTTGAGCACCGCCTGGGTGCCGACGATCTGCGAGGTCGGCGTCACCAGCGGCGGAAAGCCGAGGTCCTCGCGCACCCGCGGAATCTCGGCCAGCACTTCGTTCATGCGATTGAGCGCGCCCTGTTCCTTCAGCTGGTTTGACAGGTTCGAGATCATGCCGCCCGGCACCTGGTTGACCGTGACCCGGGTGTCGATCTCGGCATATTCGCTTTCGTACTGGTGATATTTCTTGCGCACCTCGCGGAAATAGAAGCCGATCTCCTGCAGCAGCTCGAGATCGAGCCCGGTGTCGTAGGGCGTGTCGCGGAAGGCGGCGACCATGCTTTCGGTGGGGGAGTGGCTGGTGCCCCACGACAGCGACGAGATCGCCGTGTCCACGTGGCGCGCCCCGTGCTCGACCGCCAGGTACATGCAGATGTTGGCCACGCCGACGGTGGTGTGCGAATGGAACGCCAGCGGCACCTTGATCGCCCTGGCCAGCGCGGAGAACAGCGCCACCGTGTGCGGCGGCGTCAGCAGCCCGGCCATGTCCTTGATGCAGATGCTCTGGCAACCCATCTTTTCGAGTTCCTGGGCCTGCTCGACGAAATGCTCGATGGTGTGCACCGGACTGGTGGTGTAGCAGATCGCGCCCTGGGCATGCTTGCCGGCCCTGAGGACGGACTGCACCGAAACCTCGATGTTGCGCATGTCGTTCATGGCGTCGAAGATTCGGAACACGTCGACGCCGTTTTTCGCGGCCCGCTGCACGAAAGCATCGACCACGTCGTCGGAGTAATGGCGGTAGCCGAGCAGATTCTGGGCTCGCAGCAGCATCTGGATCGGGGTCTTGGGCAACGCCTTTTTCAATTTGCGCAAGCGTTCCCACGGATCTTCCTTCAGAAACCGCAGGCAGGCATCGAAAGTGGCGCCGCCCCAGGCCTCGAGCGACCAGAAACCGGCCTTGTCGAGCTTGTCGCAAATCGGCAGCATGTCGTCGGTGCGCATGCGCGTGGCCAGCAGCGACTGATGCGCGTCGCGCAGCACGACTTCGGTGATCAGAACTTTTTTCGATGCGGACGCCATGATTGCTTCCTGTCTCCTACAAACCGTGATGCGCCACGACCGCGGCGGCGATGGCCACGGCCAAGTCGGCCGGCGGCCGGCGGACCGAATAGTTTAACAGTTCCGGGTGCTGTTCGATGAACCCGGTGTCGAATTTGCCCGCCTGGAATTCCGGGGTCGCGAGAATCTCCAGGTAAAATGGCTTGGTGGTTTTCACGCCGTGCACGCCCATGTCGAGCAGCGCGCGCCGGGCGCGCGCCAGGACCTTGTCCCAGGTGAGCGCCCAGACCGTGAGCTTGGCGCACATGGAATCGTAATGCCGCGGAAATTCATAACCGGTGTAGATCGCGGCGTCGGTGCGCACGCCCGGACCGCCGGGCGAGTAGTAGCGGGTGATGCGTCCGAAGCTCGGGAGGAAATCGTTCTTCGGGTCCTCGGCGTTGATGCGGAACTGGATGGCGTAGCCGCGCCGCTGGATCTGGTCCTGGGTGTAGGAAAGCGGCTGGCCCTCGGCGATGCGGATCTGCTCCTGCACGATGTCCACGCCGGTGATCTGCTCGGTGACGGTATGCTCCACCTGCAGGCGCGTGTTCATCTCCATGAAGTAGAAGTTGCCGCTCTGGTCGAACAGGAACTCGACGGTGCCGGCGTTTTCGTAGTTCACGGAGCGGGCGGCGCGCACGCCGAGGTCGCAGACCGCGGCGCGCTGTTCCTCGGTCAGCTGGGGCGAGGGCGCGATCTCGATCAGTTTCTGGTGCCGGCGCTGGATCGAGCAGTCGCGCTCGAACAGATGAATCATGTTGCCGTGCTTGTCGCCCAGCACCTGCACCTCGATGTGGCGCGGGTTAATGATGGCCTTTTCCAGGAACACCTCGGCGCTGCCGAAGGCCTTGGTGGCTTCGGACACCACGCGCTCGTAGGCGCGCCTGAGCTCGTCCTCGTCGTTGCAGCGGCGGATGCCGCGTCCGCCGCCGCCCGAGGTGGCCTTGAGCATGACCGGATAGCCGAATTTCTTGGCGAGCTTGACCGCCTCGGCGACGTTTTTGAGATTGCCTTCGCTGCCGGGCACGACCGGCACGCCGGCGGCGATCGCCGCCGCGCGCGCGGCGGTCTTGTCGCCCATGCGGCGGATGGCGTCGACCGACGGGCCGATGTAAATGATGTCGCGCCGGGCGCAGATTTCGGCCAGTTGCGGGCTTTCCGAGAGAAAACCATAGCCGGGATGCAGGGCGTCGCAGCCGGTGGCGACGGCCAGATTGACGATGCGATGCGCGTTCAAATAGCCGCCGACCGGGTCGGGGCCGACGTTATAGGCCTCGTCCGCTTTTTTGACGTGCAGCGCATGCCGGTCGGCATCGGTGTAGATGGCGACCGACTTGATGCCCATCTCGGCGCAGGCGCGCACGATGCGCACCGCGATTTCGCCGCGGTTGGCAACGAGAATCTTTTTGATCAAGCTGAAAACTCCGCTGAGCTGGCCGGCATTCCCGGTTGGGCGCCTGCGTCCTGTTTTGTACGGAAACGGGCGGGCAGTGTCAATAACAACCGGCACCGGCCGCATCGCCTAAAACCCTATTTTGACACAAGTTTGCCGCGAATATATGATGCGCGGCCTGTATCTGGCAGGGTGACGGCGGCAGCGACCGGTTTTGCGGTCACCACCGTCATCCCGGCACGGGGGTTGCGATGTCGCCATCGGGGAAAGCGTCACGAGGTCATCATTTACCGGCGACCATCGATCCGATCCAGCTGGCGGAACGCGGTGCGCGCCTGACCGGCACGCTGCCGCTGAAAGGCATGGTGCGCCTGGCGCAGACGGCGCTCGCAGGGTCCAGCGACGTTTTCGTCGACCTCGCTTTCGAGCGCGGTGAGGGCGAGAATGCGCTGCTGATGCACGGCCGGCTGCAAACCCGATTGCGGGTTACGTGCCAGCGCTGCCTCGAAGCCATGGACCTGGAGCTCGAAGCGGCGCCCTGGCTCATTCTATTGCGGCCGGATGCGCGTCGCGTGCCGCAGGAGGATGACGAGCCCGACACGCTGGTGGTGGACAAGCCACTGGCGCTGAGTGCACTGGTCGAGGACGAATTGCTGCTGGCGTTGCCGATGGTGCCAATGCATGAGCCGAGCCGCTGTGCCGCCCGGGCTCATGCGACTGCAGACAGCCGCGCCGCGGAATTGAAACCGGACGAGAAGGGCAGGCCAAACCCCTTTTCCATGTTGCACAAACTGAAGACAACGAAGTAATTACGTAATTAACGAGGAATCGTCATGGCCGTACAGAAAAGCCGAGTATCACCTTCCCGCCGCGGCATGCGGCGCTCGCACGACGCCCTGAAGAAGCCGGCGCTGTCGGTCGACAAGACGAGCGGCGAGACCCATCGCCGGCATCACGTCAGCGCCGACGGTTACTACCGCGGCCGCAAGGTGCTCGACACCAAACCGGAATAACCTACGGAATCACCCCGGCTGGAACCGGCACCGCACAGGGATTTGACGGACTTGATCACGATCGCCGTCGACGCCATGGGCGGCGATCACGGTGTCGGTGTCACCGTGCCCGCCGCGCTCAAGACCTTGCGGGACCAGCCGACCGTGCGACTGGTGCTGGCAGGCAACCGCGATGTCATCCAGGCGGAACTGAAACGCCAGCACGCCTCCGAAAGCGACCGCCTCGCCATCCAACACGCCTCCGAAGTCGTCGGCATGGACGAGCCGCCGGCGCAGGCGCTGCGCGGCAAAAAAGATTCCTCCATGCGCGTGGCCATCAACCTGGTCAAGGACGGCGTCGCCCGCGCCGCCGTTTCCGCCGGCAACACCGGGGCGCTCATGGCCACCGCGCGCTTCGTGCTGAAGACGCTGCCGGGCATCGACCGGCCCGCCATTGTCACCACGCTGCCGACGATGCACGACCACGTGCACGTGCTCGACCTCGGCGCCAACGTCGACTGCTCGGCCGAGCAGCTGGTGCAATTTGCTATCATGGGTTCGATCCTGGTGGGCGCGGTGGAGGGCAAGCCGCGACCGCGCGTGGGCCTGCTCAACATCGGCGAGGAAGACATCAAGGGCAATGAAATCGTCAAGCGGACGAACGAATTGTTGCGCGCCACGCCGCTCAACTACTGCGGCTACGTCGAGGGCGACGAAATTTATACCGGAGACATGGACGTTATCGTGTGCGACGGCTTCATCGGCAACGTCATGCTCAAGACCAGCGAAGGCCTGGCGCGCATGATCACGCATTACATGAAGCAGGAATTTCGCCGCAACGTCCTGACCCGGATTTCCGCGCTGGTCGCGCTCCCGGTGCTGCACGCATTCCGCAAGCGTGTCGACCCGCGGCGTTACAACGGCGCGACGCTCATCGGGCTCAACGGCACCGTCATCAAGAGCCACGGCGGGGCCGACGCGCTGGCCTTCGAGCACGCGATCCTCGAGGCGCTCGCGGAAGTGGAGCACAACGTGCCCGAACGCATCGGCCGCGAGCTCGCCGCCATGGCTGAGCAGCGCAGGAACACCGTCGCATGATTTACTCCCGCATTATCGGCACCGGCGGCTACCTGCCGGCCAAGGTGCTGACCAACGCCGACCTCGAGAAGATGGTCGACACGACCGATCAGTGGATCATCGAGCGTACCGGCATCCGCGAGCGCCACATCGCCGCCGACGGCGAGACTACCGGCAGCCTGGCCGAGCAGGCCTCACGCCGCGCGATCGCCGCGGCCGGCATTGCGGTCGAGGACATCGACCTGATCATTGTTGCCACCACCACGTCCGACCGGGTGTTCCCGAGCACGGCCTGCCTGCTGCAGGACCGCCTCGGCATTCACGGCTGCGCGGCCTTCGACGTGCAGGCGGTGTGCACCGGTTTCGTGTATGCCCTCGGCATTGCCGACAAGTTCGTCCGCGCAGGCAGTGCCAAATGCGCGCTGGTGGTCGGCGCCGAAACGCTGTCGCGCATCATCGACTGGACCGACCGCACCACCTGTGTGTTGTTCGGTGACGGCGCCGGCGCGGTGATTCTCAAAGCCTCGGCGCAGCCGGGAATCATTTCTTCGCACCTGCATGCCGACGGCCAGTACAAGGATCTGCTGACGGTGCCCGCCGGCATCTCGCAAGGCTACGATCGGGTCCAGAAGGGCGAGGCGCACCTCAACATGGAAGGTGGCGAGGTGTTCAAGGTGGCGGTCACCACGCTTGGGAATATCGTCGACGAAACCCTGGAAGCGAACAAGCTGCAGAAATCCGACATCCAGTGGCTGGTTCCGCACCAGGCGAACGTGCGCATTATCGCCGCCACCGCCAAGAAGCTGGGCATGTCGATGGACCACGTGGTGCTCACGGTCGAGCGTCACGGCAACACGTCCGCGGCTTCGATTCCGCTGGCTTTCGACGAGGCGGTACGCGACGGCCGCATTAAAAAAGGCGACACCGTGCTGATGGAGGCCTTCGGCGGCGGTTTCACCTGGGGATCGGTGCTTTTGAAGTATTGATTTTAAACCGCCAAGGACGCCAGGATTTCCGAACAATCGACTCCGATAACTCTTGAGTTTTCCTTGGCGCTCTTGACGTCCTTGGCGGTTCAAGAAACCTAATTGAGAATGAAATGACACTTGCATTCGTATTTCCCGGTCAGGGCTCGCAGTCGGTCGGCATGCTGAACGCGCTGGCGGCGGAGTTTCCCTCCGTCAGGCAAACCTTTGACGAGGCTTCGCAAGCGCTCGGCTATGAGCTGTGGCAGCTCGTGGAGCAGGGGCCGGAAGCGAAACTGAATCAAACCGAGGTGACCCAGCCGGCAATGCTGGCGGCCGGCGTCGCCACGTGGCGCGTGTGGATCGCGAACAACGGCCCGCGTCCGCAATTCATGGCCGGCCACAGCCTCGGCGAATACAGCGCGCTGGTGTGCGCCGGGGCGCTCGATTTTTCCGACGCGATGAAACTGGTCGCCGACCGCGGACGCTTCATGCAGCAGGCGGTGCCGGCCGGGCAGGGCGGCATGGCCGCGCTCCTCGGGCTCGACGATGACGCGGTACGCAAACTCTGCGAACAGGCGGCGCAGGGCGAGGTGCTCGAGGCGGTGAATTTCAATTCGCCGGGCCAGGTGGTGATCGCGGGAACCGCAACGGCGGTGGCGCGCGCGGTCGAGCAGTCCAGGGTCGCCGGCGCCAAGCGCGCGTTAGTCCTGCCCGTGAGCGTGCCGTCGCATTGTCGGTTGATGCATCCGGCGGCACTAGCGATGGCCGAACGGCTGAAACAGGTGCCGCTGCGCGCGCCGTCGATTCCGGTGATTCATAATGCGCATGTGCAGCCGGAGAC
Source organism: Bacteroidota bacterium (assembly GCA_050257795.1). Lineage (GTDB taxonomy): Bacteria > Pseudomonadota > Gammaproteobacteria > Acidiferrobacterales > Sulfurifustaceae > Sulfuricaulis. The sequence continues at coordinate 18,743 of JBLMXN010000213.1, forward strand.
CGACCCGGAAGCGATTCGAAATGCGCTGGTGCGCCAGGTCGAATCCCCGGTGCGCTGGGTCGAGACGATCGAGAAAATGGCGGCCGCCGGCGTGGACCGGCTGGTAGAATGCGGTCCGGGCAAGGTGCTGGCGGGGCTGAACAAGCGCATCGTGAAGACCATCGAGACGCTGCCGGTGTTCGATCCGGCGACGTTGCGCGACGCGCTGACCAAGGTATCCTGAAAAAGTCAAAAAGGAAGACAACATGGTTTTGAAAGGTCAGATCGCCCTGGTCACGGGCGCGAGTCGCGGCATTGGCCAGGCCATCGCCCTCGAACTGGGCCGGCAGGGCGCGCAGGTGATCGGCACCGCGACCTCGAACGACGGCGCCGCGAAGATCAGCGGGGTGTTGAAGGAGCACGTTGTCGACGGCCGCGGCGTGATGCTCGACGTGAACAGCAACGAATCCATCGCGGCGGTCCTGGGCGAGATGGAAAAATCCGGCGGCATGCCGACGATCCTGGTCAACAACGCCGGCATCACCCGCGACAACCTGCTGCTGCGCATGACCGAGGAGGAATGGGACGCGGTACTCAACACCAATCTGAAATCGGTGTACCGCATGACCAAGGCCTGCCTGCGCGCCATGACCAAGGCGCGCGCGGGGCGGATCATCAGCATCAGCTCGGTCGTGGGCGCGATGGGCAACGCCGGGCAGGCCAACTACGCCGCGGCCAAGGCCGGCCTGGTCGGCTTCACCAAGGCGCTCGCGCGCGAGGTCGGGTCGCGTAATATTACGGTGAACGCGGTGGCCCCCGGCTTCATCGATACCGACATGACCCGCGCCCTGCCGGATGCGCAGAGGGACGCGCTGCTCAAGCAGATCCCCCTGGGACGCCTGGGCCACGCCGAGGAAATCGCGCATGCCGTCGCCTATCTGGCCTCGCCGCAGGCCGGCTACATCACCGGCGTGACCTTGCATGTCAACGGCGGGATGTATATGAATTAAAGGCGCTAGCGCGCTGAAAAAAGCCAATATGTTGATCGGCTGGACGATTTTTACTAAATAGTGTTAACTATGCGCCCGCACGAGGGCCGTAACTCAATTTTGGAGGGAAATTCACCCATGAGCAGTGTCGAAGAGCGCGTCAAGAAGATCGTTGTGGAACAGCTGGGAGTCAACGAAGGCGAGGTCAAGCCCGCCGCTTCCTTCGTGGATGACTTGGGCGCGGACTCCCTGGATACCGTGGAGCTGGTGATGGCGCTGGAAGAGGAATTCGACTGCGAAATTCCCGACGAACAGGCGGAAAAGATCACCACCGTCCAGCAAGCGATCGATTACATCAACTCCCGTCTGAACTGATCACTCATTAATACGCAGGGGCCGTCATCCCGCCGGGTGACGGCCTCTTGGTTTTATAAAGCGCGGCGAGCCGCCGCGCTCCAATGAGGAAATCGGCTTGAGCAAACGGCGCGTCGTCATCACCGGTCTCGGCATTCTCTCCCCCGTCGGCATCGGCGTGGCGGAGAACTGGCGCAACATCCTCGCCGGCAAAAGCGGCATCTCCCGCATCACCCACTTCGACGCCACCGGCTATTCCGCCATGATCGCCGGCGAGGTCAAGGATTTCGACCCGGCCCGGTTCGGCATCACCGAAAAAGAGGCGCGGCGCATGGACCGCTTCATCCAGCTGGGCATGGCGGCCGGCATCGAGGCGATCGAGGATTCCGGGATTGAAGTCACCGAGGCCAATGCCGAGCGCATCGGCGTGCACATCGGTTCGGGCATCGGCGGCGTCGGCACGATCGAGGACACCATGCTCACCATCAAGGAAAAAGGCCCGCGCCGGGTCTCGCCGTTCTACGTGCCGATGAGCATCATCAACATGATCTCGGGCGATCTGTCGGTGATGTACGGCTTGAAGGGGCCCAATCTCGCCATGGTCACTGCCTGTGCCACTGCCACCCACGGCATCGGCGATGCCGGCCGGCTGATCGAGTACGGCGACGCCGACGTCATGATTGCCGGCGGCGGCGAAGCCGCCATTACGCCCACCGCCGTCGCCGGCTTCAGCAACGCCAAGGCTTTGTCCACGCGCAACGACAGCCCCGAGACCGCGAGCCGCCCGTGGGACAAGGATCGCGACGGTTTCGTGCTGGGCGAGGGCGCCGGGGTGGTGGTGCTGGAAGAATATGAACACGCGAAAAAGCGCGGCGCCAAAATCTACTGCGAGCTTGTCGGTTTCGGCATGAGTGGTGACGCCTACCACATGACCAGCCCGCCGGAGAACGGCGAGGGTGCGGCGCGTTGCATGCGCAACGCGTTGCGTAACGCCGGTCTCAATCCCGATCAGGTGCAGTACGTCAATGCCCACGGCACCTCGACGCCGCTCGGCGACAAGGCCGAGACGGTCGCGGCCAAGACCGCCTTCGGCGCGCACGCGAAGAAAATCGCCATGAGCTCGACCAAGTCCATGACCGGCCATCTGCTGGGCGCGGCCGGCGGCATCGAGGCGGTCTACACGGCGCTGGCGATACAGCATCAGGTCGCGCCGCCGACGATCAATCTCGTGACGCCGGATCCGGAGTGCGACCTCGATTACGTGCCGGGCGCGGCGCGCGCGATGAAGATCGACGTGGCGATCTCGAACTCCTTCGGTTTCGGCGGCACCAACGGCACGCTGGTGTTCCGCAGACTGGCGTGAAGGCCCGTCCGGCCCATCCGCCAATCACGTCGACGCCGGGATATGTCTGCCGCCCCCTGACGGCGACCCCCGATCTCACCGCGCTGCACGCCCGCGAACCCCGGCGTTACCCGCATCTGCTGGCGAGCACCGCGCGCGGCACGCCGCGCGCGCGTTATGACATCCTGTTCGCGTTTCCCGGCGAGACCCTGACGCTGGAAGCCGATTTACGGTTGCGCCGCAACGGACATCCGCTCGGCCCCGGCGATTTTCTGCACGCGTTCGACCGGCTATGGCGCGCACAAGCGGTCGAGGGGACGGCCACGACGGACGATGCGCCGCCGTTCACCGGCGGCTGGTTCGTGTATCTCGGTTACGAGCTGGTCTCCGGGATCGAACCCAAGGTTGCCGGCATCCGCCCTGATCCAGGGCTTCCCGTCGCGTCGGCGACGTATTTTCCGGCGGCAATCATCATCGACCATGCGCAGCAACGGACGCTGCTCGTGTGCGCGGCGGAGCGGGCGGACGAATTACTCCCGATACTGCAACAGGATGCACAAAGCTCCTCAGCCACGCCAGGGAATGCAGTCGTCGCAGCGAGTGTGCAAGAGGAAGAAGCCGGGCGCTTCCTCGAGCAGGTCCGGCGCGCCCAGGAATACATCCGCGCCGGTGACGTGTTCCAGGTCAACCTGTCGCGGCGCTGGCGGGTGCGGCTGCGCGACGACGTCGCCGCGATTGAATTATACCGACGGCTCGGAAGCGCCAACCCGGCGCCCTTCGCCGGTTGCATGACGTTCGCCGACGGGCGCGCCATCATCAGTTCCTCGCCCGAGCGACTAGTGGAAGTGCGCGGTGGCCTGGTGCGCACCCGTCCGATTGCCGGCACCCATCCGCGCGGCGCCGATCCGGAACAGGACCGGCAGCTGTCGCGGGAATTGCTGCGCCACCCCAAGGAACGCGCCGAGCATGTCATGCTGATCGATCTCGAGCGCAACGATCTCGGCCGGGTGTGCCGCACCGGCACGGTGCGGGTCACGGAATTCATGGCGCTCGAGTCCTACCGGCATGTGCATCACATCGTGTCCGAAGTCGGCGGCAAGCTGCGCGATGACATCACGCCCGCCGGGACGATCCGCGCGGTTTTCCCCGGCGGCACGATCACCGGCTGCCCCAAGGTGCGCTGCATGCAAATCATCGCCGAGCTGGAGCAAGCGCCGCGCGGCGCCTACACCGGTTCCATGGGCTACATCAACCGCGATGGCAGCCTCGACATGAATATCCTTATCCGCACGATCGTTCAGGACGGTCGCAACGTCGAGTTGCGCGCCGGCGCCGGCATCGTGGCCGATTCGGTTCCGGAGCGCGAACTCGCGGAGACGCGCGCCAAGGCCAGGGGCATGCTCGCGGCTTTAGGGGCCGATGCGTGACGGTCGCATCGGCCATGCTGATCAACGGCGAACCCGGTGAACGGGTTTGCGCGCATGATCGCGGTTTTCAGTACGGCGATGGTTTGTTCGAAACCCTGGCGGTCGCCCGCGGCGTACCGCTGTTGTGGGAACGGCATTTGCGGCGGCTGTTGCACGGCGCGGCGCGACTCGGCATCGGCGTTGCCGCGGAGACCGGGGCCGTGCTGCGCGCGGAAGCCGACCAGTTGTGCCAGGGCGCGGAGCGCGCGGTACTCAAGATCATTCTGACGCGCGGCGTCTCCGGGCGCGGCTATGCGCCATCCGCGGACGCGCTGCCGACGCGCGTGGTCAGCCTGTCGCCGTGGGCGGACTCGCTGTCGCGCACGCAGGGTGTCAGCGTGAAGTTTTGCGACACTACCGTGGCGCGCAATCGCGCGCTGGCCGGGGTCAAGCATCTCAACCGGCTGGAACAGATTCTCGCGCGCCGGGAACTGGAAACAAACTATGATGAAGGTCTGATGCAGGATGAAACCGGACACGTCATCGAAGGGACCATGAGCAACGTATTCATCGTGGCGCGCGGAGAATTATTGACACCCGATCTGTCTTATAGCGGTGTGGCGGGTGTGATGCGCGAGCTGGTGTTGGAACGGGCACCGGCCCTGTCGCTGGCATGCCGCGTAACGACGTTGACGCGGGAGGAAATCCTGAACGCTGAGGAAGTGTTTCTCACCAACAGCCTGATCGGATTATGGTCGGTGACCCGGATCGAATCGAAGACGTATTGGCCGGGTCCGGTTACGCAACGGCTGCGCGCTCTGATCCAGGAGGCTCGCGGTGTTGTCTAAGCTCGTCAAGGCGCTGCTATTCGTGGGCGCCGTCAGCGGCGCTTACCTCTATTGGGCCTGGAATCATCCACTCCAGCCCGGCTCGGATATATACGTGGTCAAGCCCGGCATGAGTCTGCGCGCCTTTGCGCGCGAGCTCAGCAACCGCGGCGTTCTCGCGGAGAGCCACACCCTGGTGTGGCTGGCGCATCTCACCGGCCACGACCGCGACCTGAAATCGGGCGAATATCGTTTCCGCAATGGCATGTCGGCGCGCGAGTTGCTGGAGCAGGTGATCGCCGGACGGGTCATCGAGTATCCCGTCGTGCTGGTGGAGGGCTGGACCTTCCGGCAGTTCCTGCAGGTGCTCGAGGCGGCGCCCAAACTGACGCACACGCTGTCCGGACTGTCGCCGGCGGCGGTCATGGAACGCCTGGGCCACGGCGGCGAGCACCCCGAGGGCCGGTTCTTTCCCGACACCTATTATTATTCCACCGGACAGACCGACGCGGCGATTCTTGCCAATGCCTATGACAAAATGCAGAAACTGTTGCAGCAGCAATGGGAGGCGCGCGACGGCAACCTGCCGTTCAAGAATTCCTATGAGGCATTGATCATGGCTTCCATCGTGGAAAAAGAGACGGGGCGTGCCGATGAGCGCCGGCTGATCGCGGGGGTGTTCGTCAACCGCTTGCGGCGCGGCATGCGGCTGCAATCCGACCCGACGGTAATCTACGGGCTGGGCGACAAGTTTGACGGCAATATACGGCTGAAGGATTTACGCCGCGCCACGCCTTACAATACCTATACACGCGCCGGTCTGCCGCCGACACCGGTGGCCATGCCGGGCCGCGACTCGGTGGAAGCGGTGCTGCACCCGGCCGACACGCGCGACCTGTACTTTGTCGCGCGCGGCGATGGGGGTCATATTTTTTCCGAAACCCTCGAGGAGCATAATGCCGCCGTGGTCAAATATCAGTTGAATGGCAAGCCGCGGAACACGCAACCCACGACAGCGGGCGCGTCCAAGACAAAACCGAAATCAAAAGCAACCAATCAGAACTGATTCATGTCGCGAGGCTTGTTTATCACACTCGAAGGCGGCGAGGGCGCCGGCAAGAGCACCAATCTTGCGTACGCCCGTCAATGCCTGGAGCGAGCCGGGAAAACGGTGGTGGTCACCCGCGAACCGGGCGGCACCGAACTCGGCGAACGCGTGCGCGAGATTCTGTTGCACCGCCGCGATCTCGATATTTCCGCGGAAAGCGAATTGCTGCTGATGTTCGCCGCGCGCGCCGAGCACCTCGCCAAGGTGATTCGCCCGGCGCTGACGGCCGGCAAGACGGTGTTGTGCGACCGATTCACCGACGCGACCTATGCCTACCAGGGCGGCGGGCGCGGCATTCCGGCGGAGCGCATCGCGGCCATCGAGGGCTGGGTGCAGGGGAGTCTGCGGCCGGACCTGACGCTGGTATTCGACCTTCCTGTGGAAGCCGGCCGCGCGCGCGCCGGACAGCGCAGCGACCCCGATCGCTTCGAGCTGGAAAGCAACGAATTTTTCACGCGCGTGCGCGCGACCTACCTGGCGCGGGCGGCGCGGGAACCGGGACGCGTGCGCGTCGTTGATGCCAGCCAAAACCTCGAGCAGGTGCAGCGGCAAATAGCCGCAATTCTGGGGGAGGTGGTCGGTGCCCGGCCCTGATTTCGTCAGCACCGGCGGTCCGACCGTGGAGCGCTATCCGTGGCATGACGCGATATGGGCGACCTTGTCGCGCCAGTTCGAGCGCTTGCCGCATGCCCTGTTGCTCTACGGCCGGCCCGGGCTCGGCAAGCATGCGTTCGCCCTGCAGCTGGCGCAGGCGCTCTTGTGCGCTGCGCCGCGTGCCGGCGTCGGCTGCGGCCAGTGTCACGGCTGCCGGCTGTTTGCCGCCGGCACGCACCCCGACTTGGCGCTTATCGGACTGGTCGAGGAGGCCAAGAGCGTCACGATCGACCAGATCCGCGCGCTGGGCGACTTCCTGTCGCTGCGTCCCCATACCGCCACGCGCAAAGTGGTGGTGATTTCACCGGCCGAGGCGATGAACCTAAATGCCGCGAACGCACTGTTGAAACTGCTCGAGGAACCGCCGCTGGGCAGCATCCTGCTGCTGGTCAGCAGCCATCCGGCGCGTCTGCCGGCCACCATCCGCAGCCGTTGCAGCCGGGTTTTCTTCAAGGTTCCGGCACGGAACGATGGTTTGTCCTGGCTGCAGGCGCATGCGTTCGGCGACACGAAGCCGGAGGGCCTGCTGGCTCTGGCCGGGGGTGCGCCGCTGCGGGCGAATGCCATGGCACAGGCGGGGTTCGCCGAACACCGCGCGCAGCTGCTGCAGGATGTGGCGACACTCTCGTCTGGCCGCGAAGATCCCGTTGTCTGCGCTGCCCGCTGGAAGAGTTTGGGCACTGGTATCTGCCTCGGCTGGTTCTATAGTTTCGTGGCGGACCTGATCAAGCGGCGGATCGCAGGCGAAAATGCCGAGCTGATTAATCCGGAGGCAGAGCGCTTTATTGCCGAGTCTAAAAGTAGGTGGGAAATTAGCGAGTTATATAATTTTATTGATGTGATTGGTCAATATTGTCGCCAGCTCGGCAGTCCGCTGGATGAGCTTTTGATACTGGAAGACATTCTGATACGCTGGGTCCGAATCCGCGGTCTACAATGAAATAGGCAAGTTTCCACCATGAACGACAAAATCACCGCACCTCACGCCGCGAAACCGGTGAAACCCATGCCGCTCGCGGCAGCCCGGCCTGGCGTCCTGTCGCTGACCATCAAGGACAAGAATGCCTTGTACGCGGCTTATATGCCGTTCGTGAAGGGCGGCGGCATTTTCGTCCCCAGCAACCGGCCGTACAAGCTCGGCGAGGAAGTCTTCATGCTGCTGACCCTCATGGACAGCAAGGAGAAGATTCCGGTCGCCGGCCACGTGATCTGGATCACGCCGCCGGGCGCCCAAAGCAACCGCACCGCCGGCATCGGCATCCAGTTCAGCGAGAAAGATTCGGGTCTGGCGCGCAACAAGATCGAGGGCATCCTCGCCGGCGCGCTCAGCTCCGACCGGCTCACGCACACGATGTAACGTGACGCCGCTCGTCGATTCCCACTGTCACCTCAATTTCGAACCTCTTAACGCCGGCCTGGAAGACGTCTTCCGGCGCGCCCGCGACAACGGGGTCGCCCACATGCTGTGCGTGTCGGTCACGCTCGAGACCTATCCCGAAATAAGCGCCATCGCGCATGCCCACTCCAGTGTTTTCGCGTCGGTCGGCGTGCATCCCAACGAACGCGAGGGGCGCGAGCCGGACGTGGACGAGCTGGTGCAGCTGGCGCACGACGAGCGCGTGGTCGCGATCGGTGAAACCGGTCTCGATTATTACCGCAGCCAGGGTGACATGGCCTGGCAGCAGGAACGGTTCCGCCGCCACATCCGCGCGGCCAAGACCAGCGGCAAACCGCTGATCATCCACACGCGCGAGGCGGCGGCGGATACGCTGCGCATCATGCGCGAGGAGGGCGCGGGCGATATCGGCGGAGTGATGCATTGCTTTACCGAAAGCCAGGATGTGGCGCGCCAGGCGCTTGAACAGAATTTTTATATTTCGTTCTCCGGCATCGTGACGTTTCGCAATGCCGATGCCCTGCGCGAAGTGGCGAAGCAGGTGCCGGCGGAGCGGCTGCTGATCGAGACCGATGCGCCGTATCTCGCCCCGGTGCCGTTCCGCGGCAAAACCAACGAGCCGGCGTACGTGAAGCACGTGGCCGAGTGCCTTGCCGCGCTGCGTGGAACGAGCCTTGAAGACATTGCCGCGCACACGAGCAGAAATTTTTTCACACTCTTCAAGCGCGCCGCATCTCTTGTTTGACGTCGGCCGGCTCGTGGCGGCGACCGCCTGAAGACCGGAACTCAGTCGTGGATCCGGCCCATCAGCATGGCTGCGCTGAAGGTTTCTTTTGACGTGATCAAGGCGCGCGCTGCTTCGATCTGGCCCCAGGTATTCCACAACAGCACGCCACGGACGCGTCCGACGCGGAGGTAGTAAACCACTCCCTGGCGGAATGGTTCCTTCCAATCCTCGACGATATCCATGCCGGCGCCGAACTCGCCGACCGCTTCATAGCCCAGATCGAAGAGGTCGGAATAAAAGTAGGGGAGATATTCATATTTTTCCGAAGCGCCGGCCATGTTGCGTCCGGCCATGGCGCCCATGGTGTTTGCATTGTCCTCGTGCTCGACGCGTCGACGCGTGCCGAGCGCGGCACTGTGAAAGTTGGCGACGTCACCGGCGGCGAAAATGTCGGGTGGCGCGGCGCGCAACTGCTCATCGACCACGATACCGTTGTCGACCTCGAGGCCAAGCGATTGCGCCAGTCCGGTCTCGGGCACGATGCCGATGCCGGCGACCACCGCGTCCGCGGACAGGGTCTTTCCGCTTCCGGTCTCGATCACGAACCGGGCGTCATTGTTTTTCACGGCGCGCACGGTTTCTCCGGCCAGCACGGTGACGCCTTTGTTGCGGAAATAACCATTGAGGAAATCGGAGAGCGTCGGCGGATAGATGCGCGCGCCGATGCCGCTGTCCGGGAATACCATGGTGACGCGGCAGCCGTTCATGGCCAGCGCAGCGGCGATTTCCGAGCCGATGAAGCCGCCGCCGATGACGACGAATTCTGATTTTCGGTCAGCGAGCGCGCGCACGCGCCGGTAATCGTCGAGCGTGCGGAAATAGATCACGCCGTCGTCCGCGGACGGCAGCCGCCGCGGCGCGCCGCCGGTGGCCAGCAACAGCTTCTCGTAGCCGTATACTTCGCCGCGGTTATCGGTAATGGTTTTCCTGGCGGCGTCACCGCTTACCGCGCGGGTGTCCAGAAAGACAACGGCTCCGGTCTCCCCGGGCTTGCGCCAGATGGCATCGAGCGGTTTGCCGGCCCACAGTTTCTTGGATAACGGCGGGCGGTCGTACGGCGGGTATGTTTCGCCGCACAGCACGGCGATGGTTCCGGTGTTGTCCCGTTCGCGGATGCCGTGCACGGCCGCATCCGCGGCCATGCCACCGCCGACGACGAGGTATTTAAAATGTTTGGTCATGCCGGGCGGCCTCTTGTTTTGTCAGCCAATGTTTAAACGCGCAATAAGCCTGGATGAATTCGCGTCGGCACTCGAGCGTATGTGCATGGTGATGCGGATTGAGCACCGCCTGGCGGTAAATCCTCAGCGTGCGGTCAAACCGGGCGCGCGCTGACGCCACGCCGTCGCGCTGCAGGACAAACTCGATGCGTCCACGCTCGTCGCTCATACGCGCCCTTCGGATTACCGTTGGTACGATCCGTCGTCGCCTCCGGGCGTTACGGCGCCGGCACAACGCCAGCACCGCGACCAGTATACCTACCGAACGCACCCTTCAAAACGCCGGCAACTGGCGGTCAGGCGGGCATCACAGAACTGTCAAAATGCA
>JBLMXN010000214.1:0-31653 GCA_050257795.1 Bacteroidota bacterium
GCGCGCGCGGTGCTGACGCCGTGGCTGAAGAGCTACCTGGCGAAGGAAAAGAAGCTGCGCGACCGGGCCAGCCCCGAGTGCGCCCAGTGCCCGAGCCGGCTCGAGTGCCTGGCGCATTGCGGCTTCAAGGACGGCAACCCGCACGCCGGCCAGTTCTGCATCGAGACGCAACTGGCGGCGGCGCAGCGCGGCAACGTCCAGCAGGGGTTGTTCTTCCGCGGCGCGGAAGCGCTGCCGTTCGGCACGCACATCCGCATGGTCCACGACTTGCTGGAATACCTGCGGACCGGTCGCGCGCCGCCGGCGCCGGTCTAATGACGGTTCACGCGCGACCACCATGAAAAATCCCGACGCCTTCCCCTACCCCGGCACGCCGACCACGGCGGACGGTTCGGCCGTGGTCGTATGGGTCGAACAGCACATCTCCGAAGGCGCTTGCGCCTACCCGATCACGCCCTCGACCAACATGGGCACCGGCTACCAGCTCGCGGTCGCCAACGGCGTGAAGAATCTGTGGGACGAGGAGCTGTTCTTCCTCGAACCCGAATCGGAGCACAGCTCGGCGTCGGCCTGCGAGGGCTTCGCGCTCGCCGGCGGGCGCGTCACCAACTTCACTTCCGGCCAAGGCCTGGTATTGATGAAGGAGGTGCTGTACACGATCTCCGGCAAACGCCTGCCGGTGGTGTTCCACATCGGGGCGCGCGCGCTCACCTCGCACTCGCTCAACGTGCACGCCGGCCACGACGACGTCATGGCGGTGTCCGACTGCGGCTGGGGCATGCTGTTTGCGCGCAACGCCCAGGAGGCGCAGGACCTCGGCTTGATCGCGCGGCGCGCCGCGGAAAACGCGCGCACGCCGTTCATGAGCATCCAGGACGGCTTCCTCACCACGCACACCATCGAGAACGTGCGCCTGGCCGAGCCGGATCTGATGAAACTCTTCATCGATGATCCGCGCGCGAAACTCGCGAGCCATTTCGATCCCGCGCGGCCGCTGATGTCGGGCGTGGTGCAGAACCAGGACGCCTACATGAAGGGCAAGATCGCGCAGCGCTATTACTACGACGAGGTGCCACAGCACTTGCGCGAGGCCTTCGCTGAGTTTTACCGGCTCACCGGACGGCGTTACGGCTTCATCGACACCTACCGCCTGGAAGACGCCGACTACGCCATCGTCGGCCTGGGCTCGGTGATGGAAACCGCGGTACCGGCAGTGGACTGGATGCGCGAGAAATTCGGCTGGAAAGTCGGGCTGCTGCACGTGACCAGCTTCCGGCCGTTCCCGGGACGCGAGATCGTCGCGGCTTTGAAAAATTGCAAGGCGGTCTCGGTCATCGAGCGCATGGACAACCCGCTGGCCAAGGACAACCCGCTGACGACCGAGATCAAGGCGGCCTTCAGCGACGCCATTGGCGGCATGAACGACTACCCTGAGATCGGGCGCGTGCCGAAGATTTATTCCGGCGTCTATGGCCTGGGCAGCCGCGACACCCGCGTGGGCGACCTGGTCGCCTGCGCGCAGAACATGGTGGCCCAAGACGGCAAGCCGTTTTTCTCGCTCAACATCCTGCACCCGACGGCGCTTCCGCGCCAGCACGACCCGGACGTGCGCCCGCGCGGCGCGTTCTCCATGCGCGGCCACTCCGTGGGCGGCTACGGCTCGGTCACGACCAACAAGGTCATCGCTTCGCTGGTCGAGGAGATTTTCGGGCTGCACGTGCAGGCCTACCCCAAGTACGGCTCGGACAAGAAAGGCCTGCCGACCACCTATTACCTGACGGTGGCGCCCGGGCCGATCCGCGAGCATTCGGAGCTGGACCACGTCGACTTCGTGCCGGTGCACGACATCAACGCCTTCGGCGCCGCCGATCCGCTGCTGGGCCTCGCGGCCGGCGGCAGCCTGTTCCTGCAGAGCCGCGGCGCCGACGACGCCGACGTGTGGGCGCACCTGCCGGACGCGGCGCGCAGCACTATCCTGACGCGCGGACTGCGGGTGTTTTATCTCGATGCGGTGAAGATCGCGCGCGAACTGGCGGCGACCCCGGACCTGCAGCTGCGCATGCAGGGTATCGTGCTGCTCGGCATCTTCCTGCGCGTCGCGCCGTTCGTGCGCGCCCAGGGGCTGAGCGAGCCGCAGCTGTTCGAGGGCGTGGAGAAAGCGTTGCGCAAATATTTCGGCCGCCGCGGCGAGAAGGTGATCGCGGCCAACCTGTCGGCGGTGAAGCAGGGCTATTTCAACCTGCGCGAGCTCGACTTCGCGCAGCTCCCGCACGCCGCACAGGCGTTGCGCGCCTGAGGGGTAAGGACCATGGGCGATATCCTGGACCAGTTTCGAAACGATTTTCTCGACCGTGAGATATTCGAGCGCGAAGTGGTGCGCGCCTACGCCGACGGCAGCGCCGAGGCCTGCCTGCCGGCGGACCGCGAAGCCGCGCTGTCCTGGATTCCGCCGGCGACCGCCGCGGCGCGCGATTTCTCCAGTATCGCCCCGGACCTGCCGCTACTCGATGCCGAAAAATGCGTCGGCTGCATGGAGTGCGTGACGATCTGCCCGGACACCGCGATCCTCGCCAAAGTGGTGCCGGCGTGCGAGCACACGGCGCTGCTGGACAGACTCAAACCGGCCGAGCACGGCGAATTCATCACGCATCAGTTCGCCAAAACCACCAAGTACTTCGACGTGCCGGCGCGCAAGGGCAAGGAAAGCGGGATGTTCTATCTCGTCACCGATCCCTCGAAGTGCAAGGGCTGCGGCGAATGCGTCACCGCCTGCGGCGACCACGCGGCGCTGCGCATGGTGCCCAAAACCGACGCGCATCTCGCGCAATACCGGGCCGCGACGCGGCTGTTCCGCGAGCTGCCGGACACGCCGCGCGACTATATCCAGGACAAGGTGCTGCCGGACATGATGCTCGCGGAATCGACGCAGCTCTACTGCGGCGGCGCGGCCTCATGCATGGGCTGCGGCGAGGCTACCGCAATCCGCATGATGCTCGCGGCGACATCCTTTGTATACGGCGAGCACGCCATGGGCATCGTTGCCGCCACCGGCTGCAACACCGTGTTCGGCTCGACCTATCCGTACAACCCGTACCGCGTGCCGTGGACCAACTCGCTGTTCGAGAACGCGCCGGCGGTGGCCATGGGCATCCGCGCCCAGTGGAACGCGCGCGGCCTGCGGGACAAGCGCCTGTGGGTACTGGGCGGCGACGGCGCCATGCTCGACATCGGCTTCCAGTCGCTGTCGCGCATGCTTATGAGCGGCATGGACATCAAGGTGCTGGTGCTGGACACCCAGGTGTACTCCAACACCGGCGGCCAGAGCTCGACCGCGACGTTCACCTCGCAGGATTCCAAGATGTCGGCGTTCGGCAAATCACGCCACGGCAAATCCGAGCACCGCAAGGAACTGGCGCAGATCGCGATGATGCACCCGGAAGTGTTCGTGGCCCAGACCACCTCGGCACACATCAACCATTTCTACCGCGCCATCATCGCCGCCAACGAATACCCGGGGCCGGCGGTGGTGATCGCGTACACGCCGTGCCAGCCGGAACACGGCATAGGCGACGATGCCTCGGTGCGGCAATCCAAGCTCGCGGTGGACGCGCGCGCGTTCCCGCTGCTGGTGTACGATCCGCGCGCCGGCGCGTCCATGAAGGAACGGCTGAGCCTGCAAGGCAACCCGGCGCGCAAGGACGACTGGGTGGTCACGCCCAAGGGCGAAACCGTCGACTTCGTGCGCTTCGCGCGCACCGAGGGCCGCTTTGCCAAGCACTTCGACCAGGACGGCAATCCCTCGCCGGAACTGTTGAAGGCACAGGAAGATCGTCTGCGGAACTGGCGGCTGCTGCAGGAGCTGGCGGGCGTACGCTAAAAAAGAGACTGTAGCCCGGATGAAACGAAGTGAAATCCGGGGTCAATGATTCCCGGTTTTCGCTACCGCTCCATCCGGGCTACAGCATTTCAATACAGGCGGAAACCGGAAGACGGCGGGGCCTGGTAACCCATCACGCGTCCGGCCGGATCGAACATCACCGAACCGCTGCCATCAGCGGGATAATAGTAGTACCACACCAGCTTGCCGCTCAGATCGAACGTCCGCTGCGGCATACCGAGCAATTTTTTCACCTGGTCCTGGGTCAGGCCGCGGTTTACCTGCTGCCAGCCCTCGCGAACCGCCGCGTCCTCCCGGCGTAATTGCGCCGCGGCCGCCGCAGCAACACTGGCCGTGGACGGTGTCGTGCTGGTCTGGGTCTTGGCCGGCGCCTGTTCCAACGCCTGCACGCGCGCCTGAAGCGCCTCGAGTTGGGTTTTGAGCTTCTGTACTTGAGCCGCCAGATCGGGACAGGCCACATCATCGGCATGCACCGGCGCGTCCGCCAGGAGCAGCGCGGAAACCGCAACGGTGTAAATCAAAGTTTTCATATGATCATTCCGCTTGGTGACAGCTTGGACGACAAGAAGCCGGCGCGGGGATATCCCCGCGCCGGAAAACGACAATCGCGGCTACCAGACAAACCAGGCGTAGCCGAACAGCGTATTGTTGTCCGAGGCTTTGCGGCCATTGCCATCGTAATTATCCGAATCGCCGTTGAACTTGGTGTACCAGGTGTACTGCAACCCGAGCTGCACGTTCTGCCACGGCTGATGGCTCAGCTGTAAGATCCAGGAGGTCGTGTCCGGGCTGCCGCTCAGGCTGCCGGTGTTTGGCGCCGGCTGGTAACGCGTCGTATCCGTGGTGCCGGTCGTGTGCGCGTAACCGAGCGCCGCCGCCATGTGGCCCATGAAGTTATACTTGGCGTTGAGCTTGAGCGTCTTCAGGGTATCCGATATGCCGGGCTCGGTCGCATCGAGATCCGCCGATTCATGGATATAGGTGCCGCGGAAGACGATCGAGTCAGTACCCATGAAATGCTCGAAGTAGCCGTCAATCGCATTATCGGTGACCTTGTCGGGCGTGCCCCCGGTGCCGTTCGGCGCGATGTCAGCTTTCATGCCATAGTAGCCAAACTCCATATCGTTGTTCCCGAAGTCATGGTGATACGCGAGCCTCCAGTACGGCGCCAATCCGTTTATGGTCGCGTCGGAGCTGCTGTCGAAGGGAATGGCGATCCCGTTACCGTGGTGCGAGGAGCGATAGAGGGTCACGCCTGCGTAATAATGATTCGCAATAAAGGTGTAGCCGCCGAGCCCGGCCACGTCCTGCGCCAGGGATCCGTCGATCATGGTGGCCGCGATCGGTTCCGGCGTGACCGGCGAGCTGATGAAGGGAAAGCCCCAAGCCGGCGTGCTCTGAAACACGTCCTCGACGGTCGGGTTGTTGTTGAGCGTCAGGCCCCAGATGGAGTCCGCGCCGCCGACCTTGTAGTGCGACGCATAGCGGATATCCGTGTTATCGATCGAGAAGTGATCGGCATCGGGTTCGTAGGTCAACTGGGCGAACGCACCCATGTGATCGCTGATCTCGCCGGCGAAGAAAAGCGAGAACTCCTGCGGGAACTCGAACGTGCCGTTCTGCGTGTTCTGTCCCGTGGCCGTGTCCGCCTGCGGCTTGCTCAGCTGACTGATGCTGGTAATGAACATGGCCGACAGCGGGGGTATCTCGTTGATCTTGAGCGGGGTCGCGGTTGCCGCCGGTCCCGACTCGATCTGTTGCATGCCGGTCAGGACGTACCCGTTCATCTTGAACATCCGGCCGAACTCGGTGAGTTCCGGAAAGGTCGTGTGGCACGCGGCGCAGGCCATGCCCGTCTGGCGGGCAAAGCTCGGCACCGCGTGCGCGCTGGGGATGAACCCCAGCAGCAGCGCCAGCGTCGCCGACAAGGTTGCGAGAAAACGATATTTGAAAAATCTCATGGATGTACCCTCATGTGTACCGATGGAACAATGGATCGGGAACCGCGCCGGCGGACGGACAATGCCCATCGCGCCGCGCGAACAACGACGGCGGAGAGTTAATTCAGCAGGCGGGAATAGCGCAGAAAGCGCGGTTCGACGAGGGACGGTGAATCAAGATGAATTCTGCGCGCGGCAAGCCCCGCGCGCTGATGCCAAATGGCATCGGCCGCGCGCAGGAGTTGCGCGTTCTCTTCTCCCGACAACGTCGGTGCACCCGCTTCCCGGGGATCCTGCTCATCGAGAACGGATTCCTGGTCTCCGCCGTCGAACGCGTTCGGCAACGGCGCGGTTAGCGCGAGCTCCAGCGCGTGATGCGCACAGCTGGTCGCGCTCTGCGGCGCGGATGCGTCGGTGGATGCCGGCGCCGCGAACGTCAGGCCCCAGGACACGAGCCAAACGCCCAGGATCCCCGTCAGCCACCGTGCGATATTCCTAGTTCTCATTCTGTTCGTTGCGATATTGGAACGGCATTCGATTCATTGCATCACTGGTTTTGGAATGTACCTGTGGAACGCCTGGAGAATTTTGATATGGATCAATAATACGCCCACGCACTGAAGAATACAGAAAGCGACCGCCACCGCAACAGCGGCCAGGAGGAAGACCCCCGCGAATCGGGAGTGTTTGCCGGAACGCACGCCGTGGGTTGCCGCCCAGCGGATCGTCAGGCGACATAAAACAGCACGGCGAAATAGTGGCTGATGCTGCCGGCCAGGACGAACAGGTGCCACACGCCGTGCGCGTACCGCAGTCTCGCGTCGAGGGCGTAGAACAGCACGCCGACGGTGTAAAACACTCCGCCCGCCAGCAGCCAGGCCAGACCCGCCGGTGCCAGCGCCTGCATCAGCGGGCGCAGGGCGATGAGCGCGAGCCAGCCCATGAGGAGATAGATCACCACCGGCAGTATCCGCGGCCCCTTGCGCGGCAGAAATTCCAGGGCCATGCCGACGATGGCGAGCCCCCAGATCACGCCGAACAGCGACCAGCCCCAGGCGCCGCGCAACGTCACCAACGCGAACGGCGTATAGGTTCCCGCGATCAGCAGATAGATGGCGAGATGATCCAGCCGGCGGAAGATCGGTTTCGCGCGCCCGCGCAGGCTGTGATAGAGAGTGGAGAAACCGTACAGCGCGAACAAGGTCGCGCCATAAAGACTGAAGCTCACGATTTTCCAGGCATCGGCCTGGCGCGCGGCGTTCGCCACGAGCACCGCCAGCCCGGCGAGCGCCAGCACCGCGCCGATCATATGGCTGATGCCGTTGAATCGTTCTCCTGGATACATGGCGTAACGTCTCGCCGGAGCAGAACGAAACGCGCTACAGGCTGGGCGTGGCGTCGCGTCCGCCGCGGCGGTTCTCGCGCCGGTTCTGGCAGGCGATGCAGCGCTTGGCGGTGGGATAGGCCTCGAGACGGTCCTGACTGATGGCATCGCCGCAATCGACGCAGCTGCCGTACACGCCGTTCTTGATGCGCTCGAGCGCCGCCTCGACGTCCTGCATCTCTTCGAGCTCGCGCGCGCGGTTGGTGAGATTCACCCCGCGCAGGAGTTCGGCGAAGGACTCGTCGCCGGCGTCGTGCACCATGCCGGCGAGCTCGGTGTAATCCTCGCGTTGCGTGCTGGCCAGTTCCTGGCGGATGATCTCGCGCAGTTCCTCGCGCCGGCGCGCGAGGCGTTGCTCAAAATGTTGCAGCAGCTTGTCGGACAGGCCCGCCATGGCGCCTCCTTATGATTTGAATTTGCCCTTGTTTTATCGGAATGCGGCCGTTCGCCTTCATTCTCAATCCCGCAAACCTCCACTTTATTCCCTTTTCAGGTTGGTTTCAGCATTGGCCGCTACAGTCGCCAATGCCATTCTCTAACAGTATTCAGGAGTCGACAATGAACACGCATGAAACCACGTCCACCCCGAACCAGGTCAAGATCTGGGACCCGCTGGTGCGGATATTTCACTGGTCGCTGGTGGCGACGTTCGCCATCGCCTATCTGACCGGCGACGAGGAGTCGCGTCTGCACGAGCTGGCCGGTTACGCGGTCCTCGGCCTGGTGGCGATCCGCATCGTCTGGGGCTTCGTCGGCACGCGCTACGCGCGCTTCCGCGATTTCGTTTATCGCCCCGCCACCGTGGCGGCTTACGCCAAGGACATGCTGGCCGGCAAACCGAAACGCTACCTCGGTCACAATCCCCTGGGCGGCGTCATGATCGTTGCCCTGCTGCTATCACTGCTGGCCACTGGTGCTACTGGCTACGCCGCGCAACAGGCCGAAGCGGGCTCGCCCCGGCTCGCCGCCATCACCGCGCAGGTCGCGGCCTGGACGCCCGATGTCGTGAGCCAGGCGGTCGCCGATGACGACGAAGATGAGCGCGACGGCAAACAGGAGGGAGTCTGGGGCGAGGTGCACGAATTTTTCGCCAACCTGACGCTGTTGCTGGTCGGACTGCATGTCGGCGGCGTGCTCCTGGGCAGCCTGGCGCATCGCGAAAACCTGGTGCGCGCGATGTTCACCGGACGCAAACCGGTTTAGATTTATTTAGAGGTTCCAAATTAATATGATCTTGAACCGCCAAAACGCCAGAGGTGCGCCAGGGATGGCGCGCTTACGGAGCCGAGGATGCAAGAACGCCAAGTTTTATTTCCTAGAGAACCGCTTTTCCTGGCGGCCTTGGCGTCTTGGCGGTTAATCTCTTTTTATTAGGTTCTTATGGTGAGAAGCTCCGTCATGAAGATGAAAATCCCGATGGCTTTGGCGGCCGCCCTGCTGGTCCTCGCCCCCGCGGGTTTCGCGCGCGAGAATCATGACGCGGCCAAGAAACTGAAGGACGCCGGCGAAATCCTGCCGCTCGAGCGGGTGCTCGAGCAGGCGCGCCGCGACCAGCCGGGGCGCGTGGTCGAAACCGAGCTCGAGAAGGAAGGCCGGGGCTATCTCTACGAGATCAAGGTCGTGGATGAACGCGGCGTGGTGCACGAGCTCAAATACGACGCCAAAAGCGGCGAACTGCTGAAGGCCAAGGAGAAAAAATAGCGTGCGGCTGCTGGTAGTGGAAGACGACGATCCGCTGCGCGCGGCGCTCGAACGCACGCTCACGCAGGCCGGCTACGCCGTCGACACCGCCGCCAACGGCGTGGACGCCGAACACCTCGGCGACACCGAGCCCTACGACGCGATCGTGCTCGACCTCGGGCTGCCGCGACGTCCGGGGCTCGAGGTGCTGCAGCACTGGCGCGCCCGCGGCAACGCGATCCCGGTGATCATCCTCACCGCGCGCGACACCTGGCAGGAGAAAGTGGACGGCTTCAAGGCCGGGGCCGACGACTACCTCGGCAAGCCGTTCCACGTCGAGGAACTGGTTGCGCGCGTCAACGCCATCATCCGGCGCCGCCACGGCGAGACCAAGGGCGCGATCGAGACGGCCGCGTTGCGGCTCGACGAAGAACGCCAGACCGTGACGCATAGCGGACAGACTATCGAACTCACCGGCACCGAGTTCCGCCTGCTGCGCTACTTCATGCTGCACCCGGGCAAGATCCTGTCCAAGACCGAGCTCACCGAGCACGTGTACGATTTCGATTCCGACCGCGACAGCAACGTCATCGAGGTGTACATCCGCCGCCTGCGCGAGAAACTCGGAGACGACGTGATCCAGACGCGGCGCGGTCAGGGCTACGTCTTCGGGAGCAAAACCTGATGCGCTCGATCCAGTCGCGCCTCGGGCTCGGCCTCGCCGTGAGCCTCGTGGCGGTGTTCGTGCTCCAGTGGCTGGTGGTTTCGGTCAGCCTGCAACGCCTGAGCGAAGCCGGCCTCGCCGCGCATATCGAGCACGACATCGACAATCTTCTCGCCGGGCTTTCCTTCGACGGCGCCGGGCGCCTGCAGCTCGCGCCGGAGCGGGTCGAACAGATTTACCAGCTGCCCTACTCCGGCAGTTATTTCCGCATCAGCAGCGGCGCGCAGGTCATTCGCTCGCGTTCGCTGTGGGACCAGGACCTGCCGGCGGCAAGCGTGACACCCGGCCAATCCGCGTCGCGACACCTGGCCGGGCCGCAGGCGCAACCGCTGCTCGTGATCACGCGCGCCTTCGAGCTGCGCGGCCGGCGTCTCGACATCTCCGTGGCGCGGGACCTGACGCCGCTGGCCAACGATATCCGGCGTTTCCGCGATCGTTACGCGCTGGTCTCGGGCGCCGCGCTGGTGCTGCTGCTGGCGCTACAGGTGCTCCTGGTGCGTCAGGGCCTGCGCCCGCTGCGGCGCACGCGCACGGAACTGAAACAGCTGGAGCGCGGCGAAATCGGAGAACTCAGCGAGTCGGTCCCGGACGAACTGCGACCGCTGGTGCACGAACTCAATCAGCTGCTCGCGACCATGAAACAGCGCCTGACCCGCTCGCGCCAGGCGCTCGGCAACCTGGCGCATGCGCTCAAGACGCCGTTGACGCGGATCGCGCAGCTGGCTTCGCAGCCGGCGCTGCAAAGCGCGCCGGAGGTGCAACAGCCGTTGCGCACCCAAACCGAAGTCATTCGTCGCTTCATCGACCGCGAGCTGGGGCGCGCGCGCCTGGCCGGCGGCGCGCAACCGGGCCAGCGGTTCGACGTCACGCGCGAGGTTCCGGCATTGATCGAGACGCTCGCGGCCATCTACCGCGACAAGAACCTGGCGATGGACATCCGGCTGGCGGACGACGTCCATCTCATTGCCGACCGCGAAGACATGCTCGAACTGCTCGGTAACCTGCTGGACAACGCCTGCCACTGGGCGCGGCACAAGGTGCGTCTAACCGTGGAGGCCGGAGACGGGATGACCATCGCCGTCGAAGACGACGGGCCGGGCGCGTCGCCGGAAAGTCTGCAACGCCTCGCCGAGCGCGGGACGCGCCTCGATGAAGCCGCCGATAGTCACGGTCTCGGGCTCGCCATCGCGCGCGACATCGCGGCGTCGTACGGCGGCACGCTGACGCTCGAGCGTTCGCCCGACCTCGGCGGCTTGCAGGCGCGTGTCGTGTTGACCGCCGCGACGAATTCGCTGTCTTGAAATCTACCTGTGGCTGCCCTCGACGAGTCGGCTACCTGCCTTGCAGCAGATCGATCAGCGGCGGGAACGTGAGCATGAAACCCGCGACCAGCAGCACGAAGGCCAGCAGGCTTACTCGTCCGACGGCCACGTCCCGACCGCCCCAGCGCTTTGCCAGAACGTACCAGGCAGCCAGCCACACGACGATCGCGGTGTCCGTCACGCCCGAAAGCGTGCCGGTGGGGTTATAGAAGTTAAAGAACTCCCCGATGCGCTTGACGGCATCCCCGAGGAAGTCAAATACGCCCAACGCCGCGCAACCGATGCCGGCGGCGAGGATCGCCGCCATGCCCTCGCCATTCGGCAGGTCCTTCGCGGATGAAGACGCATTGGTGGTGGTCATGATCATTCTCCTCTCATCAAATGAATGGTGCCGCCGCCGCGCACGGGGGCGTTTTTATTGAGGAAGACGCCGAATGCGCCCGCCACGGCGGTGGCCAGGAAGGCCGCCGCCGTGAAGGCGAGGACCGTCCGGCGCATGTCGGGATGCCTGTTGATGCGGCGGCCGTACTTCCAGTACACGAAGGCGACCATCGTCATCACGATCGGAGCGATCCAGGCCACGTTTTCCTTCCATTCCATGCCCACACTGTGCCAGGCACTCGTGTGCGGACTGGACAAGAGCAGGCTGCGCGGGAAATCCGCGAGATCGACCGCGCCCGCCGGAGGTATTGCGCGGTACCAGGGGTAGACGATATAGGCGCCGGAAAGGACCGTCAGCCACGCGATGAACACCATGCCGACCAAATAGATCCGCAACATCGTCTGGCCCCGGGGACCCAGTTCGGCCGGCGGGTTGATTGACCACGCTCCGTACAATTCCCCGATCGCGCCGGAGAATGCCAGCATGAACAGCGCGCCGAAACCCATGCCATGCATTACCGTGAGCAAGTCGCGCCAGCTTATTTCCATGGTATATCTCCGTTAGGCGAGAGTGCGTAAATCAATATAATTGCGGCGCCGCACCAGTTCCGCGACGCACAGATTACCAGTGCATATCTTGTCTGAACCGATGATATGGCGATGCACGCATCACAACTCATCTTATTCGAGATGAGGCGCGGTATGAAAATCCGGATGCAGGAAGGTTCGGCGGCTCAGGAGAGGAAATTCAGCGCCGAGATCGTGAGCGCGTCCAGTTGCGAAGCTTCCAAAATCAGCCACGACCCCACGAGGACGAAACCGTTCGCGATGCCGCTGTGGGTGCGCAACCAGTCGGGATTCAGGATTCGCAGGCAGCCCTTCCCGTTTTCGATGACACGGCGGCGGGCGAAGTCGGCCATCACCCGGCTCACGGTCTCCTCCGTCAGCCCCAGCATCTCGGCCATCTCGCGTCGCGACAACAGCAGGGAAGCGGTGTTGTCCGGTCCGTCACAATGAGGCATCTGCGACAGCAAAAATGACGCGACCCGTTCGGTGGAGCTCTTGAGCCCGAGATCGCGAATCGTCGTTTCCGCCTGCTCGAGCTCCTGGCTCAGGGCCTCGATGACGCGCACCGAAACCGCGGGGTTATGCTCGATCACCTCGAACAGATCGCGCCGGTTGATCTTGCAGACACGTACTTCGGACATGGCCTCCGCGGTGTAGGAGTATTTACGACCGCTCAGCGACTCGAATCCGAGCAGCTGTCCGGAGACAGCCACACGCAGGATTTGCTGACGCCCGTCCGGCAGCGAGGTGGTGAGTTTGACCTGGCCGTTCTTCAGGGCAAACAGATAATCGGCGGTGTCGCCTTCCCAGAACAGGCTCTGGCGCGGAGAGTAGGTTTCGCGCACCAGCAAATTCCGAATGCGGCAAACCTGATCAGGCGCTAGCCCGGGATAAAGTCTCGCCTCACACAACACGCAGGTGCTTATTTCACAGTCGCAGGAACTCATATCTCCCCCTGTCTACATACTAATCATTAACTTAATGAGCACCCCCGGCCATAGTATTGATTGAGATCAATTTTGCCAATCTTCGGGTTCTTGGCACAGTGGATTCCCGCCTGGCACAAACGGGGTTTCCTTTTATCAAAGAACATCTTGCGCCGTTCCAGGCGTTTTCGTCCCCGCGGACACCGCGGGTGTCTCCGGGGCCCTGCGGCGAGGAAGCAACGTCTCCGACATGACCGGGTTTGCCCGGTGTCAAACCGCATCAACAGCCCAGTTTGACCTCCATCAAAAGAGCAGTTGCGAAAAATCAATTACAGAAAGCGCGATCGCGCAGCAATATGCGCATCGTGGTTGACCCTGTTTACGAGGCATTGGTGATAGCTGGAGCAGTCCATCGACGCAGGTCTCGGCAGGCTCACGAATACTGATTTCGAATCATCCTCGTCATTCGCGAATCGGGGGGAGTCATGAAGAAGAATCAATCTGCGCATCAGTGGTTCGGTCTGGTTGCAGCGGTCAGTGTGCTGACGTTCGCCCTGAGCGGATGCAGCGGCAGCGACGGCAGCGCCGGCCCGCCCGGACCACCCGGAGCTAACGTTGGCGTGGCATCTCCTGCCGACGCGACCGCGCTGACCATGACAATTACTGGAGTCACCGTCGCCAGTCCGCCGGTAGTGAACTTCACCGTCACCAATCAGAGCGGCGTTCCGGTGGTCGGCCTCGCCGACACCGACCTCCGATTCAATATCGCGAAGCTGACACCGGGCACCAACGGCAACCCGGGCACGTGGCAGAACTATATTGTCACCGGCAACAACGGAGCCATGCAGGGCTCGCAAGAGCGCAAGACGACAGCGGCAGGTATCAAGTGGGGCACTCTGGTCGACCACAAGGACGGTACCTACACTTATACATTCGCCACCGATATCACCAGCGCCACGGCGAATCCGTGCCCGGCTCCATGCACGGACGCAGACGGCAATCCGCTCGATATCAGCTATCAACCGACCCTGACGACCCGCGTCGGAATTCAGCAGGGCAATTCCGCGTATCCGAGATCCAACGCGACGTACGATTTCGTTCCCGCCGGCGGCGCGGTCACCACGGAGCGCATTATCGTTGGCACGGCGAATTGCAATCAGTGCCACAACCAGCTCCGCGCGCACGGCAGTCGCATCGACACCAAGTTGTGCGTTACCTGTCACAATCCGGGTTCCTGGGTTGCCGCCCGTTCCACGCCCACACCTGCATATGCGAAAGAGACGGTTGACTTCAAGGTCATGATCCACAAGATCCATCGTGGTGAGTCTCTGCCCAGCGTTCTGGGCCCGGATGGAGTACTGGGTACCGCCGACGACGGGAAGTACACGATCCGCACCGACGACTTTTCGGATGTCGTCTTTCCGCAGGACATCCGCAACTGCACCAAGTGTCACAACAACTCCGACCTCGTCGCGACCCCGCAAGGCGACAACTGGGAAACCCAGCCGAGCATGGCGGCCTGCGGCTCGTGCCATGACAATATCGACTTCAGCAAAGCCGGACCACCGGCTGGGACCGATCCCAACGGTCACCCCGGCGGCGTCGTCACCGACAACAGCGAGTGCCTCACCTGCCACGCTGTAAACAAAGTCGCCCACGGCATCGCGGAAATACACACCGATCCGGTGAAGGCGATCGCAGCCAAGTTCAAGTTCAACCTCATCAGCGTAACGGGAGGCAACACGCCGGTCATACAATTCTCAGTCACCGATCCGACCAATAGCGATGCACCGTACGACATCACGACGGATCCGGCATTCACGCAGGTAGCGTCGGGCGTGAGTCGCATAGCCCTTGTCGTTGGCTGGAACCAGTTGAATACGGCCGACCTCGCCAACACCGGTAGCGGCGTGAACCCGGCGCAGCCTATCTCCGTCTTCCCGACAGCGGAGTGTGGCGGTCCTACCAACCCCCCCAGTGTTCCTGATTCAGCGGATTGGACTTGCTCGGGACCGGTGGCGGGTGTCTACACCCTCACCAAACTCAGCGCGCTCCCGGCGAGCGCCGCCGGCACGGGCAGGGTCGGCTTCGAGGGCCATCCGGCAGCGCTGGATACCGCTCCGACTCCCGCCTATACGGTCAGAGTTCCCGTCACGAGCGTGGTGAAGGACTGGGCTATCAGCGGCACCTTGACCGCGCGGCGCAATGTGGTGGACATCGCCAAGTGCGACCAGTGCCACGCGCAACTGAGCCTGCATGGCAACAACCGCACGGACGAGCCGCGGCTCTGCGTCATTTGCCACAACCCGAATGACACCGACGCAGCCCGGCGTCCAAAAACGGGTGGCATCCTGAGTGGTGGCGTGGATGGCAAACTGGAAGAGTCGATCGACTTCAAGCGCATGATCCACGGCATCCATGGGGCCGGAATGCGCGAGAAGGGGCTCGTGGTCTACGGGTTCGGCGGCAGCGTGAACGACTTCAGCGATGTGCGTTTCCCCGGCATCCTGAACGACTGCAGCACCTGCCACACGGCAACGTCGTATCAGCTGACGGGCATCTGGGAGACGCCGACGGAAAGCGGCATCCTCGGCAGCACCATCAGCACGACGCCGACCGCAACGGATGCGACGTCCTATGCCACGCAAGTGGCGACCCCGGACGACGATCTGAACATCACGCCCACGGCGGCGGTGTGCTCGTCATGTCATGACGGTGCGCTGCAAGCGCAGCACATGATCATGAACGGCGCGGTGTTCGCGGCAACGCAGACGGATATTACCAATCACACTGTTGCCGGTGGCTTTGAGACATGCGCGATCTGCCACGGACCGGGCGCCGTTGCCGACGTCAAGGTGGTGCACGGCTCGAAGTAAAGGCAAGATGTGACCCGGCACAGGGCAATACGGCGACCCCGCGGAATTTTTTTCGCAGGGTTGCCGGCCGGAGCAACAAGCGTGACCCGCTGACCGGCCGAGGCCGCCGGCGGGACGACCAAAGCCGGCAAGCCGAGGCGGAAGCGGTACCACAGAACGATGAGGTGTGGCGGTCGATATGGACCAGGATAAATCAATAAGAACCATGGTTAACGGACAAACAACGACGACTGGCAAACACCGCTCATTATTTTCCGCGCTGCTTCTGTGGACGGGGCTTGCGTTCAGTGTCGCCGTGTCTGCGCAGGAACCCGCCGCGCCTCCCGCTGCCGAACCCGCCGCGCCAACCGAAATCCCCGCGCCGCCGACCGGCAACCTGGCTTCGGAATACACCGAGAAAGGCGCCGACACCTGCATCAAGTGCCACGATGAAGATTCGAAGTTTCCGGTGTTTTCGATCTTCAAGACCAAGCACGCTCAGCCCGCCGACAAGCGCACCCCGTTCGGGCGCCTGCAATGCGAGACCTGCCACGGCCCCGGCGCCAATCACGCCAAAAAGGTCCGGCCTGGCGAAAAGCAGGCGCCGATCTTCGCCTTCGGCCCCCATTCCGAGCTCGCGCCCGACAAGCGCAACCCGGTGACGCCCGAGGAACAGAATCGCGTCTGCCTGAGCTGCCATCGCGGCGACGCCCGCATCGGCTGGAACGCCAGCGCGCACGCCGGCGGCGATCTCGCCTGCGTCAGCTGCCACAAGATCCACGCGCCGCGCGACCCGGTGCTGACGGCCGCCGCCCAGCCCGAGGTGTGCTACCAGTGTCATCTGAAAGAGCGCGCGGACTTCTACAAGCCGTCGGTGCATCCGGTACGCTTCGGCCAGATGGCGTGCAGTGAATGCCACAACCCGCACGGCGGCAACACCGACGCACTGCTGGTGAAACCGACCGTGAACCAGACCTGCTATACCTGCCACGCGGAGAAACGCGGCCCGTTCCTGTGGGAACACGCGCCGGTGGCCGAGGACTGCACCCTGTGCCACTCGCCGCACGGGTCGGTGCATCCGGCGCTGCTGAAGAAAAGCCCGCCGTTGCTGTGCCAGCAATGTCATTCGCCGGCCGGGCATCCGTCGGTGGCGCGCACCGCCGATGCGCTGCCGGGCGGCAGCGCCGGTCCGTCGGGCTTCCTGCTCGCCGGCAGCTGCACGAATTGCCATTCGCAGGTTCACGGGTCGAATCATCCGTCGGGGGTCAAGCTGATGCGCTGACCCGCGGCCGGCCCGGCGAGCCACGGGAACGGAGCAACCCGCGCAGGCGGAAGGAAAGCATTGGCGACGACACACTCGAAAACAGGACCGGACCATGAAAATTTCACGACGACTGTTTGCGCTCACCGTGCTGTCGGCACAGGTTGCCGCCGCGGTGGCGGCGGACGCCGGCGGCGACCAACCCCCGGTCGACACCTCGCAGTGGAAGTGCAAGTTCTGCGCATTCGAGCGAGGCTGGAGCGGGGACCTCGACCTGGGGCTCGGCTATGTCTCGCGCGATTCGTTCAAATTTGGCGAATACACCGGGCTCAATGAGCAGGGCGGGTTCCTGGTCGGCAACGGCAACGCGCGCTTTCGCGGTGAGGATGCCGTCTACTGGAACATCGATGCATCGAATCTCGGGCTGGACTCTCGTTCCCTGAGCCTTGAAGGCGGCCAACAGGGCGCAATCAAGCTGTTTTTCAACTATAAGGAGCTGCCGCACTTCATCTCGGACAGCGCCGTAACGCCATTCTCCGGCACCGGCGGCAACATCTTGACGCTGCCGTCCGGCTGGGTGTTCGGGAGCACCACGCCCGGAATGACAGCGCTGGCGGGCAGCCTGCACGACGTCGATCTCGACACCAAACGGAAACGGCTGGGAATGGGCATATCGCTGATTCCCTCGACCAACTGGAAGTACACCCTAAACTTTCGCGAAGAAACGAAGGAAGGCACGCAACGCGTTGCCGGCACGTTTCTCTTCAGTGCCGCCCAGCTGGTGCTGCCGGTCGATTATGTGACCGATCAGTTCGACGCGTCGGCGTCGTATAGCGGCGGCAAACTGCAGGCCAAGTTTGCTTATTACGCGTCGATTTTCCAAAATCGCAACGATTTTCTGTCCTGGCAGAATCCGTATTCGTCGGTGCCCGCCTTCGGCCAGCTCGCACTGCCGCCGGACAACCAGTTTCACCAGATCATGGCCTCGGCGGGCTATCAGTTCAGCGACCGCACCAGCGCCAGCGCCGATATCGCGTTTGGCCGCATGACCCAGGATGAAAATTTTCTCGCGCCAACGGTGAATCCCGCTTTGACTGCAACGCTTCCGAGAAATTCGCTGGACGGCCGGGTCGACACCACCAACGCGAATCTCAAGTTCGTCTCGGCGGTCACCGACCGCCTGCGACTGAACGCGGCGTATATCTATGACGATCGCGACAACAAGACCCCGCAGGCGGCTTACACCTGGGTGACGACGGACAGCTTTATAAGCCCTTTGTCGAGAACCAACCTCCCGTACAGTTTCACCCGGAAGACCCTGAAGCTGAGCGCCGACTACCGGCCGGTGGCTCGCGTCAAGACCTCCATCGGTTTCGACAACGACACCCACAAGCGCACCTTTCAGGAATCGGACAAGACCCGCGAGAATACGATCTGGGGAAAAATCGTCACGCGCAACCTGGACAACGTCGATCTGACGTTCAAGGTAGCGCACGCCGTGCGCGACAACTCGGGTTACGCCGTGGTTCCGGGGATCGACCCGCCGGAGAATCCGCTGATGCGGAAATACAACATGGCCGATCGCACGCGCGACAGCGCCGGACTGCGCGCTGACGTGACCGCGAGCGAGGCCGTCAACGTCGGGGTCGAGTTCAATTACGCCAACGACGACTATTCGGATTCGACGGTCGGCCTGACCGGCAGCAACGACGTCAATTTCGGCGGCGACGCTTCCGTGATACTCACGAAACAAACCAGCCTGCACTTTTTCCTGAACCACGAGGAAATAAATTCAAAACAGGCCGGAAGCCAGGCGTTCTCGACGCCGGACTGGACCGCGGAGAACAACGACACCGTGGATACTGCCGGCGTCGGTGTGAAGCACACGGTGATCGCGAACAAGCTCGATGTCGGCGCCGATTACACCACCTCGCGATCGCACGGTGCGGTCAAGGTCGACGCGGGCGCGCCAGGCGCAGCGTTTCCCGATCTGGTCACGCTGCTCGACAGCGTGAAACTCTATGCAACCTACCGCCTGAAAGATAATATGTCGCTGCACGGGGCCTACTGGTACGAACGTTACAATACAAAGGACTGGATGCTCGACGGCGTCACGCCCAGCACCATCCCGAACGTGCTGACCCTCGGCGAACAACCGCCGTCGTATCACGTGAACGTGATTACGCTGTCGGTGCGGTACAAGTTCTAGTCAGGGCCCGGTATCGATGCGGTCGACGAACGAAACCTTAAACTCGGACAGATGTGCTGTGCGCGGTGCGCCAACAGACATCCCCATGGCAATGAGGAGCATGAAGATGACACAAAGACTCACCGGATTTGCTTTAATGGCAGGCGCTAGTCTGTTGGGTCTGGCACTGGCCGGCGGCGCCCGGGCAGCCGATGTAAACACGCTGGTTGAGAATTGCGCCAACTGCCACGGCAAGGACGGTGCCAGCCACAATTCGGACATTCCGACCATTGGCGGTTTTTCCGCTACCTACATCGACGGTAGTCTCACGGCGTACAAAGACAAAGCGCGCCCCTGCCCAGAGGCCAAATACATCAACGGACCCAAGAAGGGGCAAACGACCGACATGTGCAAAGTCGCCAATGAACTGAGCGCGGCGGACATCAAGCAGGTGGCGCAGTATTTTGCCGGCAAGAAATTCGTCCGCGCCAAGCAGAAATTCGACGCTGCCCTGGCGGCGGAGGGCAAGAAGTATCACGCGGATCACTGCGAGAAATGTCACACCGAAGGCGGTACCGTCGCCGATGACGACAGCGGCATCCTGGCCGGTCAATGGATGTCTTACGTCGCGGAAGCGTTCAAGGAGTTCGACTCCGGCAAGCGCCCGATGGACAAGAAGATGAAACCGAAATACGAAAAGCTCGACAAGGCCAAAAAGGAGGCACTCCTCAATTACTACGCCAGCTTCCAATAGAGGCGGTGCGGTGTCATTACGAATGAATCTCTAGTCTGCAATGAAGCCGAATCAGGGGAGCGAGTGACATGGCCGATCAGAATGAAGGCGAAGTACCGGGCGGCGGTCGCAAAGGCTTATGGCGTCCGTCGCGCAAGTGGTACCTGCTGTGGCTGCCGACCGGCGGCGTGCTCATGTTTGTCGTGGGCATCGTGTTCTGGACCGGGTTCAACGCGGTGCTGGACGCGACCAACCGCATGGAGTTCTGCATCTCGTGCCACGAAATGCGGGATAACGTCTATCAGGAGTACCAGAAGACCATCCACTACAAGAATCCGTCCGGTGTCCAGGCGACCTGCCCGGACTGTCACGTTCCGAGGAATTGGTTCTTAAAGCTCGGGCGCAAGATCAAGGCCACTGTTGACGAGGTTCCGGAGCATTTCCTGGGCTACATCAACACGCGCGAGAAATTCATCAGTCACCGGCAGGACATGGCCGAAGACGTGTGGGCGACCATGAAGGCAACGGATTCGCGCGAATGCCGCAACTGCCACGCCATGACTTCCATGGATCTGGAAAATCAGGGCAAGAACGCCAAGAACAAACATTCCCGGGTCCTCGACGGCGAGATGAAGGGGAAGACCTGCATCGATTGCCACAAGGGCATCGCGCATACCTTGCCGGAGGACGACAAACCGGGAGTCCCCGTACCCGCCGCGGCTGGCGCATCCTGAGTCGAAACCGCCAGGCAGCATCGCGGTGGCCTTGGAATTCCGGCCACCGCGAAACCGCGACGCGAGCCACCAGCAGACGGTGCGCCTTCGACAGGCATCGCCAGCGCCGCGTCCAGGCGGCACAAATCCGGCGCCGTCGGCTAAAATCGGGCCATGCCGTTCACCCTGCACATCGACATTGTGAGCGCCGAGGCGCTCATATTCTCGGGCCGCGCGGAGATGGTGGTCCTGCCCGCGGTGCGTGGGGAAATCGGCGTGCTGCCGCGGCATGCGCCGTTGCTGGCGCATCTCAAGGCGGGCGCCGTGCGCGTCATCGTCGATCAGGAGAACGAAGAAACCTTCTTCATCTCCGGTGGTTTTGCCGAGGTCCAGCCCTGGGTCGTGACCGTGCTCGCCGATACCGTGCTGCGCGGCCGGGAGCTGGATGAGGCTGCCGCGCGGCGCGCCAAGGAGCACGCGGAGAAAGAACTGGACGGCCACAAGCTCTCCCCGGAAGAGTACAACCGCCTCAAGGCCGAGCTCGATCTCACCACGGCGCTGCTGCGCACCATCAACGACATGCGGGCACGGAAAAAAATCTAGGGAAGAAGCCTCGGCGACACCCCGCCCTTGCGCGGGCCGAATCGGCGCGCCCGAACGGGCTACGAGAAATCCGTGTTCAACGGAATCACCGTCACCGTCTCGCCCTGCTTGAACCCGGCGCTGTCGGCCTCCACGCGGATGAAGCCGTTGGTCTCGCGGATCGGCATGAGCATGTGCGAGCCCTGGCCGGGCAACGCCTGCGCCATGAGTTTTCCGAACTGGGTGTAAAGGCGCGCGCGCAGAAACTCGGTGCGCCCCGGATGGCGCCGGAAATCATTGGCCGCTTGCGCGCCGAGCTGCGGCATGTGCGGGACGCCGTGGTTCCACGCCGTGAGCGCCGGCTCGACGAACAGCATGAACGTCACCAGGCTCGAGACCGGATTGCCCGGCAGCGAAAAGAAATGCGTGCGGCTGCCCACGCGACCGAAGGCGACCGGCTTGCCCGGCTTGATCTTCACCCTCCAGAACTCGATGCGGCCGATCTCGGCGAACACCTGCTTGACCAGGTCGTGATCGCCGACCGAGGCGCCGCCGCTGGTGACGACGAAATCGAAGTCGTCCGCCGATTTCAGCAGTTCCCGCAGCGCCGCCGGCTCGTCGCGCACCGTGCCGCCGTCGATCGCCTCCACGCCGCGCTCCTGAAACAGCATCAGGGTCGCCAGGCGGTTCGATTCGTAGATCTGCCCGGGACGCAGCGCTTGCCCGGGCGCGACCAGCTCGTCGCCGGTGGCGACCACGAGCGCGCGCGCCCGCCGGTACACCGGCACCTCGACCGTGCCGGCGGCGGACAGCAGCGCCAGATCGTAGGCGGACAGCCGCCGCCCCGGCGAATACAGCAGGTCGCCTGCGCGAAAATCCTCGCCGCGACGGCGCAGGTAACTGCCCGGCTGCGCGGTCTTCGGAAACATTGCGCGGCTGCCTTCGAGTCTGACGTCTTCCTGGATCACGATGGTGTCGGCGCCCTCGGGCATCGGCGCGCCGGTAAAGATGCGCATCGCGGTGCCGGGCTTCAATGTCGCCGGGGCATCGCCAGCGCGGCCCTCGCCATGGCACGGCAACGTGAAATCGGCCGCGATCAGGTCGGCGGCGCGCAGCGCGTAGCCGTCCATCGCGGAATTGTCGAACGCGGGATTGTCCACCCGCGCGCGCAACTCGCCGGCAACGTAGCGGCCATGCGCCTGCGCGAGCGGCAGATTTTCAGTGGCAACTACCGGCGTGATCTGCGCCAGGATCGCGGCACGGGCTTCTTCGAGCGTGAGCATGGCCCGTCAAGGTAGCGCATTTTACGACCAAGGCCTAGACAACCGGGTCGCGCGGCATGATGCCCATACGGTCGGGAAGGAATTTCAGGATCGCGCCGGGGGGCGCGTCACCAGCGCGCGCGCCTCTTCGGGGCTTTGCACCCCGATGGCGATCAACCTGCCGTCGATCACCAGCGCCGGAATGGTCCGCAGGCGCAGGCGGTCCGCCAGTGTGCGGCCTTCGGGTGCATCCAGATCCACCACGGAAAAATCCAGCGCGCGCTCGGCCGCGACCTGGCGCCAGACCTCTTCGGCATGACGGCACGGCACCGACGACTCGGACACCAGCAGCTGGACTTTCACTTCGGGTTGGCCTCCCCGGGGTTGACCGTCTCGCACGGCAGCGTAAGAACGCAAGACAGGCTGTTACTCTGTAACGGCGACGCCAAGCAGGCATTGACCTTGGTCAACCGGCCCCCTCTGAGGTTATGATTACGCCATGAACCGACCGCCGGACGCGACCCGCGAACTGCGCCGCGCCTATCTCTTTGCCGACATGCCGGATCAGTACCTGCAGACGTTGATCCAGGGCATGCACGAAGTCCATCTCAATCCGGGCGACGTGTTGTTCCGTCACGGCCAGCCGGCGGAACGCTTTTTCTTCCTGCGCGACGGCCTGGTGAAACTGTTCCGCCTGTCGCCCGAGGGCGATGAAAAAATCATCGAGCTCATGCAACCCGGCCAGACCTTCGCCGAGGCGGTGATGTTCATGGGCCCGCAGGGCCGCTATCCGGTCAACGCCGAGGCGGTGAATGAATCGCGTGTGTACACGTTCGACCAGAAAACCTTCATCGGCCTGTTGCACGATTCGAGCGACGCCTGTTTCGGTCTGCTCGCCTCGATGAGCCGGCGCCTGCACATGCTCGTCAACCAGATCGAAAGTCTCACGCTGCAGAACGCCACCTATCGCCTGGTGGCCTATCTGCTGGAACAGATCCCGCAAGACGTGAAAACCTCGCCCGAGGTGCAGCTGATCACGCCCAAGGGCGTGATCGCCTCGCACCTCGCGATCCAGCCGGAGACGCTGTCGCGCATCCTCGCGAAGCTGCGCCAGGGCGGCCTCATCGAGGTGCAGGGCAACCACATCACCGTGCGCGACGTGCAGGCGCTGCGCCGGCTGGTGCAGATACCGCCGGCGGAGTAAGTAGTTTCAAGCTTCTTTTTCCGAGTTTTGAGTTTTCCTTGAGTAAAGCACTTCCTGAACATGAAACTTGAAACCAGAATCTGGAAACGAGAGAAACCATGGCCAAACTCACACACCTGAACGCCTCCGGAGAGGCCCACATGGTGGACGTCGGCGGCAAAGCGGTGACCGCGCGCGAGGCCGTGGCCGAGGGCCTGATCCGCATGCAACCGGCCACGCTCAGGCTCATCGTCGAGGGCGGACACAAGAAAGGCGACGTGCTGGCGGTCGCGCGCGTCGCCGGGATCATGGCCGCCAAGAAAACCGCGGAACTGGTGCCGCTGTGCCACGCGATCCCGATCAGCGCGGTCGAGATCACGCTCACACCGGACGAAAAGCAGGCCGCGGTGCACTGCCGCAGCACCGTGCGCACCCAGGCGCAGACCGGCGTGGAGATGGAAGCGCTCACGGCGGTGCAGATCGCGCTGCTCACGATTTACGACATGTGCAAGGCGGTGGATCGCGGCATGACCATCACCGACGTCGGCCTCGTCTCCAAGACTGGCGGCAAGTCCGGCGACTGGCGCCGCTGACCGCCGTTTCCGAAAAGGCCGTCGCCGCGCCGGCCTTTCCCCGATTGTGACCGAACCGGCCCGGCGTTATGCTGATGGCCTACCCATACGCTGATCCCGGAGGCTTTATGGTCCAGAACGTCGGCAGCATCGACAAGGTGATTCGCGTCATTATCGGCCTCGGGCTTTTGAGCCTGCTGTTCCTGGTGGAAGGCAACGCGCGCTGGTGGGGATTGATCGGCATTGTCCCGATACTGACTGTGGTCATGGGCTGGTGTCCGGCCTACGCCCTGCTCGGCCTCAGCAGCCGCCCGACCAGGAAGTCATAAAACCCGCGGCCAGCGCGTGCCATCGCGGGTCGCCGGGCCCGCCGGATTTGACCTGCGCCAATGCATTCGGCGGCGCGAGAACTTACAATACGCGTCCCAATTCACCCGGGTGTCGTCAACCGGCATATCCAAAGACCAATATTCATGTCCCGACTCGAATCGCCGCCCGCGCTGGCGCTGAACCACGGTCTCAGCTTCGCTGAACTCTTCACTCCCGCCGGCCTGCAGAAACTCGACGACCGGTTTCTCGAACAGCTGCGCGTGCAGGACGCCGCTCTGCACCAGCGGCTGCTGAGCTATCGCCAGGGCGCCGCTTTCACGCCGATCGAGGTGAGCGAACTGCTGCTCGCCTGCGGTCCGGTGCTCGACGATTTCGTTGGCGAGCTGTTCGGTATCAAACAGACGCTGGATACGACGCGCCGCGACACGCTGGCGCACGATCCGGTGTTCCATTTCAAGAAGTTCTTCGTGCAACGCCGCGCACGCCGGCGGCTCGTCAAGAAAGAGGAATTCGAGGGTTTCGCCGAACTCGACGCCTGGCTAACCCAGGCGCTCGCGGCCGCCGGGCTCGATCCCGCCGACCGCGAACTGGCGATCGCCCGCTACGGCGAGCGCCTGCTGGCCGATGAAAAGGGCAATGCCGAGGCAATCGAGAAGCTCACGCGCTGGTGCCTGCGCGCGCTCACCGTGCCCGAGGGCCGGCGCGCGGTGCAGGGCTGGGTGAGTTTCCGCCTACCCGAGGGCATCGATCACCAGAAACTGGTGCCGATCGTGCCGCTCAACGACGCGGTCGGGCGCGTCGAGGGCCCGGCCGAGCATCGCCGCCACCGCGATGGCTTCGGGCTCACCGACCCGCGCATGGGTGCGCGCGAGGTGCAGAACGAGATCAACTACTGCATCTACTGCCACGACCACGACGGCGATTTCTGCTCCAAGGGTTTCCCCGAAAAGAAAGGCGAGCCGGACAAGGGTCTCAAGGTCAATCCGCTTGGAGTGACGCTCACCGGCTGCCCGCTGGACGAGAAAATCTCCGAGATGCACACGCTCAAGAAATCCGGGCACGGCATCGGCGCGCTGGCGATGATCACGATCGATAACCCGATGTGCGCCACCACCGGCCACCGCATCTGCAACGACTGCATGAAGGCCTGCATCTACCAGAAGCAGGACCCGGTCAACATCCCCCAGACCGAAACCCGCATCCTCACCGACGTGCTCGATCTGCCGTGGGGCGTGGAGATCTACGACCTGCTGATCCGCTGGAACCCGCTGCGCAAGCGCCAGTGGCTGCCGAAACCCTACAATAGCCTCAAGGCGCTGGTGTTCGGCATGGGCCCGGCGGGCTTCACGCTGGCGCATCACATGTTAATGGAAGGCTTCGCCGTGGTCGGCGCGGACGGTCTCAAGATCGAGCCGCTGCCGGACAAGCTGCTGCGCGAGCCGATCCGCGATTACGCCGAACTGAAGGAGGCGCTCGACACCCGCACCATGGCCGGTTTCGGCGGCGTCGCCGAATACGGCATCACCAATCGCTGGGACAAGAATTTTCTCAAGCTGATCTACCTGTCGCTCGCGCGCCGCAGCCACTTCCAGGTGTTCGGCGGCGTGCGCTTCGGCGGCACGCTCACGGTCGAGGACGCCTGGCACCTCGGCTTCCATCACGTCGCGATCTGCGTCGGGGCGGGGCTGCCGCAGGCGCTGCCGGTCCCGGGCAGCCTCGCGCCCGGCATGCGCCAGGCGAACGACTTCCTCATGGCGCTGCAGCTCACCGGCGCCGCCAAACACGCCAGCCTCGCCAACCTGCAAGTGCGCCTGCCGGCGGTGGTGATCGGCGGCGGCCTCACCGGCGTCGACACCGCCACCGAAATCCAGGCGTATTACATCGTGCAGGTCGAGAAGATGCTCGAGCGCTACGAGCTGCTGTCGCAGGCCCGCGGCGAGGCCGCGGTGCGCGCCGGGCTCGATGCCGCCTCGCTCAGGATCCTCGATGAATTTCTCGCGCACGGGCGCGCGGTCCGGGCCGAACGCGCGCGCGCGAAACAGGCGGGCGAAGCGCCGGATCTTCTCAAGCTCATCCGCCAGTGGGGCGGCGTCACCATCGCCTACCGCAAGGGCATGAACGAATCGCCGGCCTACACCCGCAACCACGAGGAAATCATCAAGGCCTTCGAAGAAGGCATCTACTACGCCGAAGGCCTCGACCCGAAGGAAGCGCGCGTGGACCGCGACGGCCAGGTGGAGGCGCTGGTCGCCAAACGGTTGCGGCCCAACGCCGACGGCAAATGGGCGGAAACCGGCGAAGACGTGGTTATCCCGGCGCGCGCGATCCTGGTCGCGACCGGCGCGCGCCCCAACGTCGCCTACGAGTTCGAGCACAAGAATCACTTCATCAAGGAGCGCGGCCACTACCTGACGCACCACGCCGTGCTCGGCGGCCTCGAGCCGATCGCGGTCGCGCCGCACTGCAAGACCGACGACTTCGGCCCGTTCACGTCCTACACCAGCCCCGAGGGGCGGCACGTGAGCTTCCTCGGCGACACCCACCCGGTGTTCCACGGCAGCGTGGTGAAGGCCGTGGCCTCGGCGCAGCGCACCTATCCGAAAATAGTGGCCACCTTCGGCAACCGGTTGCGCCAGGCCGGCGACAATCAGGAGTACGCGCGTTTCCGCGCGCACGTGCGCGATCTGCTGGAGGCGCGCGTGCAGTCGGTGAAGCGCCTGACGCCGTCGGTGGTCGAGCTCACGGTGCGCGCGCCGATGGCCGCGCGCAAGTTCCGCGCCGGCCAGTTCTTCCGGCTGCACAACCTCGAGACACAAGCGGCGCGCGTCGGCGGCACGCAGCTCACGACCGAGGCGCTCGCCATGAGCGGCGCGCGCGTGGACATCGAGCAGGGCACGGTGTCGCTCATCGTCGTCGAGCGCGGCGCGAGCTCGCGGCTGGTGGCCACGCTCAAGCCCGGCGAGCCGGTCGCGCTCATGGGCCCGACCGGCGTGCGCGCCACGCTTCCGCAGGACCGCGAGACGATCCTCTTCATCGGCGGGCGCCACGGCGCCGCGCACGTGCAGGCGACCGGCGCCGCGCTGCGCAAGGCCTGCAACCGCGTGCTGTTCGTTGGCTGTTTCGACTCGGCGCAGGAGGTCTTCTGCCAGGACGAGATCGAAGCCGCGGCCGACGCGGTGCTGTGGATCACCACGAGCGGCGCGCCGGTCAGACCGCGCCGGTCGCAGGACCGGTCGGTCACGGCGCCGGTGCTGGACGGCCTGGTGCAGTATGCCAGCGGCAAGCTCGGCGAGCCGCCGATCCGGCTCGATGACGTCACGCGCCTGCAGGTCGTCGGCAGCAACCGGCTGGTGCGGCTGATCCGCGATGCGCGCGCCGCGGAGCTGGCGCCGTATCTCGTGAAAAAGCCGGCGACCACCGCCTCGATCAACACGCCGATGCAATGCTGCCTCAAGGGCGTGTGCTCGCAGTGCCTGCAATGGCAGATCGATCCGCAGACCGGCAAGCGCACCAAGGCGGTGTTCAGCTGCTCGTGGCAGGACCAGCCGCTCGATATCGTCGACCTCGACAACCTCGACGAACGCCTGTCGCAGAACCACGTGCAGGAACACCTGACCAATCTCTGGCTCGACTACCTGTTCGAGACTCACGCGATCGTCCGCGTTTAGTCAGCCACCGTTCCCCTGAGGCCATCATGCGTTACCCCGCGTTCTTCGATGACGTGCCCAGGATCACGCTGCGCGACCCGCTCGCGGAATTTCTCGGGGCCGCCGAGGACGGCGTGATCGAATACGCTTATCTCGACGCGGTGAAGCTCGCCGGTCACTCCTGCCCCACCGTCGCCGGGATTTATCTCATGACTGTCAAGGCGCTGGCGCATCTCTATGGCGCGGCGCAGCCGGAACGCGGCGCGATCCGGGTCCGGTTTCGCGACGACATCGGCGCCGGCACCACCGGCGTGATCGCAAACGTCGCGGGCCTGCTCACCGGCGCGGCGGGGCCGGGCGGCTTCAAGGGCATCAGCGGACGCTTCGACCGGCGCAACCTGCTCGCCTTCGGCGCCGACATCCAGACTGAGGCGCGTTTCGAGCGCGCGGATACCGGCCGCGGCGTGGACGTGAGCTACCGCTCCGAGGTCGTGCCGCCGGCACCGGCCATGAAGGCGCTCCTGCCCAAGGTGGCGAACGGCGCGGCCACTGCCGGGGAGAACCGCGAGTTCGCACGGCTGTGGCAGGACCGTGTAAGGCGCATCCTCATCGACCAGCGCGACCATCCCGAACTCGTCGTTTTGCGCTGACGCGCATCGCGCTTGATGTACATCAAGCCGCCGCAACGCCATATCTGATTAAATTGGTCGGGTATTACCCCGACGCCCGTAAGGATTTCCCTGCGGGTTTTTACGCAACCAAAATCTTCCGGGAGACACTCATGTCCCAGCCGCACCTGCATCTTCTGCCCGATCAAATCTATCCGTTCGACGCGCGCGGAATCGCCAAGCGCTTTCGTCACGCCGCGATCTTCGGTGCCCTCGATGCGCTGCAACCGGGCGAGACCATGCGTTTCGCCAACGACCACGACCCGCTGCCGTTGCTGCAGCAGTTGCAACAGCGCTACGGCGCGGCGGTGAAGATCAACTATGTCAACCGCGAACCGGGACTGATCGTTATCGACTTCATCCGCCAGTAAAGATGGGAACCGCCGTGAGCGGCGGCTATCCAAGGGTGGTACACTAGTGCGATTGATTCATATCGCGGAGGAAGTCATGCGTAATGTTATTGCCATCCTTGTCAGCCTGCTGACCGCGGCGCTGCTGTCCGCCTGCGCCGGCGGTCTCGGCAGCGGTGATTACGAGCGCACGCAGGTGCGTGGCGTACAGGAAGTCCAGATGGGCGTGGTCGAGGCGGTGCGGGAAGTGAAGATCGAGGGCACCAAGTCCGGGATCGGCCCGGCCGCCGGTGCGGTCGTCGGCGGCGTCGCCGGCAGCGAAATCGGACAGGGCAAGGGCGCGATCGTCGGCTCGGTTCTCGGTGCGGTCGTCGGCGGCGTCGCCGGTTCCGCGGCGGAAGAAGGGGCCACGCGCCAGAAGGGTGTCGAGATCACCGTCAAGCTCGACAGCGGCCGAATGATCGCGGTCACCCAGGCCGCCGAACCCAACGAGGTCTTCCGGGTCGGCGATCGCGTGCGGATACTGTCTGGCAGCGGCGTCACGCGGGTATCGCACTAGAGAATTGCCCCTATCCGTCATCCCCGCGAAGGCGGGGATTCAGGATGTAAATAACAAAAGCCGCCCAAAGGGGCGGCTTTTCATTTATGTCGTCTACGGCACGGTATATTAGTGGGTGGCGATCACGACGTTGCCATCATCCCCTAGCAGACACGACGAACGCCCTGAAGAAGAGCCCGGGTATTCTGATTTAATGTCGTTAGTCAGATAAGGGACAGGGCCATCATTGCCAGACCCGCCATCCCTGCCAGCCACGCCAGTGAACGCAGTACGGGAATCCCTGCCGCATAGATCGGAACATAGATAATGCGTGCGATGAGGAAGAAGGTTGCACCATTGGCCGCCCTGCTCGTGTCACCGCCCTTGACCAACGCCAACATCGCCAGGCCAAGGAAAAGGGGCAGCGCTTCCAGCATATTGTTCTTGGCCCTGTCCAGCCGAGTGGCGATTAGGGACTCCGCCGGCCTGGTGTCACGATTGCCCATAATCCGCCACAGATTAAAACGGTAACGTGATGTCTCTTGCAGAAAAAGCTGAACCACAAAGAG
Source organism: Bacteroidota bacterium (assembly GCA_050257795.1). Taxonomy (GTDB): domain Bacteria; phylum Pseudomonadota; class Gammaproteobacteria; order Acidiferrobacterales; family Sulfurifustaceae; genus Sulfuricaulis. Next base: position 30,274 of record JBLMXN010000214.1, read on the forward strand.
CAGCATTACCAGCAGAATTACAGTCGTGAGCGTCATCAGCAAGTCCTCCCATCCTCATCCAAGACAAGCGAGTCCAGAACGTTTTGCACTTTCAGCATGAGTGCGCATCAAGGCTTGTTAGGCGTGCAACGCCGGGCTGGCAACGAGCACTTCCGATGGCACGCCAAACCGGGTAACTACATTGCGATACTCGATTAACCAGAGCTGTGGACTGATGAATGATTCAAGCCGGATGGGTCGGCAGCCACCCACGGCCGGCGCATATAAACGGAATAGCGTAGACCACAGCCCCGAAACGACTCGCGAGGCAAGACCCTTGCCATTCGTGAGACTCACCAGACAGAGCTTTCCATTCGGCGTAAGCACCCGACGCGCCTCCGAAATGGCCTGATCGATCTCTGACTCCGACAGAAGATCAAGAACGTAGGTGGAGACCACTCGGTCGACTGAACGATCGGGCAGCGGAAAGGACATGGAGCCGTCCGATAGCGCCACAGTGGCTCTCTCTTCATAAGGCGAAATTCGTTGGCCTGCAATGTCAATCATGGTTTGGCTGATGTCGATACCAAAGTACCGTGCTGAGGCGGGAAGCTGTTTCGCCAGCAGACGAGACGCGAGACGGCCGGTTCCGCACCCAAACTCGAAAACGCCTTCCGCCTGCTCGAATGTCGCGTGGGCAATAAGATCACCCAACGCTGCATCTTCATAAAAAGCTTGGGTATCCTGCCGTGCTCCAAGGCGATCGTAAAACGTCCGGGCCTGTGATCGTGTCAACACCATTTCGTGGTTATCCGCGGTTCATTGACGCCCAACGACCAAGCTCACGCGCCGGCGGAAATCCTGGTCAGAGCGCAGTTTTCGCTAATATTAGCAACAATTCTTCTCTGACCCGGTTTGTAGTAGCCGGTCGCGTAGAACCGGTTTCTGGGCGACCCCCGGCTTTTACCGGGATGACAACAAACATGAATTACGCCGGATTGGTGATATTGAGAACTGCCGCTATTTCCGGAACAACCAGAAAATCAGCGACAGCACCAGACTCACGATGATCATGCTGGTGATCGGAAAATAGAACCGGAAGTTTTCGCGCTCGATCACGATATCGCCGGGCAGGCGCCCGAACCCGAGCTTGCTGAGCCACGGCCAGGCGATCCCCGCGACGATGAGAACGATCCCGAGCGTGACCAGGACCCGCGTCATGGCGGGGGCATCTCCAGAAACCGCAGTATCTCGTCCTTGCGCCGCATCGCGTCCTCGTAACCCAGCCTGATCAGATCGCGGCAATACGGCCGCTCGAACAACAGGTAGCTGATCAGGTTCGACCCCATGCGATTGAACGCCCCGAGGCTGGCGAGCAACGAACGTATCGTCCACGGCAGG
>JBLMXN010000215.1:0-9868 GCA_050257795.1 Bacteroidota bacterium
GGCGCGAGAGTCCGCTGGACTCTCGCGAAAACTCCGCCTCACCCAACTGAGCTACGGGCGCTCTGGCACTCCGTCACTCATTACAGCCCATGCGCCCACTGCATGCAATGAATATGGTCGGGGTAGAGGGATTTGAACCCCCGACACCCTGCTCCCAAAGCAGGTGCGCTACCAGGCTGCGCTATACCCCGTCGGTACATCACGCCCGGCGCCGCCAACCGGGCGGCGCGAGGCCGGAACTATACGCACCACCCCTGAGACCGTCAATAATGCAGCCCTACTCGCTTCGCTCGTTCGTCTTGTCACAGGAGATGCGCGCCCCTCATTATAGGCACGATACTGGCGCTGTGCTTGGCGCGTCACGGGGCTGCATGCGATGATGCGCCGGGCGATAGAACGCGGTCGGCACAACATGAGCGCACGCATCCTGGACGGAAAAAAACTCGCACAACAGCTGCGTGCCGAGATAAAACAACGGGTCGATCAGCGCCGGCAAAACGGCGCCCGCACGCCGGGGTTGGCGGTCCTGAAGGTCGGCCACGATCCCGCCTCGGAAGTTTACGTGCGCAACAAGCGCAGCGCCTGCAACGAGGCCGGCTTCCATTCCTTCGATTACGACCTGCCGCTGGAAGTCTCGCAGAATGAACTCCTGTCCCACATCGACCAGCTGAACGTACGTCCCGACGTGGATGGCATCCTGGTGCAACTGCCGCTGCCGGGGCACATCGACCAGACCACCGTCATCGAGCGCATTCACCCGGACAAGGACGTGGACGGATTTCATCCTTATAACATCGGGCGGCTGGCGCAGCGCATGCCGCGCCTGCGCCCGTGTACGCCGCGCGGCGTGATGCAGTTGCTCATGTCCACGGGCGAGCCGCTCGCCGGCAAGGAAGCGGTCGTGGTCGGCGCCTCCAACATCGTCGGGCGACCGATGTCGTTCGAGCTGCTGCTGGCCGGCTGCACCGTCACCATCTGCCACCGGTTTACCCGGAATCTGTCAGCGCATGTCGCGCGCGCGGAACTGCTGGTGGTCGCCGTCGGCAAACCCGCCATGGTCAAGGGCGAATGGATCAAACCTGGTGCGATCGTCGTCGACGTCGGCATCAACCGGCTGCCGAACGGCAAGCTCGCGGGCGACGTGGAATTCGAAGCGGCCAAGAACCGCGCCAGCTGGATCACGCCGGTGCCGGGGGGCGTCGGACCGATGACGGTGGCAACCCTGTTGCTGAACACGCTGGAAGCCGCGGAGTACCGGGACCGCAAACAGTGATAACATTTCGCGGTAACAATCAGACATCGCGCTGACGACAGCAGGAAGGTTATCCGTGTCTCGCCGCCAACACACGTCCACCCACGGTACCTCGGCGCAGCAACCGGTACAGGTCGACACCACGCGCCTGTACCGCGACGCTGTCGGGTCGGAAGGCGTCGACGCGCATGAGTTGAAAACACTCGCACCGGAGCTCGCGCGTGTTCACCGGACGGTCACCGAAAACACCCACAACGAGCTCGATGCCGAGTTCGCCTGCCTGAACCTGCACAGCGGCATGCCGGAATCGCTTCCCGCCATTGACGCAATGGCGCAAGCGCTCGGGCGATTTCCGGAAGTCGTGGTGATCGGCATCGGCGGTTCCAGCCTCGGCGCCAAGGCCGTGTACCAGGCGCTCACCGCCGGCGCCTTCGACGACGACCGGCCCGCGCTGCACTTCCTGGAAAATATCGATCCCTATCACCTGCAAGCCCTGCTGCAACGCCGGCGCCCCGAGTCGATGGCGGTCATTTGCATCAGCAAATCGGGCGGCACGATCGAAACGGCGGTTCAGTATCTGATCCTGCGCGACTGGCTGGAAAAAGATCTGGGCAAGCAAAAGGCGCGTGAACACCAGTGGATCGTCACCGATCCGGCGCGGGGCTGGCTGCGCGACCTCGCGGCGCGCGAGAACCTGCCCGCGCTGCCGGTGCCGCCCAAGGTCGGCGGGCGTTATTCCGTGCTCACCGCCGTGGGCCTGCTGCCGCTGGCCGCCGCGGGCATCGACATCCGCGCCCTGCTCGCCGGCGCGGCGGCCAACGCCGCGCGCTGTACCTCGAACGATCCGCGCGCCAATCCGGCGCTGGAAATGGCGGCGCTGTTTTACCTGCTCGACATGAAAAAGAACAAACGCCTCTCGATCATGATGCCCTATGTCGATCCGCTGCAGTCCTTCGGCGACTGGTACAGCCAGCTGTGGGCCGAGTCGCTCGGCAAACGCATGACGGCACAAGCGGGCCGGATGCACGCCGGCACGCAGCCGGTGCGCGCCATGGGCACCGTGGATCAGCACAGTCAGCTTCAGATGTACCTGGAATCGCAACGCGACAAGATTTTCTCTTTCCTCGCGCTCGATGCCTGGGAATGCGATCAGCCGATCCCGCTGGCCACGGAGGATCGCCGATATTTCCCCTATCTCGCGGGCAAGCGCATGAGCGATGTCGTCGAGGCCGAGTTCGAGGCCACGCGCCAGGTCATTACCGACACCGGTCATCCGAATATGACCCTGCGCCTGCCGGCGCTCAATGCCCACGCGCTGGGTCAGCTGATCGACCTGTACCAGCGCACCACGGTCTACACCGGTCTGCTCTACGGGATCAATCCACTGGACCAACCGGCCGTGGAAAAGGGCAAAATACTCGCGATCCAGCACCTGAGCGGTGGCGCCTCCGCGTAAGCCCGTGGCGGGACACGAGCGCCGCACGCTGCGCGCCGGATGGCAAGAACTGTACCGGTGGTGGCAATCAAGACGGGGGGCCGTTCCCGATGCGTTGTGGACACAAATCGTGCGCACGTCCGCGTACGCCCAGGCATTGCCGGCGGACGAGCGCCGGCAACTGCGCGAAATCGTCACGCGGTTCCTGGCAACCAAATCCCTCGAGGGAGCGGCCGGCGTGACCGTGTCCGAGGTCATGTGCGCCCGCATCGCCCTGCATGCCTGTCTCCCGGTTATGCATCTCGGACTCGATTATTATTCCGACTGGGTTTCGATCGTGATCTATCCCGGCGATTTCCGCGTGCACGAGGAGTACATGGACGAGCACGGGGTCGTGCACCGGGGCAAGCTGGACCTGTGCGGCCAGTCCCTGGCGCGGGGCCCGATGGTGCTGTCCTGGGAGGCGATGCAAGAGGAAGACCGGGCGCCCGCAGACCGCGACCTGGTGATCCATGAGTGCGCCCACAAGCTCGACGTCCTGAATGGCAACGCCAACGGTTTTCCGCCGCTGCATGCCGGCATGAACCCACGCGAGTGGTCGCAGGATTTCCAGGCGGCTTATGACCGTTTGCGCGACACCCTGGATACGGCGCAGCCCAGTCGCATCGACCCGTATGCCGCCGAGAATCCGGCGGAGTTTTTCGCCGTGACGAGCGAAGCATTTTTCACGGCGCCACACCGGGTTCGCGACGAATTCCCGGCGGTGTATGCGCAGCTGCAGCGCTTCTATCGCCAGGACCCTTACGGTCTCCTGCAACGTAAACAGCCATGATCCCGCTGCGCGACGATAACCCCACGACCATCAAACCGATCGTAACGATCAGCTTCATCGTCCTCTGTTCGCTTATTTTTCTGTGGCAGCTGTCGTTGGGGGTGAACGGATTCCGGGCCGCCGTGATGAGTCTCGGTGTGATCCCGGCGACCCTGTTCGGCGACAAGAACCTTCCGCCGGAGCTCGCCCTGGTGCCACCGACCATGACCGTGCTCACCTCCCAGTTCCTGCACGGGAGCTGGATGCACCTGATCGGCAACATGCTGTATCTGTGGATCTTCGGCAACAATGTCGAGGACGCGATGGGCCACGCGCGTTTCGCAATTTTCTACCTGCTGTGCGGAATCGTCGCGGCGCTGGCACAGGCCCTGCCCAATCCGGATTCCACGCTGCCGATGATCGGCGCGAGCGGTGCCATCTCCGGGGTCCTCGGGGCCTACCTGCTGCTGTTTCCCCACGCCCGCGTGCTGGTGCTGATCCCGCTCGGATTTTATTCGCGGCTCGTGCCGCTACCGGCGATGGTGGTGCTCGGTTTCTGGTTCGTGCTGCAACTAATCAGCTCGGCGCTGGCCGATCCGCGTGCCGGCGGCGTCGCCTTCGGCGCGCACATCGGCGGTTTCATCGCCGGCATGGTCCTGTTGCTGTTGTTCAAGCAGCGGCACGTGCGCCTGTTCGCTCCATCGCGGCACTAGCGTTCAGCGCCCGCGACGAATACATCGGCTGCGCGCACCGGGCCTACCGGATATACTACGCAGGCAACACGATCAGGAAACGGAGAACTCATCGCATGCGGCAATATCTCGACCTGATGCGCCACGTGATGCACCACGGCGCACGCAAGGAAGACCGTACCGGCACCGGCACGCTTTCGGTCTTCGGCCACCAGATGCGCTTCGACCTGTCGCAAGGGTTTCCGCTGCTCACCACCAAAAAGGTGCACACCAAATCCATCATCTACGAGTTGCTGTGGTTCCTGCGCGGCGACACCAATATCCGCTATCTGAAGGAACACGGCGTCAGCATCTGGGACGAATGGGCCAATGAAAACGGCGACCTCGGGCCCATCTACGGATACCAGTGGCGTTCGTGGCCGGCGCCGGACGGCCGCCAGATTGACCAGATCAGCCAGGTAGTGCGCGACATCCGCGCCAACCCGGATTCGCGCCGGCTGATCGTGAGCGCCTGGAACGTCGCCGAGATCGAGCGCATGGCGCTGCCGCCGTGCCACCTGCTGTTCCAGTTCTACGTCGCCCAGGGACGGCTGTCGTGCCAGCTGTATCAGCGCAGCGCCGATATCTTCCTCGGCGTGCCGTTCAACATCGCCTCGTATGCGCTGCTGACGATGATGATGGCGCAGGCGACGGGCCTGAAACCGGGCGAGTTCGTGCACACGCTGGGCGACGCGCATCTCTACCTCAATCATCTGGAGCAGGCGCAAACCCAGATCGCGCGCGAGCCGCGGCCACTGCCGGTGATGCGGCTCAATCCCGAGAAAATCTCCCTGTTCGACTTCGACTATGACGACTTCGAGCTGCTGAATTACGACCCGCACCCCGCCATCAAAGCCCCGGTGGCGGTGTAATTCCGTGGATCGCGCCGGGCGCGTGTCGTTGATCGCCGCCATGGCGGAAAACCGCGTCATCGGCGTCGACAACACCCTGCCGTGGCGGCTGCCGGCCGACCTCAAGCACTTCCGAAGACTCACCACCGGCCATCACGTGATTATGGGACGGCGCAACTACGAATCCATCGGCAAGCCGCTGCCCGAACGCACCAACATCGTCGTCACGCGCAACCGGAAATACCGCGCCCCGGGTTGCGTCGTGACGCATTCGCTCGAGGAAGCGCTGGAGCGCGCGCAAACCGATGCGGAAATCTTCGTCATCGGCGGCGCCGAAATCTATCGCCAGGCGTTTGCGCGCGCCGACCGGCTTTACCTGACGCTGGTGCACGCCAGCGTGGCGGGCGATACCTATTTTCCGGAATTCGCGGCCGACCGATGGAACGAAATCAGTCGCGAACGGCACGAAGCGGACGCCAAAAACCCGTATCCTTACAGTTTCCTGGTGTTCGACAGGCGCAAGCAGGAATGAAACGGCGAATAGTCTGGGGATGGCTGCTACTGACACCGTTACTGGCTCAGGCCACCGACTACAGAATGCCGGATGAACGGGATCGAACCCTGGATGTTTCGCTGCGTTTCGCGAGCGCCAAGGCGCCGCTCGACTACAGCGATGGTCATGCTTACGACACCACCAGCCGCTGGATCGGCCTGACCTTGCGCGAGCAGATGAGTCCGCGCCTGATGCTCGGCATGTACGGCGGCTACGCCTACATCACGCAGACCGGCAACCCGGTCACCGCGGGCATCGAGCTCGACGGCTACCATGCCGGCTTCTCGCTCGATGGCGTGCTGTTCGAGTCGCGGAACGCCTCGCTGTACTATGCCCTCGACTACACGTATCAAAAGGTGGATAACAAGACCGATACCCAGACGGTCGTGCTCGACTGGTCCGCACCGCAGGCGCTGCTCGGCGCCAGCGTCGCGATCGCGCGCGGTTTGCGTCTCTACGGCGGTGGCGGTTACGGCTACATAGACGGGGAAGAACGCGCCAGCGGCCTGGTGAATCACACGACCGACTTCAGCCGGTCGTCGCGCGCATTCGGGTTCCTCGGGCTCGATCTGAACGTCGATCCGGACGGCTTCGTCGGGATCGAAGCCGCCACCGGCCTCACTCGCCGCGCGGAGATTTATTTCAAACGGAGATACTGAGCGTGGGCCGCCAGCTCAGGCGATCTGGGTCGACAATTCCTGGGCCTGTTTTTTCTGCGCCTCGCTGCCTTCCGTCATGACCTCCTGCAAGATGCTGCGCGCTCCTTCGGCATCACCCATGTCAATATAGGCCTTGGCCAGATCCAGCTTCGTCGCCGTCTCATCCCATTGTCCGGACCCTGACGCTTCACCCGCGGGTGCCGCGGCGGCCAGGTCGACTTCGGCTTCAGCAGCCGCCGACGCCGCGGCCGGAGCCGGTTCCCACTTGATCTCGTTATCCGCGCCCGGCGCTTCGAAATCCAGGTCACCGCCGGCCTCGCTCTTGCCGCTTGTGTTGAAATCAAGCGCATTATCCGCCGGCGCGCCCAGATCCAGTGACTCGAAGTCTGAACCACCCTTGGCGCTCGCCGGCGCAGCGGCAACGAATTCTTCCGTGTCGGCCGCCGCGGTTTTGGGTGCGCCAAAATCGAGATCAAAAGCTGGCTCGGCCGCGGCCTTACCGGCGGCGGGTGTCTCCACGTCGAAGTCGAGGTCGCTGACCATTTCGGTCTTGCTGCTTTCAGCGGCCGCTGCCATTCCCGCCATGGCAGCGGCGGGCGAGACGGCAGGCTTGGCAGCCGGCGCTTTGGCCGGCGTCCCGCCCCGGAACATGGGATTCTCGGGATTGAGCTTGCGCCCCATTTCCTCGACCTTCTCCCAGATCTTGCCGCCACGGCCGCCGAGCGCGGCGTACAGCTCTTCGGCGAGCGTTTCAAAAGCCGCCACGTCGTTGCGCTGATGGTAGATTTCCAGCAACTTGAGCTTGAGTTCATGACGGTCGGGATTCTTCACGACCGCGTCTTTGAGAATTTCTTCCGCGGTTTCGTCGCGTCCGTAAGCGAGATACACCTCGGCCTCGGCAACCGGATCGACTTCGTCGGTATGAATGTTGCCCATGCCGCCCTGGCTGAAATCGCTCAGGAACGAGGTATCGCCGCCGGTGGTTACGGCCGGTTGATGCGCGGCGACGGTGCCGGTGGTCGCCGGCTGCTCGGTGCTGATGGCGTCGGCGGAAAGAATGCTTTCCTCGAATTCGGCGATGGACTTCTGGCGCCGGCGGAAATACACCAACGCCAGACCGCCGCTGAGTAGCACCACGACGCCGATCAGTACCGGCATCAACAGGTCACCCTGAACCGCCTCGAGCACGGTCGCGAGAAATCCCTTCTCTTCCTTCGGTGCCGGCGGCGGCACCACCCGCTTCCTGGGGGCGACGGGCGTCGGCTTCGGTTTCTCCGGGACCGGGGCCGGAGCGGTTTCGAGTTGCGCCTTTTGTGGCGGCGGGACCGCCGCGGGTTTCTCCGCCGGCTTGGCCGGGGCTTCCGCAGGCTTGGTTTCCGGGGCCTTCTTCGTCTGCTGCGCCAGGCTCTCGTTCTCCAGCGCGATCAGGCGTGATTCCTTCTTGAGCTGGGAGCGCACGATTCCCACCTTCTCGCTCAAATCCTTGTTCTCCATGCGTCTGGATTCGAGGGATTCGTCCAGCGACGCGGCACGGTCGGCCAGAGCCTGTCGTTCCTGCGCGGCCGATTCCTTGACGGCTTCCTTGTCCGTCACACCCTTCTCCGGTGTGGTCTTCTGCTGTTCCAGCGTGCTGCGCACAATCTTGAGCAGCTCGTCCTGGCGGCCTTTGTCCGCGGCCGTCGGCGCGGCCGGCTTGGACGGCTTGGCTTCCGCTTGCTTCGCCGCCTGTGGTGCTGCCGGCGTTTCGGCGGGTTTTTCCTCGGCGCCGGACGGCGCCGATTCCGGCGCTTCCGCCACCTTGACGGCGCCGCCGGCGGCCGCCAGCTTGAGCTTGTATTCCTGCCACGCGTCGTACTGGGCGCGGAATTCATGCCGCGCCTGCGGGGCTGGCACGGAATCCACTTCATCGCGTTCCGGCATCTTGAGAATCTTGCCGGCTTTGAGGTTATTTACGTTGTTGCCAAAGAACGCGTCCTTGTTGGCACGATAGATCGCGAGCATGACCTGCTCGAGCGTCATATCCTGGTTGCTGCCACGCGCCTTGTCGGCAACGCGCCACAGCGTGTCGCCTTTCTTGACGTCATACTCCGACATGGCGGCCCATGTTGGGGTCGCTGCCGGGGCTGCTGGCTCCGGCGCGGGCGGAGTTTCCGCCTTGGGCGTCGCAGCGAGCGGCTCGACTTTGGGTGTCGTGGATTCTTCCGGCGTCGCGCCTTGGGCGGCCACCGAAACGTCCGGAGGACCGAGCGGTTGGACTTCACCTGGCGCGGTTTCCGCCGGCGCGGCGGCTTCCTGCTTGGCCGCTTCCTCTGTCGGCGACGTTTCTTCCGCCGCCTTGGGTTGCTCTGGCGTCTTGGCTTGTTCCGCTGCCGCGGGTTGCTCCGGAGCCTTGGCTGCTTCCGCTTGCGCGGTCTCGGCAGGGGGCGTTTCTTCCTTGGACGCTTCCGCCGTGGGCGCGGCCGGTGCCGGTGCCGGTGCCGGTGCCGGTGCCGGCTCGACAACGGCTTCCGGTGCGGGAGTTGTCACGACCGGTGCTTCCACCGGTGCCGGTTTGCTGGCGATCTGGTAAGGCGGGTCGATCAGCGCGGTGTATTCGCGCACCAGCCGTCCACCGGGCCAGTCGATCTGGAGCAGTAGATGCAGAAACGGTTCGTTGACCTGTTCGTCGGTGCGCAGTTGCAGGAAATAGTGCCCGTCGAGCCGACGCGACACCATGAATTTGATCTGCGAGAGAAACGACGGACGATCCACGCCGGCGGCGTCGAAATCGGCGCGTGAAGCCAGGGTAACCGCGAGACCTTTCAGTTCCTTGTCGGTGACGGAAGTGAAATCGATCTCGGCGTTAAGTGGTTCGTTCAGTGCTGAGAGCACCTTGAGCTTGCCGAGCGCCAGTGCGTGGCTGGCAATCGGGAACAGCGCCAACATGCTGACCAAAACCCACCGCGAAACCAGCGCGATTCCCCTCCTGTTCCGAGACATTCCTGTTCGCCCCTATTGTATTGATCAGGTTTCCTTGCCTTAAAGTCTTATAAGACCGGGAGTTATGTAAATAAATAGCAATACTCTTTACAAACCGCAACTAAACTATAGCGTACAGATGATTTTTTACCAGACTTTCTTCAGGGAAGGACCGGAAATTGCCTTAAAAACAGGCCTAAAACAGGTTTTTGGCCATAACAGGCCTGCACCGCGCCGAACCCCGTCCCCGTTTGTGCCCCAGATGACCTTTCTTTATTGGTATAGACCAGCCAACGCCGACATCAATGTGTCGGCGCGACCGGGTCATTACAGGCAATAACGGCGGGAAAATCAGGACTACCTGGTCTCCAGCAGGATACGCAGCATGCGCCGCAGCGGTTCGGCCGCGCCCCACAGGAGCTGGTCGCCGACCGTGAAAGCGCCGAGGTACTGCGGCCCCATGTTGAGCTTGCGCAACCGTCCGACCGGCACGGTCAACGTGCCGGTGACCTGGGTCGGGGTCAGTTCCTTCATGGTGATCTCGCGCTGATTCGGCACCACCTTCACCCAGGAATTCGAATTCTTGATCATCCCCTCAATCTCATCGAGCGGAATATC
>JBLMXN010000216.1:0-4105 GCA_050257795.1 Bacteroidota bacterium
CCCACGGCGTTGTGGCCGTACCACCACTGCACCATGGCGTCCTGCACCCCGGCGTAGATCGAATAGGACTTGGTCCACGACACCGGGACCGCGAGGTTGTTGAACACATGCAATATCGCGATGGTGAGAATGAACGCGGCATAGAACCAGTTGGCGACGTAGATATGGCTGACCTTGCGCTTGATCAGCGTGCCGAAGAAAACGACGGCGTAGGACACCCACACTAGGGTGATCAGGATGTCGATCGGCCATTCGGGTTCGGCATACTCGCGGCTCTCGGTGATGCCGAGCGGATAGGAAATCGCTGCCGCGACTATTACCGCCTGCCAGCCCCAGAACGTGAAGGCCGCCAGCTTATCGCTGAACAGGCGCACGTGGCAGGTGCGCTGCACGACGTAATATGACGTCGCGAACAGCGCACAGCCGCCGAAGGCGAAGATCACAGCGCTGGTATGGAGCGGACGCAACCGCGAAAAGGTGATCCAGGGGATGTCGAAATTGAGCGCCGGCCATGCCATCTCGGCGGCGATCCACACGCCGACCAGCATGCCGACGATGCCCCAGACGACGGTCATCACGGCAAATTGCCGCACGACCTTGTAATTGTAGGTTTCCTGTTCGGCCATAAGTCTCTCGCTGTTCAAATCAGTGAATGATTGAATTCAAAAATCCGGATGGCATAACGCGCGACGCAATTCTGCCGCGATGACGATGCGATGCTATATAAGCAAATGCTGAAATATATAGAAAAAGCGCGTCGCTGTGTTGACGCAAGTCAAACTCCCGAACGACGATGACGCGGCGGGTTAACCCGTGAAAGCCGGCCCCACCCCGATGTCCCACAGGATCACGGTCGCCGCCAGCACGGCCACCAGCATGACCAGCCCCACGGCGAGCACGGCGCTGGAGAACAGAAAGCCGCGCTCCTTCGGGATACCCATGACGATCGGCACGCCGGTGTAAAGCAGGTACACAGTATAGGCGAGCGCCGGCAGACCGATGAGCAGATTGAACCACAGCAGCGGATACAGCAGCATGATGCCGATGAGGAACAGCGGCGTGGCCGTGTACGCGGCCAGGGCGATGCACTGCGGCAGCGTCTGCTTCGCGCCGTACGTCTGGCCCATCCAGTGAATCAGCTTGCCGACCGTGAACACCGCGACCAGGATCGTGATGTAGGAGAGGATGGCGATCCACAGCGCGCTCTGCGGCGTCAGCCGGTTGACCTCGCGCGCCACCACCTGCCAGCCGACCTGCGTGGTGCCGATATAACCCGCCAGCGGCGGAATCGCGGCGAGCAGCAGCACGTGCGAGCAGAAGCATTTGCCGATCGTGCAATTCTCCTTGCGGATGTTTTTCCACTCGTCTTCCGGATGGGACATCAATCCCCAAACGTGACCCAAGACCATGCGCGTTCTCCCGTCGGTGCGATGAATAATCGTGCGAATCAGTTTCCTGCAAACCGCCGCAAGCGTCAACGCACGGGACGCGCGGTGAATGAAGTCGAGGAAATTCCATACGAAAACCGTCGGGAGATGAATGCGCGCCGGCGTTTGCGCGCGCGTCGTTTGCCGCGAAAACCGGACGCGTCCGGGAGAAACCGAGCGTTTTGCTCAGGCACAGGCGGGATAAACCGGGAGTCACACCGAAGGCGAATCTGAATCGACGAATGGCGGAAGACGCGCCTGGCGGATTCGTCCGCGCCTCGGTTCCGGCAGGCACCCTCATCGAAAATCTCTCCGCGGTTGCTTCGTTATTTGGCTTGGCCTGCCATCCCGGCGGGTGGCGCAGACACGGCGCAGATTGTTGCGTTTTTAGCGGAGAGGTACTTGATATAGATCAATCCGGATGAAGAAAATTTCTGACATAAGTCAGGAAACCCGGGGTATTCAGCCGACTTCGGTCAAACCGGGGGGAAAACGCCGACGCCGGCGCCAGTCAGTGCAAGCGCTCGGGCAAACCGACCAGCGATTCCAGGCGCGGCAGATCCAGCAGGTGCACGTGCTTGCGCAACGCCACGATCAGCCCCTGTTCCTGGAAGCGGGTGAACAGGCGGCTCACGGTTTCCTCCGCCAGCCCGAGGTAGCTCGCGATGTCCTGGCGCGACATGCTGAGATTGAATTCGCTGGCGGAAAATCCGCGGCGCTTGTAGCGATAGGACAGGCTCAGCAACAGCGCCGCCAGCCGCTCCTCGGCGCTGCGCTTGCACAGCAGCACCTGCAGGGTCTGATCGTGCAGGATCTGCTTGCTCAGGATGCGCAACATCTGCCGCTGCACGCTCGCGACCACGCTGCCCAATTCCTCCAGCCGGTGCAACGGCAGCTCGCAGACGCTGGAGGTCTCGAGGGCGATGGCGCCGCACGGGTGCACCTCGGTGGTGATGGCATCCAGGCCCAGCAGCTCGCCGGGCAGGTGAAAGCCGGTCACCTGGTCACCGCCGTCGAGAATGGGCGTATAGGTCTTGATGGTGCCCGACTTGACCGCGTACACGAACACAAACGGATCGCCCGGCCGGAACAGGTGCTCGCCACGCTTGATCACGCGCTGGCGCTTGATGATCGAGTCGAGCAGCGCGAGATCCGCGTCGCCGAGGCCGAAGGGAAGACAGAGCTGGAACAGGTTGCAATCCTTGCAGGCGACCTTGAGTCCGCTTATCTCGCGCAGGGGAATGGCATTGGCTTGTGACATGTACCGCCTCACGGAATCGAAATTCGGGGATGCCTTTCTCGCGCGCTACCCCGCGCGGGAGTGGAAGCAACCGCTTAATCATAACAAAAAACACGGCCGGCTAATGCATGGCCGCTGCGGCGTTTTGCCGCGCCGCCGGCCGGCCGGATCGCCCGGACTGAATCGGATAGAATAAGGCCGGCAAATCCGGCGCCGCCCCGACCGCCCGGCGCTTCGAGAATATCCATGGCCACAGCTTCCGCCATCGCCACTGCCGAATCCGCCGCCGTCGCCTGTTTTCATTGCGGGCTGCCGGTGCCGGCGGGCGCCGACTTCGCCGTGGAAATCGACGGCGCGCGCCAGCCGATGTGCTGCCGCGGTTGCCAGGCGGTGGCGCAGGCGATCGTCGACGGCGGGCTCGCCGATTACTACAAATTTCGCACCGTGCAGGCGCCGACCGCGCGCGAAATCGTCCCGGAATTCCTGCGCCAGACCGCGGTGTACGACCTGCCCGACGTGCAGAAGAGCTTCGTGCGCAGCGAGGACGAGCACGTGCGCGAGGCGGCGCTGATCCTCGAGGGCATCACCTGTGCCGCGTGCGTGTGGTTGAACGAGCGCCACCTCGCGCGCCTGCCCGGCGTGCTCGCGGTGCACATCAACTACGCCACGCACCGCGCGCGCGTGCGCTGGGACGAGCGCCGCATTCATCTGAGCGACATCCTGCAGGCGGTCAGTCGCATCGGCTACCTCGCGCATCCGTTCGATCCCGGACGCCAGCAGCAGCGGCTGGAGCACGAACGCAAACATCTGCTGCGCCGGCTCGGCGTCGCCGGCGTCATGACCATGCAGGTGATGATCCTCGCCGCGGCCTTGTACTTCGGCGGCTGGATCGAGGAGGAAATGCAGTATCGCCAATTTTTTCACTGGATCAGCCTGCTGTTGACGCTGCCGGTGCTGCTGTATTCGGCGCAGCCTTTCTTCGCCGCCGCGTGGCGGGATCTGCGCCACCGCCAGGCCGGCATGGACGTCCCGGTTTCGCTCGGCATCCTGACGGCGTTCGTCGCCAGCGTCCGGGTCACCATGACCGGCCGCGGCGTCGTCTATTACGACTCGGTCGCGATGTTCGTGTTCTTCCTGCTGGGCGCGCGCTACCTCGAAACCGCGGCGCGCAAGCGCGCCGCCGAGGCCTCCGAGGCGCTGGTGCAGGCCGCGCCGGCGACGGCCACGCGCCTCGTGACCCAGGGGAATGAGACGATCGAAGAGACCGTGGCGGTGGCGGAACTGGCGCCGGGCGACCGGGTACGCATCCGTCCCGGCGAGCCGGTGCCGGCCGACGCCGTGGTGCTGGAGGGCCGCTCGAGCGTGGACGAATCGCTGCTCACCGGCGAGTCGCTGCCGGTGCCGAAGGCGGCCGGTCAGACGCTGGTCGGCGGTTCGC
>JBLMXN010000217.1:0-5627 GCA_050257795.1 Bacteroidota bacterium
CGAGCGTCGCCGCGGCTCTCGCCTTCCACGCTGAAGTTCTCGTGCACGCTGTGCACGGCGAGCATCATGGCGCCGATCGCCACCTGCTGGGTGAGGCTCACCCGGGCGCGCGGGCCGCTCTGGAAGATCCGCGCCCAGCTTTCGCGGACCTGCTCCTGCCCGGTGAGGCGCGGGCCGCCCGGATGCACGCAGACGATCTCCTCGTCCTCGGCCCAGACCGCCATCATGCCGTCGAGGTCGCAGCGCTCGAGCGCCTCGTAGAACGCGTTCTCCGCGTCGCGGGCGGTAGGAAAGACGGCGGGGCTCATGGACGGCTCACCTCCGCAAGCACCTGCTCGACCGAGATCTCGCGCAAGCAACGCAAGTGCCCGAGCGGGCAGTCGCGCTCATAGCAAGGGCTGCATTCGAGCTTCAGCCATAGTACTCGCGCGGCCGGCGATTGCGGGGGCGTTCGCTCCGGGCTCGACGAGCCGAAGAGGGCGACGAGCGGACGGCCGAGCGCGGCGGCGACGTGCATCAGCCCGGAATCGTTGCTGACCACGCGCTCCGCGCCGGCGAGGAGGTCGATCGCCTCGTCGAGCGTCGTGTGGCCGACGAGATTTGTTCCCGGCACGCCCTGCGCTGCGGGAGCGTCGTTCGCCGAGCCGAGCAGCACGCCCGGCTGCTCGAGGCGCGCGGCGAGCTCGGCGAAGTACGGCCAGCGCTTGGCCGGGCCGTATTCGGCGCCGGGGCACAGGCCAAGGACCGGCGCCTGCGGCAGGCTGCGGCCGAGTCGCGCCAGCGCCAGGCGCGCCTGGTCCAGGTCGGCGCGGATGCGCGGCGCCGGAATCTCCGGCAAGGCCTCGTCCGCAGCCAGCGCGAGCGCGACGAAACGATCCACAGTGCGCGGGAGTTTTTGCTTGTCGAGCCGGCGGATGTCGTTGAGCAAACCGTAGCGCAGCTCGCCGCGAAATCCGGTGCGCACGCGCGCACGCGCGGCGAATGGCACGATCGCCGACTTGAGCGAGTTCGGCAGCACGATCGCGCGGTCGTAACGGCGCGCGCGCAATTCACGCCCGAGCCCAAGACGCTTGCCGAGCCCGAGTTCGCCATGCCCGACGTTCAGCGCGATGCCCTCGTCCACTTCCGGCATGCGCGCGAGCAAAGGCAGTGTCCACCCCGGCGCCAGCACGTCGAGTCGGGCGTCGGGGTGACGCTGCTTGAGAACCTTGAACAGACTTTGCGCCAGCACCATGTCGCCGACCCAGGCCGGGCCGACGATGAGAATATTTTGCGCGGTGTCGGTCAAGCGTGCGAGGGTAACGAATTGCCGCGCCGCGGTTCGGGGAGCTTCGGTGGCTGGAATGAAACACACGGACGATTCATGCGCGAAATATTAGGCGGCCGTAATATCCGGGTCAATCCGATGACGGAATTCATCGTCGGCTGTATCGGCGCATGAACATGATTTGGTGTCTGCCTGCCACCTGAGCTAGGCTGCGAACTACAAAGTTTCCAGTCAACCGGCAAATATCATGGAGGAACAGCAATGCCCCTGGTCCGCATTTCCCTGCTGCAAGGCAAGACCGCCGAATACAGGAAGAAGATCGGTGACGTCGTGCACCAGGCCATGGTCTCGACGATCAACTGTCCGCCCCAGGACCGCTTTCAGCTGATCACGGAACACCCGAAAGAAAACTTTCTGTACGCGCCGGTCTACCTGGAGATTCCGCATACCGACGAGTTGATCATCGTTCAGATCACCCTGAATGAAGGTCGCACCGTGGAGCTCAAGAAAGCTCTGTATAAAGCCATCGCCGAAGGCCTGCACCAGGCAGTCGGCGTGAAACCGCAGGATGTGTTCGTGAACCTGGTGGAGGTCAAGAAGGAAAACTGGTCATTCGGCAACGGCGTCGCGCAATACGCCACCTGATATCAACGCGACTGCGCATGCACACGATGAAACCAATCGGCATCGCCTTGACGCTTCTGCTGGTCCTGTCTGCCTGCGCCACCGAATCGGCCAAGCGCGGCGCGTATGAAGCGATTTACCAGAAGGGATGCATGGATCGCGAGGGCAAGCCCAATTGCGATCCGCAACACAAAAGTTACGACCAATACGAGAAGGAGCGGAAGGAATCCCCGAAACAATAGGGGATCAAAAAATTCGGAGCGATTGAAGCGCAAGTTCGGCCTTATATTTCAATGGCACTGACTTCAGGCGCCATTAACCGAACACAGGGGACCGGACACCGGCTGATATTATGAGAAAAATCGCGCTGTTCTCGACGCTGCTGATCGTGGGTCTCGCCGGCTCGCAATTCCTGCCCGGGTGGCTCGGGCCGAGTCACGCGATGGCTGGCGAGGTCATCGGCTTTTTCACGATGGCAGGGCTGGCGTTCATCATGATCCACGTCGGCTACGAGTTCGAGATCGACAAAACCGACCTGCGCTCCTATGGCTGGGACTACCTGGTGGCGATGACCACGGCCGGCCTGCCGTGGCTGCTGGCAACGCTGTATTTTGTCTACGTCCTGTTGCCGCCCGAGGCCTGGACCAACTGGGACGCGTGGAAAGAGACATTGCTCGCCGGGCGCTTCGCGGCGCCGACCGCAACCGGCGTGCTGTTCTCTATGCTGGCCGCCGCCGGCCTGAGCGCCACCTGGATGTTCCGCAAGACGCGCATTCTCGTGATCTTCGACGACCTCGACACCGTGCTGCTCATGATCCCGCTGCAGGTCCTCATGGTCGGACTGGCCTGGCAGCTCGGTGTGGTCGTGGTCGTCATGATCGCGCTGCTGTGGGTCGCGTGGCGCTGGCTGCACCGGATCGCTGTGCCGGTGAGCTGGCCGTGGGTGCTGACCTACGCGCTGCTAATCGCCGGCGTGAGCGAGGCGGTGTACTGGGGCACGAAGATCATCGACTACCGCGTGCCGATCCATCTCGAGGTGCTGCTGCCGGCGTTCGCGCTCGGCTGCATCATGAAGCGCCCCGGCGACAGCGACCCGCACCGCGACGACGCCCGCGACGGACACCAGGAGGGCCTGGAATCGCCGCGGGAACAGCGGGTCGCGACCGTAGTCTCGGCGGTGTTCATGGTGCTGGTGGGTCTCAGCATGCCGGCCATCGGCGATGCGCCGGCCGGCGACACCACGACCCTGACGGCGGCACAGCCGCCGCTGTCGCCATCTACGCTGGCGCTGCACGTGATCGCGCTCACGCTGCTGATCAATCTCGGCAAGATGTTCCCGGCATTCTGCTATCGCAAAGAAGCGCATTGGCGCGAGCGGCTGGCGGTGGCGATCGGCATGTGCCCGCGCGGCGAGGTCGGCGCCGGGGTCATCCTGTTGAGCATCGCCTACGGCATCGGCGGCCCGGTCGTGAGCGTGGCGGTGCTGAGCCTCGCGCTCAATCTGCTGCTGACCCCGGCGTTCGTGTACGTCGTGAACCACCTGGTGCGCACCGCGCCGGCGGTGCGCTGAATCGGATACGCGCGTGGAAATTGCCATCCTGCTCTGGGCGCTGGCGGCGGTGCTGGTCGCGGTCGGGCTCGCGGGCCTGTTCCTGCCGGCGATCCCGGGCGCGGGGGTGCTGTTCGCCGGCCTGGTGATCGCCGCCTGGGCCGATGACTTCGCTTACGTCGGCTGGAAAACGCTGACGGCGCTGGGCGTGCTCGCGCTCCTCGCCTATCCGGCGGACTTCATGGCCAGCGCCTTCGGCGCCAAGCGCTTCGGCGCCTCGCCGCGCGCCGTCGCGGGCGCGGTCGTCGGGGCCGTAATCGGCTTGTTCTTCGGCCTTCCCGGCGTGCTCTTGGGGCCGTTCCTCGGTGCGGTCGTCGGCGAGCTGTTGACCCAACGCCATCTCGGCAAGGCCGGTCGCGCCGGCATCGGTGCAACACTGGGATTGGTGCTGGGCACCGCGGCCAAGCTGGCGATCGCCTTCACCATGCTCGGGGTGTTCGCGATCGTTCGTTTCGCATGAAGGCATGGAACGTTTCGCTGCGCGCACGCAAACAACAACTCAACATCGTGGACGCCGGGATCATGTGTCCGGGATCACGCCGCCGGAACATGCGCGGTTCGCATCCGGGCCGGATTCTTCCTCTTCAAGACCCTTCATCCCGGGCGAACAGTTGCTCGGGCGCTCAGGGGCGGAGTAAAGTCAGCGCCGACCAACGATGCCACGCCATTTCAGTGCTGAAAACCGCAGTTCCAGTTTTTCATAACCTGATCGAGCCCGCCGGTCTGCTTCGGTGCTTTCAGGAATGCCCTCCGGAAGGGTTTTCCACGCTCGACCTGGAAGGCGTGCCGGCGTTTTCCACGCCATTCGATCTGCTCACCACGGTACAACCCTCCCTTCGCAGAAAGCTGGAGGCTTTGCCGTTTGCAGCCCGGTGGCGGCGGTTGCTGCGCCCAAACACCTGCTTCGTCGGCACCACGGTCACGGAATATGCGCTGCTGCCGGAGTCGCTATCGCCGGAGATTCTGGTGCGCCGACTGCTGGACAGGCTGGCACCGCGCTATCCATTTCTGATCATCAAGGATATCCCGAGCGACGCCGCGCTGGTCGGCGACGCGGCCTGTGCCTACTCGCGCCGCCTGACCGAAGCCTGCAAAGACGCCGGGTTTGTGCTGGTGGACGGCCAGGCCCTGGCCTATGTGCCGGTGGATTTCGCCTCGACCGATGAATATCTCGCGCGCCTGTCGCGTGCCCGTCGCAAGGATTTGCGGCGCAAGCTCAAGAGCAAGGCGAAACTGCAGATCGAGGCGATCCCGACCGGCGACCGACGATTCCAGGACGAGAACCTGCTGGCGGAGCTTTACGCGCTGTATCTGAACGTCTACCGGCAAAGCGAAATTCATTTTGACCTGCTGAGCGCAACTTTTTTCAAGACCTTGCTGCAGGACGCCGACAGCGGTGGCGTCGTGTTCGCATACAGCGCCGAGGGCAAGTTAATCGGCTACAACCTCTGTTTCATCGCGAACAACAGGCTGCTGGACAAGTACGTGGGCTTCCTCTATCCGCAGGCGCGCGACTACAATCTGTATGCTGTCAGCTGGTTCCATAATCTTGATTACGCGTTGACGCACGGCTTGCAGTGTTACGTCGCCGGCTGGACCGATCCGGAGATTAAGCGCTACCTCGGCGCCCGCTTCACCCTGACCCGGCACGCGGTCTACGTGCGCAACCCGCTGTTGAGAGGAATTCTGGCGCCGTTCAAGCGCTTCTTTGAAACCGACCAGCAGTGGCACGCCAGCCATGTCGCGGGCGCTGATTCTTGATTTCGACGACTCGGTAAAATCCCTTCCGGGTGCGCGGGTCATTCCGTTGGCAGACCGGCAGGAAGCGATCCGCTTCGGCTGCCGCAAAGCGGTGCTCCGTGAGCTGGGGCGCGAACTGGCACCGGCCTTGGAGATCCGCCCGCGGCTGGTTTTTCTGGGCAGCGGCGATTACCACCATGTCAGTTACCTGTTGATCGCATCGCTGCGGGCGCTCAATACGCGTTTCCAGGTCGTAGTGTTCGACAACCATCCCGACAACATGCGTTATCCGTTCGGCATCCATTGCGGTTCGTGGGTGTGGCACGTGAGCCGCTTGCCATTTGTAACACGCGTGCACGTGGTCGGCATCACCTCGACCGATGTCGA
>JBLMXN010000218.1:0-7097 GCA_050257795.1 Bacteroidota bacterium
GAGCCTCGCGCTGCAGGGCATCGATGAACACGCCGTGGATGATCCGCGAGAGGAAAAAAGCCTGGGCGATGACCTCCAGCCCCGCCAGCCAGCCCAAGGCCGCTGTGCGAACGATGACCCCGCGGGCGAAACGGCTTTGCTCATAGAGCCAGCGCATGGATTTCCGCGTGTCGACCGCCATGGCAAAACCGTTGACAAATCCGATAGCCATGAGCTATCGGATTATCGGAACGAGAAGCATGAAATGTTTGGTTTGACTTTTTCCTTGAGACGATTCTGATAAACGCTGTTTTTGGCGTATTTGCAAGCAAAAAACCCAGGGCTTGAGGACGCCTCTTCAATCCGTTTGTTCTTGCAAGAGCGGCCTCTTGCGCCGATGAGGCGGCCCCGCATGCCATGACGGGGTGGTTTGCAGAAAGCAGCTACCAAGGAGCCTACCCATGTTCACCCTGCCCACCGAAACACTCGTCGATTTGTCCCGCTGGCAGTTCGCCCTGACCGCCATGTACCATTTCATCATGGTGCCGCTCACCTTGGGACTGTCCTGGATCCTGTTCATCATGGAGTCGGTCTACGTGATGACCGGCAGGGAAATCTACCGGGACATGACCAAATTCTGGGGCAAGCTCTTCGGCATCAACTTCGCCCTGGGGGTGACCACGGGCATCACCATGGAGTTCCAGTTCGGCACCAACTGGGCCTATTACTCGCATTACGTCGGTGACATCTTCGGCGCGCCGCTTGCGATCGAGGGCCTGATGGCGTTCTTCCTCGAGTCGACCTTCGTCGGCCTGTTCTTCTTCGGCTGGGACCGGATGACGAAGGTGCAGCACCTGGCGGTCACCTGGCTGGTGGCGATCGGCTCCAGCCTCTCGGCCCTGTGGATCCTGATCGCCAACGGCTGGATGCAGAACCCGGTCGGCGCCGAATTCAACTACCACACCATGCGCATGGAACTCGCCAGCTTCGGCGAGCTGTTCTTCAACCCGGTGGCGCAGGTGAAGTTCGTGCACACGGTGGCCGCGGGCTACGTCACCGGTTCACTGTTCGTGCTCGGCATCAGCGCCTGGTACCTGCTCAAGGGCCGCGACCTCGCCTTTGCGCGCCGTTCGTTCGCGGTCGCGGCAGGCTTCGGGCTGGCGTCGGTGCTGTCGGTGATCGTGCTCGGCGACGAATCGGGCTACACGCTCGGCGACGTGCAGAAGGTCAAGCTCGCCGCGATCGAGGCCGAGTGGGACACTGCCCCGCCGCCGGCGCCGTTCACGCTCGTCGGCATTCCCGACCAGGAGAAAATGGAAACCCACGCGGCGGTCAGAATCCCGTGGGCACTCGGGCTGATCGCCACGCGCTCGACCGACGAGCCGGTCACGGGCATCAAGGATCTCATCGGCGAGCACGAGCAACGCATCCGCAGCGGCATGCTGGCTTATGCCGCGCTCACGAAACTGCGCGCCGGCGACAACAGCGAAGCGACGCGCGCGGCATTCGCGACGCACCGCGCCGACCTCGGCTTCGCGCTGCTGCTCAAGCGCTACGCACCGAACATCACCGACGCCAGCGCGGCGCAGATCCTGCAGGCGGCGCGTGACACCATCCCGCGCGTGGCGCCATTGTTTTGGACGTTCCGCGTCATGGTCGCGGCCGGTTTCTTGATGCTGTTCGTGTTCGCCGCGGGGTTCTATTACTGCGCCAAGCGCGTCGCCGACCGCAAGCGCTGGTTGCTGCGGCTGGCGCTGTGGAGCATCCCGCTGCCATGGATCGCCGCCGAGACCGGCTGGTTCGTGGCCGAGTACGGGCGCCAGCCGTGGGCCATCGGCGAGGTGCTGCCGACTTCGCTCGCCGCTTCGAGCCTGCCGGCCGGCAACGTTCTGCTGAGCCTCGGCGGCTTCGCGCTGTTCTACACGGCGCTGCTGGTGGCGGATCTGTACCTGCTCTTCAAGTACGCGCGCCTCGGTCCGGCCAGCCTCGGCACCGGGCGCTACGCCGGCGACGCCGCCCGGGCTGCGCCATGAACCCGGAGGCCCGGCCATGATTTTCGATTACGAAACCCTCAAGCTGATCTGGTGGCTGCTCATCGGCGCGCTGCTCATCGGCTTCGCGCTGACCGACGGCTTCGACATGGGCGCGGGCGTGCTCAATCCCTTTCTCGGGCACAACGATGACGAGCGGCGCGTCGTGATCAACTCCGTCGGCCCACACTGGGACGGCAACCAGGTGTGGTTCATCACCGCGGGCGGGGCGATCTTTGCCGCCTGGCCGCTGGTCTATGCCGCGGCCTTTTCCGGTTTCTATGTCGCGCTGCTGCTGGTGCTGTTCGCGCTGATCCTGCGCCCGGTCGGCTTCGAGTACCGCAGCAAGCTGCCAAGCGAGCGCTGGCGCTGGTTCTGGGACTGGGCGCTGTTCGCCGGCAGCGCGGTGCCGGCGCTGGTGTTCGGCGTCGCCTTCGGCAACCTGCTGCAGGGCGTGCCGTTTCACTACGACGCCGAGCTGGCGCCGCACTACACCGGCTCGTTCTTCGCGCTGCTCAACCCGTTCGCGCTGCTCGCGGGCGTGTTGAGCCTGGCGCTGCTGGTGCTGCACGGCGCGACCTACCTGCAGCTGCGCACCGAGGGCGTGCTGCGTGAACGCGCGGAGCGTGCCGCGAGGCTGGCCGCGGCGACGGTGATCGTCGCCTTCGCCGCCGCCGGGCTGTGGCTCGCCTGGGGCATCGAGGGCTACCGCATCCTCAGCATGCCCGCGCCCGATGCGTCATTCGTGCCGCCGGCCAAGACCGCTGAACGCGCGGCCGGTGCCTGGCTCGCGAATTACAAAACCTGGCCCTGGATGATGGCGGCGCCGATCCTCGGCTTTATCGGCGCTATTGCGGCGTTCCTGCTGAGCGGCGCGCGTCGCGCCGGTCTTGCATTCATCGCGAGCTCGATCGCCATCGTCGGCGTCATTCTCACGGCCGGATTTTCAATGTTCCCGTTCGTGATGCCGTCGAGCTCGAATCCGGCGAGCAGCCTGACCGTGTGGGACGCCACGTCCAGCCACAAGACGCTGCAGCTCATGTTCTGGGCGGTGGTGGTGTTCCTGCCGATCGTGCTTGCTTACACGATGTGGGCATACCGCGTCATGCGTGGCAAGGTCACGGTGGACAAGATCCGCGCGCAGTCGCGCAGCGCTTATTGAGGAGGCAAACCATGTGGTACTTCGCCTGGATACTCGGAGTGTTGCTGGCCTGCGCCTTCGGCATCGTCAACGTGATGTGGCTCGAATCGGAGCACTGCCTTGGCGCCGACGACGAGGGGGCGGCTGATCGCGGACGCTAACAAGTCACCAGAACCGGATCTGATGCCTGATTTTTTTGACGCGCGTCATTGATTTTCGAGCACCACGGCCGTATTTATGCCGCTGTTCGCCAAATCCGACAAGTATTCATAAATCAAGACGAGCGAAGCAGGGCTACGAGCTCAGCCAGGAGGCGTGGGGAGAGCAAGAACAACCTGGAGAGTCGCATGCTATATCGTCGTATCATACTGGCCGCCGCCCTGGGTCTCGGGCTCGTTGCCAGCACCGCCGTGCCGGCCGAGACGATCGGCCTGGATGCCGCGGTAAGTTACGCCCTGGAGCACAACCCCGACCTGCTGGCCGCGCGCGAGCAGGTCAGCGCCGCGGGTGAGCGCATCCGCGCGGCCAAGGGCGCGCGCCTGCCCAGCCTCGGCGTCTCCGCCAGCGCGCGGGCGAGCAACAACCCGCTCGACGCCTTCGCCGACAAACTCAACACGCGCCAGGTGACGACCCAGGACTTCGAGCCCTCGCGCCTCAATCACCCCGGCACCAGCGATCTGTACATGACCCAACTGGCGCTGCGCCTGCCGGTATACACCGGCGGCCGCTTGTCAGCGTCGGTGCAGGGCGCCGAGGAGATGGAGAAAAACAGCCGGCTGCAATACCAACGCGCGCGCGAGATCACCGCGTTCCAGACCATCCGCGCCTACCTCAACGTGCAGGCGGCGCAGGAAGGCCTCGCCATCGCCGAGGACGCGGTCGCGGCGGCGCGCGAACACGCGCGCACCACGGCGCAGCTGTCGCGCCAAGGCCGCACCGTCGTCTCCGACAAGCTCACCGCCGAGGTAAATCTCGCGGCGGTGCAGTCGCAACGCGAACAGGCCGCCACGCGCCTCGAGTCCGCGCGGAACCGGCTGAAGCTCGTCATGGGCATGCCGCTCGACAACGAGCTCTTCCTGTCCCCCGCCGGTTTCAACGCGGCCGCCGACAACGCCAGCCTCGCCGAACTCGAGGCGCGCGCGGCGGCCAACCGCAAGGACCTGGCCGCGGCGCGCGCGCTGAGCCAGGCCGCCAAGGCGCGGGTGCAGGCGGCGCGCGCGGCGCACAAGCCGAACGTCGATGTCATCGCCACCAGCAACTGGTACGACGACACCCCCGGTTTCGACAGCCACTCCGCGAGCGTCATGGGCGTGGTCAGCCTCGATCTGTACGCCGGCGGCCGGCACCAGGGCGAGATCGGCGCGGCGCTCGCGGAGGATCGCGAGACGCAGTGGCGCATGCAGGCGCTGGAACAGGCGGCGCAGAACGACGTGCGCGAGGCTTACGACACCCTGGGCGAGGCCACGGCGCGGAACGCGAGCGCGGCTGACAACGTCGAGCGCGCACGCGAGAACGTGCGCCTGGTGAAACAACGCTACGGCCAGGGACGCACGATCCTGATCGACCTGTTGCAGGCGGAGCGCTCCTATACCGACGCGCGCGTGGAGGAACTGACCTCGCGCCTGAATCTGGACATTGGCCGCGCGGCGCTGCAACTGGCAGCCGGCACGCTGGCGCTTCCACCGGAAGATAAACAATGAGAACAGGCCTCAAAATCATATCTCCCCCTCCCCTCGCGGGAGGGGGTCGGGGGGAGGGGAAAAATCAGACTGAACTCAATACTGAATTTTCCGGCGGCGTTTCTCACCCCCACCCTCCCGTTCCCGCCCGGGGCGCACCGGAATTCGGTGCGCCCGTTCGGCGGCACGAACGCACGTTAAGTGGGTTCGTAACAACTCCGCCTCACCCCCCATCAAGGGGGAGAGAATTTCATTTTGAGACAGGTTGGGGTTACTTGCGGCTTCTTGCCATTGCTTTCCTATTTGGAGTGACGCTCCCCGGCTGTCAGGAAAAGCCGCCGGTACCGCCGCCGTCGCTATCATTGCTGGAGCGGCCGATGCTGACGTTGCAGGTGAAACCGGACGCGCTGTCGACGCTCACGATCCCGCGCCCGGCGCTGACCGAGCGCGGCGGAATTCCCGGCGTGTTCGTGCTGGAAAACCATCAGGCGCGCTTTCGCATGGTGCGTCCCGGCAAGGTCGGCGCGACTCAGGTGCAAGTGCTGAGCGGGCTGCACGGCGATGAAACGCTGGTGCTCGGCGACCTGGCCGAGGTGCACGACGGCAGTCCGCTAACGAAAAAAGAATGAATTAACCGCCAAGGACGCCAAGAAAGGAAAACCATGTCCCTGGACATTTGGCGCTCTTGGCGTCTTGGCGATAAACAATCTTATGAAACATAACGACCAACCACTCAATATCGCCGGGCGCGTCGCGGCCTATTTCATCGACAGCAAGCTCACGCTGCTGATCATGCTGTTCGCGTTCCTCGCCGGCGTGTTCGCGTTCCTCGTCACCCCGCGCGAGGAGAACCCCAGGATCGTGGTGCCGGCGGCCAACATCATCGTGCAGAAGCCCGGCGCCTCGCCCGAGGAAATCCAGCAGCTCATCATCAAGCCCCTGGAAGCGATCCTCCAGGGCCTGGCCGGCGTCGATCACACTTATGGTATCGCCATGAATTCCATGGGCGTGGTGACCGTGCAGTTCAAGGTCGGGCAGAACAAGGAAGATTCGCTGGTCAAGCTTTACGACCGCATCATGAGCAATCTCGACCGCATGCCGCCGGGGACCCTGCAGCCGCTGGTGAAGCCGGCGGACGTGGACGACGTGCCGATCCTGGCGATCTCGCTGTCGTGTGATGCACAGGGAAGTGCGAATGTCGCTCAGGATAAGGGGTTGATCTCCGGGCCCAGGACGTCGGGAGCGACCCCCGGGGCGCAGGACTGCCGGCTGCGGCACGTTGCCAACAACGTGCTCGAGGCCCTGCGCCGCGTCGAAGGCACGTCGCTTTCCTACGTGCACGGCGGACGCCGGCGCGCCATCAACGTCGGCCTCGATCTCGAGCGCATGCACGCCTACAACATCACGCTCGCCGATATCCGCCAGGTGGTCGAGGCGACCAATCTCGACGTTCCCTCGGGCACCTTTGTCGGCGGCAACCGCTTGGCGACCGTGCAGGCGGGCGGCGCGCTCAAGAGCGCCGCCGACGTGGGCAACCTGGTGGTCGGCCTGTCGCAGCACCGGCCGGTGTACCTGAAGCAGGTGGCCACGGTCACCGACGGGCCGGAGGAGATCGAACGCGTGACCCGCATCGGCTATGGTCCGGCGTACACCGGCAAACGTCCCGCGGACTACGAAGTCCCGGCCGTGACCCTCGCCATCGCCAAGCGCGCCGGCACCAACGCTGTGACCGTCGCCGACGACGTGCTCGCGGAGCTCGCGCGCGTCCGCCCGACGCTGATTCCGCCGGGCATCGACGTCAATATCACGCGCAATGACGGTGCCAAGGCCAACGACGCCGTCAACACGCTCATGGAACACCTGGCGATCGCGGTCGCCACGGTGGTGCTGCTGCTGGTGTTTTTCCTCGGCTGGCGCGCGGCTTCGATCGTGACCATCACGATCCCGCTGATCCTCTTCATCGCCCTCACCGTCGGCCTGATCGCCGGCCACAGCATCAACCGCATCACGCTGTTCGCGCTGATCCTGTCGCTCGGCCTGCTGGTGGACGACTCGATCGTCGTGATCGAGAACATCTTCCGGCATTACGCCGGCAAAAGCGTGGATCGCCTGCGCGACGCCGTGGCCGCGGTCAACGAGATCGGCGAGCCGACCAACCTCGCGACCTTCACCGTGATCCTGGCGTTCCTGCCGATGTTCTGGGTCACCGGCATGATGGGGCCGTACATGGCGCCGATCCCGTTCTACGTGCCGGTGGCGATGATCGCC
>JBLMXN010000219.1:0-4190 GCA_050257795.1 Bacteroidota bacterium
ATGTGGGGGTCTTCGTAATGGGTGGTCAGGGCGTGCCAGTCGGCCACGAAAAAGAAGCATTCGTACTGGGTCTGGAGCTTGACCCAGTTCTTGAGCACCCCGTGGTAGTGCCCCAGGTGCAGCCGGCCGGTCGGGCGCATGCCCGACAGGACCCGCATCGGCTGGCCTGGTAGGACGGCACTCATCCGAGGCCTACCACCAGGGACACGAGGTGCATGATGATGTTGATCGGCGGACTGATGATGGCACTCAGGACCCCGGTCGCTAACAGTGCCAGCAGGATGAAGAATCCGAACGGCTCGATACGGGCCAACTGCCATGCCCAAGGACCAGGCAACAGGCCGACGGCGACCCTGCCGCCGTCTAGCGGCGGCAGAGGAATAAGATTAAGAACCATAAGTACTACATTGATTTGTATACCAAACTCTCCCATGTACTGCATGGGGATACCGGCCCAGGAGGTCGGTCCAAGCGTGACTCCCACTCGCAAGACCACGGCCCAGATAAGAGCCATCAACAGGTTTGCCGCCGGGCCGGCGGCCGCGACGATAGCCATGTCACGCTTGGGATGGCGCAGGTTCTCCCAAGTCACCGGCACCGGTTTGGCCCAACCGAATATGAACCCGCCCAGAACTAGCAATAAGGCGGGGACCACTACCGTTCCAATCGGGTCGATGTGTTTGAGGGGGTTGAGAGTCAGGCGGCCGAGTCGTTGGGCCGTGGGGTCGCCGAACTGCTTGGCCATCCAGCCATGGGCAACCTCGTGGACCGTGATAGCGAAAATCAGAGGCAGAATCGCAACGGCGATGAGCTGGGGCAGGCTGAGGGCGGACATTGGCGCGGGAGTATATCAGAGCGACCGGCGGCATAAAACGCCGATTTCGCCCTTATCCCCATGTTTTTTTGGCAAAATCAGACCGCCGCCAGGCGTTCGCTGTCGCCCTTGCCCTGGCGCACCACGGTGGCGCGGCCCTCTTCGAGTTCGATGACCGTGGTGGGGTCCAGGCCGCAGAAACCGCCGTCAACGATCAGGTCCACCTCGTGCTCCAGGCGCTGGCGGATCTCCCCCGGATCGCTCATTGGCAGGCTCTCCCCCGGGAGCATCAGGGTCGAGCTCATCAGCGGCTCGTTCAATTCGGCCAGCAGCGCCTGGGCGATTACATGGTCCGGCACCCTTAGACCAATCGTCTTGCGCTTGGGGTGCTGCAAGCGCCGCGGCACCTCGCGCGTGGCCGGCAGGATGAAGGTGTACGGCCCGGGGGTATTGGCCTTGAGCAGGCGGTAGTCGGCGTTGCCGACGCGGGCGTATTGCGCCACCTCGGACAGATCGCGGCACACCAGGGTGAAATTGTGATCCTCCTCCACCCGGCGGATGCGGCGGATGCGCTCCATCGCCGCCTTGTCGCCGATATGGCAGCCGAGGGCATAGCTCGAATCCGTGGGATAGGCGATGACCCCGCCATTACGCACGATTTCGACCGCGCGTTTGATCAGGCGCGATTGCGGATGGGTCGGATGAATCTCGAAGTATTGAGCCATATGACCTCCGTCACCTGCGATGAATGCGGATTAAAACGGGGTTTTCAGCCGGCGCCCGCGGAGAATCGCGGCTGATTGACGCTCGTATTCGGTTTCAAAGTATTTTTCATTTCCCAGTCGCGCCATACCGGAATGCAACCCGGCGGCAGCGCCGGCAGCTTTCCGAGATCCATCCAGGTTTTCTCGGGACCGTGATAATCCGACCCGGCGGAAGCGAAAAAATTCTGTTTCATGGACAGATCGGCAAAGTGCCGGTTCGCCTCCGGCGCGTGGCTGCCGGAGATGACCTCGATGGCCTCGCCGCCGCACTCGCGGAATTCCCCCAACAGGCGCTGCAATTTTCCGCTGCTGAGCTTATAGCGCGCCGGATGCGCGATCACCGCCTGCCCGCCGCCGGCGCGTATCCAGCGCACCGCCTCTTCGAGCGTGGCCCATTGGCCCGACACGTGACCGGGCTTGCCGCTCGAAAGCAATTGCTTGAACGCGTGCTGCGGGCTGCGGACATAACCCTGCTCGGTCAGAAAGCGCGCGAAATGGGTGCGCGAAACGATTGTTCCCTTGGCTAAACGTCGCGCGCCTTCGTAGGCGCCCTCGATGCGCTTCTTCGCCAGGCGCCGGCCGATCTCTTCGGCGCGCCACTGGCGGAACTCGCGCAACCGCGCCAAGCCAGACTGCAGCGAGGCGTCGGCGTCATCGATATTGAGGCCGACGATATGCAGGGTCTGTCCCTGCCACGAGACTGAAATTTCCACGCCGGCAATCAGGGTAATACCCAACTGGTCGGCGGCGGCCTGTGCCTCCGCCAGTCCGTCGGTGACGTCGTGGTCGGTCAGCGCCAGCACCTCGACGCCGGCAGCATGCGCCCGCGCCATCAGGTCCGCGGGCGCGAGAGTGCCGTCGGAACGCAGGCTGTGGGTGTGCAGATCGTAGCGCCGCGACGGCGGAGAAACGGAATTTGCGCCGGTAGGGCTCATGGTATAAACAGGGTATCATGAACGGCTAAATCGTGCTGAAACCGGATCTTAAGGATATCCATGCCCACCACATTGCCGCCCAGCCTGGCCGAAGCAAAGCTGCGTTTTCAGCACGCCGCGGCGGAAATTCAGGACACCTACGAGGCGCGGCGCCCGGACGAGACCAACCAGGTGACCCCGGGGCAATTGTCGGAGGCGATCAACCAGTTTTTCGACATCATCACCCGCCTCGACCGGGAAGAAGGCGAGATCGGACCGATCAAGGATGACGTCACCCAACTCGGCGATTACGGCATGACCCTGATCACCGACCTGGCGGCGTGGGCGGCTCAGCTCAACATGCCGACAGCGCGCCACGATCTGGAAATCGTCACCCTCGCGGCGGCCGACTGGATCATGCGTCACCACGGCCAGATCCGCACGCTGGAACCGGTGGTGAACGCGCTCGCCAACTTCGCCAACCGCATGCACGAACCCACCGCGCTCGAACCGCTGGCCACCTTCATGGGCCGCGTCATCCACGCGAGCGCCAGTCTCATCAAGGAGGACCTGGAAAAGAACAATCCCGGACGCCCGTGGCGCGTGCTGCATCTCAACCGCGGCATCGTCGCCACCCGCACCCATAACCCGACCATCATGGAACAGGTCTTCGACGATCTGGTGCGCTATCTGCCGGAAGACGCCGCCGCGTTCTTCGCCGAAGGAATGCATCAGATGGAGGCGCTCAATTACCCGCCCCAGGTGCGCCAGGTCATGGGCCGCTATTTCGACCGCTGGACGCGGCCGCGCATGCATTAACGCCCTGCGCCCGGGGCGAATTGGCGGGCATTGCCGCCCCTCTCGGGTAGTGCCAAAATAACGCTCCTTTTGGCACCGCCGTCACGATGAAATTCCTCTACGACCTGTTTCCGCTGCTGCTGTTCTTCGCGGCCTTCAAGCTCTACGACATCTACGTCGCGACCGCGGTCGCGATCGTCGCCTCGTTCGTGCAGGTCGGCTTTTTCTGGCTCAAGCACCGTCGCTTCGAAACCATGCACCTCGTCACGCTCGCCGTCATCGTCGTCTTCGGCGGCCTGACGCTGGCGCTGCACAACGACGTCTTCATCAAATGGAAACCGACGCTGGTGTACTGGATACTGGCGGCGCTGGTGCTGGCGAGCCAGTGGTTCGGCCGGATCACGCTGATCGAGCGCATGATGTCGGCGCAGGTCGCGCTGCCGCCGCCGGTGTGGAAGCGGCTCAATCTCAGCTGGGGACTGTTCTTCGCCGCGCTGGGTGCGGCCAATCTCTACGTCGCCTTCTACTACGGCCTTGACCTCGACGCGGAAACGCGGCGCAACATCTGGGTCAATTTCAAGGTCTTCGGACTGTTCGGGCTGACCCTGGTTTTCGCCATCGCGCAGGCGGTTTTCATGGCGAAACACATCCAGGAAAAGCCGGCGGAGGAAAATTCCGCGGCCAAGCGGGGCAGCGACTGATGTGGTACGCCATCAACGGCACCGACGTCGACGACAGCCTCGAGCGGCGGCTCTCGGTGCGCGCGGCGCACCTGACGCGGCTGCAACAGCTCAAGGATGAAGGCCGCCTGCTGCTCGCCGGCCCCTACCCCGCCGTCGACAGCAACGATCCCGGACCGGCCGGCTTCAGCGGCAGCCTGATCGTCGCCGAGTTCGAGTC
>JBLMXN010000220.1:0-6281 GCA_050257795.1 Bacteroidota bacterium
GTCGGCCACGGTGAGGAAGCCGCCGCCGAGCAGCGCGCTCGCCGGCAGCAGGAAGCGGTGATCCGAGCCTCCGGCCAACCTTAATATGTGCGGAATCACCAGGCCGACGAATCCCACGCACCCGGCGAGGGTCACGGCCATGGCGGTGAGCAGCGAAGCCACTATATAAATGACGAAGCGCAGGCGCGCCGGATTCTCCCCGAGCGCGGCCGCGACCGACTCGCCGCGCAGCAGCAGATTGAGCGGGCGCGCCAGCCAGAAGGCCACGCCGAGTCCGAGCGCCAGGGCGAACAGCGCCACACCTGGGTTGGCGGCGTAGCCGAGATCGCCGATCAGCCAGAACAGCATGCCCTGCACCTGCGCCGCCGGCGCCAGCGTCAGCACCAGGCTGATCACCGCGCCCCAGCCGGCGGCCACCACCACGCCGGTGAGCAGCAGGCGGTTCTGCGTCCAGGCGGAAGCGGCGCGGCTCAGGCCGAAGACGACGAGCATCGAAACCATCGCGCCGAAAAACGCGCTCGCACGCAGCCATCCGGCGCCGAGTCCGGCCAGCATCGCGAGCAGGGCCGCGACCGCCGCGCCGCCGGAGATGCCGAGGACATAGGGATCGGCGAGCGGGTTGCGCAGCAGCACCTGCAACAGCGCGCCGGACAGCGCCAGCAGCCCGCCCACGGCGAACGCCGAGAGCGCGCGCGGCAGGCGCAGATCGTGCACCACGAGATAGGCGGTGTTGCCGGGTTCGCCGAACAACGCGCGCCACAGTGCGGCGCCGCTGATGTCGAGACTGCCCTGCGACAGCGCGAACCACAGGCTCAATGGCGCCGCGGCCAGCAGGATGAGGATGATCAGCGGACGGCGGTTCATGTTGCTGACGAAGAATATAAATATGATTCTGAACGCCAGGACGCCATCCCAGCCATCCCTGGCGCAACGTTGTGGCTCCAATATTCCCCAGCCCGCACTTCCGTGTGCGGGCGCTCGCCGGGACGAAGACACGTTAAGTGTCTTCGTCTGTTTCCGGCTCGCCCTGGCGTCCTGGCGATCAATTTCATATCAAAAAATCTTAAACGGGTTAGCTTAATTTCAGAATCGGCCAGCCGCGCTTCTGTGCCTCGCGCTGCAGAATGTCGTCGGGGTTGACCGCCACCGGATGATCCACGATCGTGAGCAGCGGCAGATCGTTGTGCGAGTCGCTGTAAAACCAGCTGTCCTTCAACGTTTCGCCATGCCGGGTCATCCAGTCCTGCAGCCGCGCCACCTTGCCTTCGCGGTATGAGGGCGTGCCGGCGACCCTGCCGGTGTAGCGGCCGTCGCGTTCCTCCGGCTCGGTCGCGATCAGGTGCGGGACGCCGAATTCGCGCGCGATCGGCGCGGTCACGAAACGGTTGGTGGCGGTGATGATCAACAGCGTGTCGCCGCGAGCGCGATGTGTTTCCACCAGCGCGCGCGCCTCCGGCGTGATCATCGGCAGCACCTTGCTCTGCATGTACTCCCGGTGCCAGCGCTCGAGGGTCGCGCGGTCGTGTTGCGCCAGCGGGTGCAGCGCGAACGCGAGGAACTCCATGATGTCGAGCGTGCCGGCCTGGTACTGCGCGTAATAACGCTCGTTTTCGCGCTCATACGCGACGCCGTCGACGATGTGGTTCTCGATCAGGAAGCGGCCCCAGGCGTGATCGCTGTCGCCGCGCAGCAGCGTGTTGTCGAGGTCGAAAATAGCCAGAGCCAAGTTCATCTCCTGTCGCGGGAAACCGCGGATAAACAAGGATGATAGCGAAAAAGAAACGGATTTTGTCTATTCATGTCATCCGGGTTCCTGCGTGACGGCGTTCCAATTTCATGGCCCTCGATAGATTTGGTAAAAAATGCGTGCCGGCAGCGGGTGCTGCAGGTCCCAGACGTGCACGCTGGCGTCGTCCGAGGTCGAGGCGAGATAACGTCCGTCGGGCGAAAGCAGTACGTAAGTGCCGCACAGTTCGTGCGGCTGGAAGCGTTCGATCACCGCGCCGGTTTCGGCGTCGAGCAGATACACCGCGCTATCGGTCTGGCGGCCGATGGTCGCCAACTCGCGGCCGTCGCGGCTGTAGCTGACGGATTTGACCAGCCCGTGATGCGGCGTCGGCAGTACTTGGAGTGTGGTGTCGGCGAGCCGCCAGCGGAACAGCTTGAACCAGCCGCCACCCATGAGCACGGCGCCGTCGGGCGCGAACGCCAGGCTCCAGGCGTCGGTCGGCGGGGCCGGCAGGGCGGCCGGGGCTTTGTCACCGAGGTGCCAGTAGAACACGCGCCCATCCTTGCCGCTCGAGGCCAATTGCCGGTCGCGGGCGCGCAACGCGACGGCGCGCACCGCGCCGCGATGCAGCGGCAAATCCACGATGGGGGAAAAATCCGTGAGGCGCCACAGGCGCACATGTCCGTCGCGGTGCCCGGTCACGATGAGGTTGGCGGTTTCATCGGCCACCATGTCGGTCACGGGCGAAGGGGTGATGAGGCGTTTCACCAGGCGCCCGTCGCGCGTCCACAGCGCAATCGTGCCGTCGTAGGCGGCGGACAGCAGCTTGCGGTCCTGGTCGAGGAACTGCATGCCCTGCACCGAACCGGTGTGCGCCTGCCAACCGGTGATTTCCCGTCCTTCCGGCAGATGCCACAGGCGGATGCGGCCCTCGGAACCGCCCGAGGCGAGCGTGCGCGAGCGGCTGTCGAAGGCAAGCGCGTACCCGTTGTTATGGACGTCCTCCAGTGCGACATTGGGCGGGACCGTCGGCGCGGCACAACCGGCCAGGCACAATCCGACCGTCAGGACCGCCAGGGCCCATGACGAAACAGGCGCATTGCCGCGACCGCGGCTTCGTGGAAAAATCACGCTGTCGTTTCTCGCGATTTCGGTTCCGGCGGGATTGTCATGATAGACGAACATGGTTACCGCCCCAACGTGGGCATTGTCCTGTGCAACGGTTACAGCCAGGTTTTCTGGGCGCGGCGCAGCGGCCAGGACGGTTGGCAGTTCCCGCAGGGCGGCATTCGTCCGCAGGAGAACGTCGAGCAGGCCATGTTCCGCGAGCTGTACGAAGAGGTCGGCCTGGAGCCGCTGCATGTGGAGATTCTCGGCAGGACCCGCGACTGGCTGCATTACAATCTTCCAGACGATTACCGGCGTCATCCCAACACCGCGTTCCGCGGCCAGAAGCAGATCTGGTTCCTGTTGCGACTGATCGGGCGCGACGAAGACGTGCGCCTGAACCTGAGCGAGCGGCCCGAGTTCGACGCGTGGCGCTGGATCGAGTACTGGAGCGTGCTCGAACACATCATCAGTTTCAAACGTGAAGTTTATCAGCGCGCGCTGACCGAGCTCGAACCGCTGCTGCCGTCGGTGCGCGCACCGAATGACTGAACGCCGCGCGGCACGTGCCCCCGTCGCCGTGCCCGCTTTCACCCGTTACCGCGTACCCATCGCGCTGTCGGTCGCGGTGCTGGGACTGCTCGGCATCTTCGCCTTCGGACGTCTCCCCGTCGATTTTCTGCCGTCGCTGGAAGCGCCGCGTCTGCGCGTGCAGGTTCCGGTTCCCGGCCTGACGCCGGAGGCGATCGAAGACAAGGTGATGCGTCCGCTCGAAGCGGCGCTGCTCGACACGCCAGGCGTGGCCACGGTCGAGTCCGTGGCCACGCCCGGGAGCGTGGCGGCAGAGCTGTATCTGCAACATTACCGTGACGTTGATGCCGTGCAACAGGAAGTGACCGCGCGCCTGGAACACCTCAGGACGATGTTGCCGGCCGCAGTCGCGCCGCCGGCGCTGTCGCGGCTGGATGCCGCGCGCGCGGCCGCGGAATTGACCGTGAGCGCGCGCGGCCGCGCTCCGCTGGCGTTGCGCGACTGGGTGGACGGCGAGCTGGTCAAGCGCTTGCGCGAGTTGCCCGGCGTGGCGACGGTGCAGGCGCAGGGCGGGGCGGTGCGCGAGATCGTGGTCCTGCCGGATCAGCGCCGGCTGGCGGGATTCGGACTCGGTTTCGACGACGTCATTCAGGCCCTGCAAAAGGGGCGCGAGCCGGAAGCGCGCATCGCCTCGCCGCTCGTGAAGCGCCACCGCGGCCGCGATGCGATGCAATCGGGCAACGTCGCCGCGGTGGCCGCCATGCCGGTGACGTTGCCGAGCGGGGAGAGCATTCCGCTGTCGGAAGTGGCCGACGTCACGCTCGGCGAGGCGAGCGGGGCGGAGCGCGCTTCACTGAACGGCGCCGCGGTGATGACGCTGACGGTGCAGAATCAGCCGCCGGCGGCGCGCGCCGACGTGGCCGATCGCGTGCGCGCGGAGATTGACTGGATGCGCGCGAATCGCCTGATTCCCGACGGCATCGAGGTACATTTCGTGACGCGCCAGCTCGACCAGGCCAGGCGGGTGGAGAAGCGACTGGTTGCGGCGCTGATTGGCGGTTATCTGCTCGCGCTGCTGGCCGCGTATTTCCTTTCCGGGAGCGGACGACGCACGCGAATTCTCGGCGCGATCATGGTCGCATCGATCGGGTCCGCCGGGGTCGGGATGCTGCTCATGAAGCTGACGCTGAATGTGCTGACGCTGGGCGCGCTGGCGCTCGCCAGCGGATGGCTCGGCGCCTGCGCGATTCTGATGTTCGAGCACGCCAGGCCGGCGCCGGGCGCCGTCGCGTTGGCGGGTCCGGTCATCATGGCTTTGACCCTGCCCGTGGCGCTGGCGTCGCTGGCGTTCGGCGGCGGCGAAATCGAGGCCTTGTTCCGCGGATTCATCCTGGTGTTCTCCGGCGCCTGGATGGTTTCGGCGCTGCTCGCCTGGACCGTGGTGCCGGCGTTCGATGCGGCGCGACGCCGCGCCGGGCCCTGGACCAGGATGCCCAGGCGGGCGATGCAGCACACGCGCCAAATCTACAGTCGTCTCCTCGGCGTGCTGTTGCGACGACCCTGGCTGCTGCCGGTTCTGGCGCTGGCATTCGTGGGCGCGATGGCGTTCGTGTTCTTTACCCGGCATCCGCAAACCCTGCCGGCATTCAATCCGGCGCCTGGCACGACGATGACCTGGCGCCTGCGCGGGCCGGATAGCGCGCGCCTGGCGGCGCTCGGCGACGTGCTGGCGCAGCGCTTGCGCGGGTCGCCGGCGCTGCGCGACGTCGTGAATTCGGCGCGTCTCACGCAGGAGGAGTTCGTGCTGCATCTGGACGAGACGCGCGCCGCCGAGCTGGCACTGGACATCACCGACGTCGGCCGCGCGCTCGCGATCGCGCTCACCGGCATCTCGGCCGGCAGCATCCACGATGCCGATCGTCGCTATGATATACGCATGCAACTGCCGCCCAGGGATTCGGCAGATGCCGTCGCCCGCGGGCGCCTGTTGCTGCTGGGCGAACTCCAGGATCGGCCGGCGGTGTATTTGCGCGACGTGGCCACGGTCGAGCGCAGCACGGTGCCGGCCGAGATCCGGCATGAAAACGGCCTGCCGCAGATCCGGGTGACGGCGGTTGCGGCGGCGGAGGCGGCACCGCGCCGCCTCGCCGCCGAAACGCGCCGGGCGCTTCAGGGGTACACGCTGCCGGCGGGCTATGAGTTGTCCGGCGACGGCGTCGGTGAATCGCCCGCGCGCGATGCCCGGGACATGCGGTTGCCGGCGCTGGCGTTGGGTTTTGTGCTGGCGGTGTTGTTGTGGCAGCGGTCGTGGCGCGTGGCGATAGCGGTCATGGCGTGCAGCGTGATCGTCGCGACGGCGGTCATGGCGTTGCTGATCAACCTGTCGTTGCCTTTCAGTGTCTGGTTCGGCGCGGTCATCGGCATCGGGATCGCGGCGTTTTATGCCGACGCGTTCGTGTTGCCGCTCGAAGCGTTGCGCAAAGCCGGCGCGCTGTCGCGACGGACGCTGGCGCAGACGGCCAGGGACCTGTGGCGTCCGATGCTGACCATGACGCTGGTGGCGATTGCGGGGATGACGCCATTGATGGCGTTCGGCGGCGCGGCAGTCATATTGCGTCCACTTATTATGGTCGTCGCCGCCAGCCTGATCTTGGCGTTTTTGGCAAGTGTCCTGTTTATTCCATCGCTGTATTTTTTGCTGACGCACAGGGAACAAAGTCCGGCCCAATTGCATCTATAAGCAAATCTGTTCCATCTGTCAGGATTTTGTCCTATATACATATATGAATTCTCCGGAGGACCCCGTGACCCACCCCCAACGCCGTACCTTTCTGAAAAGCACCCTCGCCGTGGCGGTCGCGACCGCCGCCGGAGCCGCCGGGCTACTCTCGCCCTACCGGGCCCTGGCCGCCGA
>JBLMXN010000221.1:0-8927 GCA_050257795.1 Bacteroidota bacterium
TGCTGGACGAGGTGGACGCGCCGCTCGACGACGCCAACGTGATCCGTTATTGCGAAACGCTGAAGACGCTCTCGGGCAAGACCCAGCTGGTGTACATCACGCACAACAAAATCAGCATGGAAATGGCCGATATTCTGGTCGGCGTTACCATGTCCGAGCCGGGCGTCTCGCGCCTGGTGGCCGTGGACATCGATCAGGCCATGGAAATGGTCGCGCAGTAATGAATCTGCAGTATGCTCTGCTCCTAATAGGAATCGTCATCATCGCCGTCGTCGCCCTGACCGCCTTCGACACGGCGCGGCTGCGGCGCCCGCGTTCGCGCCCACGGCCGGATGTGGATTTCTCCGAACCTTCCCAGGGCGTCTCTTCCGCTCCTCCGCGCGTGATGCCGACCATGCGCGCCGAAGGCAGCGAGAAAATCCTGCGCTCCGACATCGAGGTGGCATTGGAGGAAAAACCGCGCGAGGAAGTTCTGCGCAAGGAAATCCGCGAGCTCGAGGAAATGGCGACCATGCCGCTGAACCTCACGCCCGGCATACAGCGCCGCCGTCGTCCCCGGGCCGAGCCCGGGCGGCAATATCTGCCGGACGAAAAAATCGACTTCGTGGTCGATCTGCCGGGCACCGAACCGGTCGCGCGCGACACCGCCCTCGGCGTCTACAAGCAACACGAATACATCCTCAACAAGCCGCGTAATCTGTATGGTCGCCACTTCGGCACGGAGCGCTGGTCCGAGCTCCAGCTCGATCCGGGAACGACGCAATACGACGATCTCAAGCTGGCGATCCAGCTGGCGGACCCGCGCGGTGCGATCGACGATTCCGAGCTCAACCGGTTCATGCAGATCGGCCTGAAGCTGGCCGATGCGCTGCACCGGCCGACCAGGCTGCCCATGAGCTTCGAAGCGGGCCTGGCGCGCGCCGAGGAGCTGCAGGCGTTCTGCGATGCGTATGACGTCGTTGCCGGCATCCACGTGGTGCCGAAGGACGGCGCGGCGTTCCCCGGGCGCGCCGTGGAAATTGCGGCCCGCCGTATCGGCCTGGAATTCGGGGCGATGAATCTCTTTCACATGAAGAACGAAGTCGCCCCCGGCAGCCGGCATCTGTTCAGCCTGGCCAACCTGAACCAGCCGAGCTCATTCGATCCCGCGGCGTGGGACAGATTCGAAACCGCCGGCCTGACGCTGTTCATGAGCGTGCCGCGCGCGTATCTTCCGGGGACGGTGCTCGAAAAGATGGTGGCCGCGGCGAAGGAGATCGCCGATATCCTCGGCGGGCAGCTGCAGGACCAGAACCGCCGTCCGCTCACCGACAAGGGCATCGCCGTGATTCACCACCAGATCGACGAGATCGAGGAAAAAATGCGCGCTTTCGGCATCGCGCCCGGCAGCGAGACCGCGCTCAAGCTGTTCAACGAAGCCGCCACCCCATGAGCGCCCCGGACAGCCCGCGCAAGCGCGCGGAAACGCTGCGCCGGGAACTCAACCACCACAATTACCTTTATTACGTCCTCGACCAGCCGGTCATCTCGGACGCCCAGTACGACAAGCTGCTGCGCGAGTTGCAGGAGCTGGAACGCGCGCATCCCGGGCTGATCACGCCGGATTCGCCGACGCAGCGCGTCGGCGCCGCGCCGTCCAAGGAATTCGGCGAGGTCCGGCATGCCATTCCCATGACGTCGATGGACAACGCCTTCTCGGACGAGGAGCTGGGCGAGTGGGACCAGCGCGTGCGCAAGGGCCTGGAGGCCGGGGACGAGATCGCCTATACCGCCGAACCGAAGTTCGACGGGACCTCGGTTTCATTGCGTTACGAGAACGGCGTGCTCACGCAGGCCGGGACACGCGGCGACGGCAGCACCGGCGAGGACGTGACCGTGAACGTGCGCACCATCCGGACCGTGCCGCTGCACTTGCAGGGCAAGGGCTGGCCGAAAGTGGTGGAAGTGCGCGGCGAAGTGGTGATCCCGAAGAAGGATTTCGAGCGGTTGAACGCCGAGCAGCTGAAGCAGGGCGGCAAGGTGTTCGCCAATCCGCGCAACGCCGCCGCCGGCAGCCTGCGCCAGCTCGACCCGCGCGTCACCGCCTCGCGCCCGCTGAGTTTTTTCCCGTGGGGCCTGGGCGAGACCTCAGAACCGGTGGCGCGGCGCTACTCGGAAGTCGTCAAGAACCTCAAGGACTGGGGCTTCCGCGCGACCGAATTCTTCCGCGTGGTGCATGGTGCGGACGGATGCCTCAAGTACCACCAGGAGATTCTCGCCAAGCGCGACAAACTGCCGTTCGAGATCGACGGCGTGGTGTACAAGGTCGACGATCTCTCTGCGCGCGACCGTCTGGGTTTCACCGCGCGCGCGCCGCGTTGGGCGGTCGCGCACAAGTTCCCGGCGCATGAAGAGAATACGGTCGTCGAGGATATCATGGCCTCGGTCGGCCGCACCGGCGTGATCACGCCGGTGGCGGTGCTGAAGCCGGTGCAGGTGAGCGGCGTCACCGTCACGCACGCGACGCTGCATAACCAGGACGAAGTCGAGCGCAAGGACGTGCGCGTCGGCGACACCGTGGTGGTGCGGCGCGCCGGCGACGTCATTCCCGAAGTCGTGGCGGTCATAAGAGAAAAGCGGCCGCGCGGAACGAAACCATGGCACATGCCGAAGAAATGCCCGGTGTGTGGCTCGGAAGTCATTCGCGAGGAGGAAGAAGCCGCGCACCGCTGCATGGGTGGGCTGGTGTGTTCCGCCCAGCGCATGGGCGCGCTGCTGCACTTCGCCTCGCGCCACGCCATGGACATCGAAGGCCTCGGCGACAAGCTGGTGCAGCAGCTGGTGGACAAGGGCCTGGTGAAAACCGTGGCTGATCTCTACCGGCTGAAGAAAGACGTCTTGGCTGACCTGGAGCGCATGGCCGAAAAATCGGCGCAGAACCTGCTGGACCAGATCGAGAAGAGCAAGAACACCACGCTCGCGCGCTTCCTGCATGCGCTCGGAGTCCCGCAGGTGGGCGAGGCCACGGCGCAACTGCTGGCCGATCATTTCGGTGCGATCGACGAGATCATGGATGCCAAGCGCGAGACGCTGGAGCAGATCCACGGCATTGGCCCGGCCATGGCCGAGGACATCTACAAATTCTTTCACGAGAAACACAACCGCGAAGTCATCCGCGCGCTCATCAAAGCCGGCATTCACTGGCCCAAGCCGACGCGCGTGAAGATGGATTCGCCGCTGGCCGGCAAGATTTTTGTTTTAACCGGCGGTCTCGCTTCCATGAGCCGCGACGAAGCCCGGCGCAAACTCCAGGAACTTGGCGCCAAGGTCACCGACAGCGTGTCGAAGAAAACCGATTACGTCATCGTCGGCGAGGAGCCGGGCTCGAAGGCCGACAAGGCGAAGGCGCTGGAAATTACGATATTAAACGAAAAGGAATTTCTCAAATTGATCGGGAAATAGGTTTCGTGTAGGTTGAATAATATATTTTCTGATTATTCTGAAGTAACAAAAAACGCTAACAACATGATCCGTAAGACATCCGATTTTAGTAACTCCTAAAAGCTCCGTTTAGCGCAGCTTTTGGGCGGTCGAATTCGAGTCATGTTGCAGCATGACGAAACGAAGAAAAATATTGTTGTGGCCGGGTTGGGTTGTATCGCTGCTTGCCGCCGGTTATGCCGGCACAAGCTTCATTTCTATGCTTGGCTTAGTGCCGCAGCGCCGGAGCGTTGGCCGCCAGAACGTGCTGCCCTTTGGGCATACAGTGCTTTGGCCCTGGCTTGTCTCTTCTTCGGCTTCTTTGTTTACTGTGTGGTGTCACTCATTAAAGAGGCCAACAGGCAGTACCGAGAGGAACAAAGTGCAACATAACAACCGGCTCGTGCGGACGCTGGGGAAAGCGCAGCATGTTTCGTGAAACTTCCATGGCCGGTGCCGCACAGCCGGAACGTTGGACATGAGAAAAATGACCATTTCCGCTCGATTCCGCGCTCTGTGCACCAGTGCCGCAGCCGCCCTCTTTGCGATGCTGTCGGCGTGCATTGCCCAACCAGCCGGCAATACCGCATTGATCCAGGCGGCGTGGGATGGAAACTCTTCCAAAGTGCAATCCTTGCTCCAGGCGGGGGCGGATGTGAACGCGTCAAACCGGGACGGACTGACTGCCCTCATGGCTTCCACGTGGGGCGGTACGGGCACGGGCGATGCTGGCATCGCCAGGGCGTTGATTGCCAAGGGCGCGAACGTGAATGCCGCGAACATCTATGGCAGAACAGCGCTCATGGAGGTAGCTCGAAACGGCAATCTCGAGTTCGTCAACCTCTTGCTGGCACATGGGGCAAACGTAAACGCGAAGCCGACCGGTGGCGTGACAGCCCTGATGCAGGCGGCACTGAACGGCCATACAGCCATCGTCAGTGCGCTGCTTGAACATGGCGCTGATCCAAACGCAAGCGATGATCAAGGACACACTGCGTTGATATGGGCTGCTGGCAAGGGGCATGTTGAGATCGTCAGGATGCTGCTTGCTCACCATGCCAACGTGGACGCCAAGGATTCGCGGGGCGAGACGGCCCTAGTGTGGGCAAGGAACGCCAAAAAGACCGATGTTGTCCGACTGCTCAGAGAGGCAGGTGCAACGGAGTAGGAACAGAACCGCCGATGGACAGCGCAACATCGCACCCCAGCGGACGCGCGAGAAGCCACGCGCCGCTGAGTTTGGACGTTAGACGTCGCAATGAACTCCCCATTACACGGTGGACGCTATGAGACACGGTGAAAGGCACAGAACACACCGAACAGGCTGGCTCCGCGCCGCAGTTCTTGGTGCGAACGACGGCATCGTTTCTACCGCGAGCCTTGTCCTAGGCGTCGCGGCAGCAGGCGCCAGTACTCAGAGTATTCTGGTTGCCGGCGTTGCCGGCCTTGTTGCTGGCGCCATGTCGATGGCTGCTGGCGAATATGTCTCGGTCAGTTCACAAGCCGATACGGAAAGCGCGGATCTGGTTCGGGAGAGCGAAGAGCTGGCTGCGAACCCCCAACAGGAACACGCAGAGCTGGCGGCCATTTACGTTAAGCGTGGCCTGGACAAGGCACTGGCCTCAGAAGTTGCCACCCAGTTAACGCAGCATGACGC
Source organism: Bacteroidota bacterium (assembly GCA_050257795.1). Lineage (GTDB taxonomy): Bacteria > Pseudomonadota > Gammaproteobacteria > Acidiferrobacterales > Sulfurifustaceae > Sulfuricaulis. The sequence goes on from JBLMXN010000221.1 coordinate 5,117, forward strand.
ACTGGCCGCACATGGACGAGATGAACTGGGCATATCCGACACATTGGCTGCAAAACCCGTGCAGGCAGCATTAGCTTCGGCGGGTACGTTTGCCGTGGGCGCGATCCTGCCGCTTCTGATGGTGCTCTTGCTTCCGGTTTCTGCGCTTATGTGGGGTGTCGCAGGTAGCTCACTCTTCTTTCTTGCGCTGCTGGGCTTCCTGGCTGCACGCGCAGGAGGCGCACCCGTGATTACGTCTGTCATGCGCGTCACTTTTTGGGGGGCGTTGGCAATGGCATTGACCGCTGGAGTTGGCGCCCTTTTTGGGGTAGCCGCTTGAGATCCATGTATCAAGGAACTCGACGCCCAAACGTTCGTTGCACCCGACCACCTTCGGCGGCCGAGCTCGAACGTTAGCCCGTAGCTTGGGGTGAATGAAATGAACCCCAACGAGACCGAGGTAGATGTCTTGAGGGCCGGATGTGTTGGGGTTCGCTGCGCTCACCCCAACCTGCACACGAATTTAGGCCCGGGATGATCCTTTTGTGAAAATCAGTACCAATCCCAGCACAATGAATCCCACAAAGAACGCCAGCACCCACGCCGGCATGCTGAATCCGAGGAAGCGCCAGGTGACGGTGGCGCAATCGCTGGTGCCGGCCCACACGAGCGCGGCGGTCTTGAGCAGGGGGAAGCTGCTCAGCATGGTGTCGAGGTCGGCGCCGCAGCCGGGCTGCTGAAACGGCGGCAGGTTCTGGATCCACACGTGGCGCGCGGCCACGGCGGCGCCCAAACCGGCGAACAATATCGTGAACACCCCATACACCCGCTGTCCCCAGGCGCGCGGATTGTGCAGCGCGCCCGCGAGTAAAACCAATCCGACCGCGATCACGAACCAGCGCTGCACGATGCACAGCGGGCAGGGTTCGAGCTGCTGCACGTACTGGAAATAGAGCGCCGCGGCCATTAACCCGGCGCTCACGAGAAACCCGCCGAGACACAGCGGGCGAATGGGTGATTTGAAGTTGTTCGTCATGTTCGCGTCCGGCTATTATCTTCAATTAGATGCGGCTCTTATTGTACATGTTCCTCTCCCGGTGAAAATCGTGCTCCCCGCGCACGCCGGATCTCCCGCGTGACCGTCGCGGCGCTGGTATTGACGGCGGCGGTGCTGATGCATGTCGCCTGGAACCTTCTGGCGCGGGCGAGCCATCCCGACAGCCGGTTTCTGTGGTGGGCCGTGCTCGGTTATCTCGTGGTCCTCGGCCCGTGGTCGTTGTATGAACTGGCGACCCAGGCCCACTGGTCGTGGCGCCTCGCCGGCCTGCTGGTTACCTCCGCCCTCAGCAATGGTGTTTATTTTATCGTGCTCGGCGCGGCCTATCGGCGCGCGCCGGTGGCGCTGGTGTATCCGATCGCGCGCAGCTCGCCCTTGCTGATCGCGCTGTGGAGCAGCCTGTTGTTCGGCGAGATCATCCCGGGGATGGGATGGATCGGCATCCTGGTTTCGGTTGGTGGTTTACTGGTGATGGCGTCCAGCGCCTGGCATGGCGAGCGACGCTTCGTGCTGCTGCTGGCCGTGACCGCCGCGTTCGCCACCAGCGTCTATTCCCTCAGCAACAAGTTCGCGGTCGCGAGCCTGCCGACTTACGGCACGCAGCTCGGCTTGGTGAGTTTCGACCTGATCGCCTCATTCACCGCGCTCAGCATCGAGCAACGCCTGCACCTCGGCCGCTGGCGACCGCCGAGCCGGCCGCCGATTCTGCGCTGGCTGCCGGCCGGACTCTGCATCGGCAATGCCTATGGCCTGGTGATCTATGCGATGCAGTATCTGTCGGCGGCGTACGCCGTGGCCTTCACCAATGCCGGCATCGTGCTGGCCGGTTTGCTTTCGATGTTCGCGTTCGGCGAGCGCGAGCACTGGGGAACCCGGCTCGGCGCCATCGTTCTAATTACCTGCGGTCTCGTCATTCTCGGATTTTCAGTTTGATGCTGGATCGAATCGCGGAGGATTCATGAAAATCGCTCTCAAACGTGTTTACGACGTTCCCGAGAAGCGCGACGGTTGCCGCGTGCTGGTGGATCGCCTGTGGCCGCGCGGCGTGAACAAGAAATCCGCGCAAGTGGATTATTGGATCAAAGACGTCGCGCCGAGTGCGCCGCTGCGCAAATGGTTCGCGCACGATCCGGAAAAGTGGGCAGAATTCAAGAAACGCTATTTCCGGGAACTGAAAGGCAATGCGGATGGCGTAAAACAGATACGGTCACTGGTGAAACAGGGGAAGGTGACGCTGCTTTTCGGGGCGCGCGACGAGAAACACAACAACGCCGTAGCGCTCAAGATCTACCTCACGCGCTGACGCAAATCACGTTTGTCAAACAAAGTTTGTCACCCCGGCGAAAGCCGGGGTCCAGGAATTAAAAAGAATGAAATCAGTAATACGCTGGATTACGGAATACATCCCTGTATTCCGCCCCTTCGGGGCCAGCCTTCGGCTGTTCAAATTGCATCCTTAGCTCCGTAACTGGCGCATCCCTGCGCCACTTCTCGCTCCCGGCGATTTTGTCCGGCTTGCGCCGGAATGACGGATTCAGGTATTTCCGGACATTTTCTACGAATCGCTAGCGATCCAATACCTCGAAGTACATCAGCAGCGACCGCTGGATGAACAGGTCGTTGTCGTCGCTCACCATGAAAAAGCGGTTGCCGCGGTGATGCGCCAGGCCTTCGAAGTTGTCGATCTGCTGGCCCTTTTCAGTATCGAAAGTCACCAGGGTTTCGACCGGGACCGGTTCGGCGGGCGAGGGGATCTCCGGCAGCGTGGCGATCTTCAGCGAAACGGTGAGGCGCCCAAGGGTATTTTCAATATTGCTTTCCAGCAGCATGACCCGTTCGCGTCCCAGGCAATCCATGTCGGTAATGCGATTCCGCGTGGGCAACGGGTAAAGCCAGGATTTGCCGCCGAGGCTGAAGATATGCGTGTAACCCGCGTGCTCACCTTTGAGCGGCAATTCCGCTGCCGTCAGGATGCCGAGCCGGGGATCCTGACAGACCGATTCGAGCATCTTGTTGGGATTCTGGTAGATCTTGGCGTTATTGAGCGGCGCGGGCAGGGGGTATTCGTCGATGGCGTAACCGTCGGGACGGTAGCGCACGATCCGTGGAAAGCGTTCGAAGCTGATCAGCAGTTCCGCGTCACCCTTGCGCCCATTGCGTCCGCGCAAGACCTCCAGCCCTTCGGAATCTGCGCGGCCCCAGCGCAGTGGTTTGTCGCTGCCAAGCTCGCGCAGATGCACCGCCTTGAGCAGCTTGAGTCCGGCCAACGCGCCGTTCTGGAAAATCGGTTGCAGATGAAAAAGAAAACCCTTGTCGGACAGGGCGTACAGAATCCCGTCGTCGTCATCCCAGGCCAGACCGGAGAGCTGGGAAAACCGCATCCCGTCCACGGTCGGGTTCGGCAGCTGCAGCATGCCGAGGAAGCGGACGCGATCGACGCGATCGCCGACTTTGATGTTGTCCGCCAGCGGCACGGATCGTGTCTCAAGATTGGTCTGCGCAATGCTGATCGTGCCGCACAGCAGCGTTGCCAGCGCGCCCAGCGTTATCAGCGCCATTTTGATGAAACGATGCATCATGCCGGAGAAGATAGTAGACAATAAAAAGCCCATCCCGCCCATGACGGGATGGGCCGCCATCAACCGTCCCAGTTTAGTTTACTGTGATCTTGGCTTTGCCCCGGAGTTCCTTGACCAGGGCGCCGATCCTCTCGTCCTGCATCTTGCGATAGATGTTGGCGCGCGAGTGCTGGTCGGCCATGAACTGCTCGAAGGT
>JBLMXN010000222.1:0-7855 GCA_050257795.1 Bacteroidota bacterium
ACGACGTCATGAACATCCGCGACGCCAACGACCGCCAGCTCGCCGCCACCCGCCTGATCGCCAAGATGCCGATGCTGGCCGCCGCCAGCTATACCTATTCCATCGGCCGGCCGATGCGCTACCCGAACAACCGGCTCGACTACGCCGCGAATTTCCTGCAGATGATGTTCGGTTCCCCGGTTGCCGAATATGTCGTGGATCCGGTGCTGGCGCGGGCACTGGATGTAATCTTCATGCTGCACGCCGATCACGAGCAGAACGCTTCGACCTCGACCGTGCGGCTCGCGGCGTCGAGCGGCGCCAACCCGTTCGCCTGCATCGCCGCCGGTATCGCCAGCCTGTGGGGCCCGGCGCACGGCGGCGCCAACGAGGCAGTGCTCAAGATGCTGATGGAGATCGGCAGCGTGGACAACATCCCCAAGGCGATCACGCGCGCCAAGGACAAGAACGACTCATTCCGGCTGATGGGCTTCGGCCACCGCATCTACAAGAACTTCGACCCGCGCTCGCGCGTGATCCAGGCGCAGGCGAAGAAGGTACTGGCGCACCTCGGCAAGGACGACCCGCTGCTCGACATCGCCATGCACCTCGAGGAGATCGCACTCAAGGACGAGTACTTCATCGAGCGCAAACTGTACCCGAACGTGGATTTCTATTCCGGCATCCTGCTGCGCGCCATGGGTTTCCCGATGAACATGTTCACCGCCGTGTTCGCCGTGGCGCGCACCGCCGGCTGGGTCAGCCACTGGCTGGAATTGCAGGAGGAGTCGCACGGCATCGACCGCCCGCGCCAGCTCTACGTCGGCAAGACGCTGCGGCATTATCCGGGGAAGAAGTAGCCGCCTAGGTCAGAGAGCCTTATCTATACTTGGGTTTATCGGCATTCGAGGGAGCGATCATGTACAAATACTTTTTATTTTTGTTGACGGCGTTGATGCTGGGTGGCTGCGCGTCCTATGCCGCCACCTCCGGCCGGGTGGTGATCAGGGACGACACCGGCATGGTCGACGTGCGCTTCAACGATCACGATCGCACGCTGATTCACGACTACTATTATCAAGAATCCAGAAAACACGGTAAGGGCCTGCCACCGGGCCTGGCGAAACGCCGCGGCGATCTCCCGCCGGGACTGGCCAAGCGCCAGAAACTCCCGCCCGGATTGCAGTACGAACCGCTGCCGCACGATCTCGACCGCAGACTGTCACGGTTGCCGTCTTCCTACATCCGCGTGCGTGTGGGCCAGGACATAGTTCTGATGGACGGGAGAACGCGTGTGATGCTGGATGTGATCTATGGCGCAGCGTATTAAGCGTATTAAAAGTTGGTAGTTGGAATCCTCTGCAAACGGCTGCTAGAGGATGGAGGCGGGGGGCCGTTATCGACCATAATCGGACTGTAGGATGTAGTCGGGGTCCAAAAAATTTCCCGCCTCTCATGCGGGTCTTGCCCCCACAAACGACAGACCCCACCGATGTGGGATCTGTGCAGTAGCGAACGAATCGTGTTGTGCGGGAAGAATTTCTGTTTGCCACGCGATGTACGATGCAACTTGCGAAAGCCTAACCCATCATTACCGTCTCACTTCGCGGGATGAAAGACATCCGTAATAACCAGGACGACAGGCTCCTTTCCATCGTTGCGGTGCCAATGCGTCGTGTCCTTGTTCGCCGATGTGGTGTCACCCGCCTTGAAATGCTTTTCAGTACCATCGGCATAAATCACTGTATCTGACCCCTGTAGGAAGTAGGCCACGGAGGGCCGGTCCTTGTGACTATGGATACCTATGTGACCACCCGGCTCAATCGTAAGCACCCGCAGCCGCAATTGCCGACCCTCCATGCCCGCGATCTCGGGCCCCAGGTCAACGATTTCGGTCTTGCCCGTTTTGAGTCCCTTGTTTTCCTTTGGGGCATCCTGCGCGGCTACATCGTGAACTTCCCAGCCCATTGATACCGCCAGCAGAACCGCACAACCAGTGACCAGTTTTTTCATAACGCCTCCATGATGTTTCGTTGTTTTTGGAAAGAAGTGATGCTCAACAATTCGCGGAAACTTGACACGTTTTCGACTGTCGCTGAAAACCGCAGCGCAGTTATCTATCCGACTAATCCTTGTTGAGTTCAATTCCAGTTTTTTATCAATTCCAGTCAGAGGTGGAATTATTGGGAAAGCCTGTTAAGGGTCTTTTAAGCTTTGTCTCTATTTATTGGCTAGACCGGCTGATGTGCATTATCGCCGCGCGTTGGAGAGGCGAGGCGCAAGCGCATCCCTGCGGAACCTCTCGTCAGTGCCCGGACACTTCGTGCTTCGTCTTTCCGGTGAGATTGCACAGGACCCACCCCGGTTTGGTGCGAGACCTTCTCTTCTGTCTGCGAATGCTCGAGGCTCCCGACTTTACCGCGAGATGCCCGCGGAATATCGGGGGTTCGGACGTCGACCGGCAGAGCGCCGCCTGAGCATGGGAGGTTAGGGTGAGTGAAATGCCCCCCAACGAATCAATTAGTAAATCCGGGTTCGTTCAATTTCACGGCAGTTATTGATCTGTACAACTATCTCCGCGCTGGGCCACCACGCAAGGCGTCCTTCATGTCCTCAAACTTTTTCCGAAGCTCCTTGTCCAGTTTTCGCGCGGCTCTTTCTCGTTCAAGCGATTCAACATATTCATCCTGTTCTTGGCGCCGTTCTTCCAGGAATTTATCAGGAGGTGGTGCCTTCTCGATTGGCACAATCGCTGATTCATGACCCACCGGTGCGTCGCCATAGTGGACCCTGCCTTCTGAATCAGTCCATTTATGAACCTCTGCCGCCAAGGTGGTTGCTGAAGCAGCCAACACGATAACCAGTAAGGAAATGTCGTTTCTGAATGCCCTTGTCATTGGCCCTGATCTTCATGCACGATCGTCGATTTTTCTAATTTACTTTTTCAGAAACCGCTGCGTGAGCGCCCGGCGCTTCTCATACGCCTCGCGCGCGATCGCGACGTCTTCGAGAAAGTAGGGCAACTCTTCCAGCGTCAGCGCCTGCGGCCCGTCCACCAGCGCCTTGGCCGGCACCGGGTGAAAGTCCACCAGGATCATGTTGGCGCCGGCGATCACGCCCTGCGCGGTGACGTGCATGATGTCGAGGATGCCGTCGGGCGATTTGTCGCGCGAGCCGACCGAGTGCGACGGATCGACGCATACCGGCATGCGCGTCAGGCGTTTGACCACCGGCACGTGCGCGAAGTCGACGAAGTTGCGGTGCGGGTCGCCCATGTTGGTTTTCATGCCGCGCAGCCCGAAGACGATGTTGCGGTTGCCCTCGCTCGCCAGGTACTCGGCGGCGTTCAGCGATTCCTCGAGCGTGATGCCGAAGCCGCGCTTCAGCAGCACCGGCAGCTCGCGCTGGCGCCCGACGATCTTCAGTAGCTCGAAGTTCTGGGTGTTGCGCGTGCCGATCTGGATCATCACACCGGTGGGCTTGCCGGTTTTTTCGAGCGCCTCGCGGACCTCGTCGAGATGCGAGTCGTGGGTGATCTCCATCGCGATCACCTTGATGCCGTACTTGCCGGCGAGCTCGAACACCCACGGCAGGCACGACTTGCCGTGGCCCTGGAACGAGTACGGATTGGTGCGCGGCTTGTACGCGCCCATGCGCGTGCACACCAGGCCGTGTTGCTTGAGCGCCTTGAGCATCATCTCCACGTGCGTAGGGTTGTCCACCGCGCACAGGCCGGCGAACACGTTCAGGTTGTCCTGGCTGAATTGCACGCCGTTGTACTCGAAGCCGGTGGCGCGGCGGTCGTCCTTGTGGCGCCCGAGGATGCGGTATTCCTCCGACACGCGCACCACGCGCTCGACGCCGGCGAGGCTCTCGATCTCGGCCTTGTCGAGCGAGGCGGTGTCGCCGATCAGATAGATCTCGGTCAGCGTCTGCTGCGTGCCGATCTCCTGGTGGATGCGCGTGCGGATGTTCGGCTTGTGGCTCAGGAACTCCAGGATGTGACGGTACTCCGGACTCTTGTCGGTGAGGTCGGATTTGAGGATGACGATCATCGGCTGGCCTTTGGTCTATTGTCGGGACGGCTGCGGGCGCGTATTTTAGCAAGGGCGAGGGGAAAAACACGTTTCCCCGCCGCGTCGCGGCCCGGATCGCCGGCAACCGCCCACGGACAAGAACCATGACCACTTCCAAGCCACCGTACACGCTGAACCGGCACCTCCTCGAACGCGAGGTGCGCCTCGATACCTACCGCTCCCAGGGGCCGGGCGGGCAGCACGTCAACCGCACCGAATCGGCGGTGCGCCTGACCCACCTGCCGTCGGGGGTGGTGGTGACGGCCTCCGACACCCGCTCCCAGATTCGCAACCGCGAGATCGCATTCGAGCGGCTGATCCACAGGCTGCGCCAGCTCAATCGCGTGCCCAAGCCGCGCAAGCCAACCCGCATCAGCCGTTCGGTCAAGGAACGGCGGCTGACGTCCAAGAAGCGCCATTCCGCGCGGAAACGCCTGCGCTCCGGTGGGCATGAGGAATATTAGGGTCCGCACCACCGCCGTCCGATGGAATTGTGATTCGCCTCACCCCTGTGGCTCGCCCCTGCGGGGCGGGCTAAAACCCGTCCAATTGCCGCTCCAGGCGCAATTGTCAGAACTGGGGACTTCACGTAGGATGTTTTTCACGCCCGGGGCGGGAGGCAGTCGACCGTAGGGCGGTTTTCACCATACAAAATATAAAGAGGTTCATATGCAGACCGGTACTGTGAAGTGGTTCAACAACGCGAAGGGTTACGGCTTCATCACCCCCAGCGACGGCAGCGAGGATGTGTTTGTGCATTTTTCCACCATAGAGGCGGATGGCTACAAGACCCTGAACGAGGGGCAGCAGGTCGAGTTCGAGCATACGCAGGGACCGAAGGGCAAACAGGCCACTCGGGTCGTTCCCCGCTAAGTTTCAAAGAAGGACAGCACAAAAACTTGCCGATCCCGAAGGCCCCGTCGACGACGGGGCCTTTTACCTTATCGCGTTGGCTCAGGCCCGGAGGCCGTGGCTTGCTGTTGATCGCCCATGTCGCTTGAGACGCTGACCGAACTGATCAGGCAGTACGGCTATTTTGCGATCCTGATCGGAACCTTTCTCGAAGGCGAGACGATCCTGATCCTGGGCGGCTTCGCCGCGCACATGGGTTATCTCGATCTGCCGCTGGTGATCGCCTCCGCGTTCGCCGGCAGTTTCAGCGGCGACCAGCTGTACTTTTACATTGGCCGGCACTTCGGGCCGAAGATCATCGCGCGCCGTCTTTCGTGGCAGGAGGGCGCGGAAAAAGTCTACAAGCACCTGCACCGCCACAAGAATCTCTTGATTCTTACCTTCCGCTTCTTCTACGGTTTTCGCAACGTGACGCCCTTTGTGGTTGGATCAGCGCGAATTTCGCGCACGCGGTTTTTCACGCTTAACCTGATCGGCGCAGTCATCTGGGCGTTCTCGTTTGGTTATGCGGGCTATCTCTTCGGCGAGGCCTTCAATTTGTTTCTGGACAACTTCCAGCGCTATCAAATGTACGTGCTGCTTGCTCTGGCGGCGCTGGGAATTCTTATCTGGCTGATCACGTTGCTGCTTCACCGCCGGCGCGCGTTGGAGCACAAGAAATAGGTCCGGCGAACCGGCGTGGAACGACGTCAGGCCGGCTTGGCCTGGCGCTCCAGCGCCACGGCGTAGAAAGCGTCGGTGTGGTGACGGTGGGTCAGCAGCCGCAGCGCCCGACCATGCAAGGGCGAAGCTTCCGACTCACCCTCCGCCAAAGTGAAAGAACGCGCGCCGTGCGCGCCACGGCTCGCCTCCCTCTCCTGCGAAGCGGGAGAGGGAATGAGGGTGAGGGCGGGGGAGGGACGAGGTGAGCCCAGCGACAACACGATGTGCCGCCGCTCCAGAATCTCATTCACCGGAACGACATGAAATTCCGCGTGCGCGCGGAGAAATTCCTCGACGATGTCCTCGTTTTCCTCGCGCAGCAGGCTGCAGGTGGCGTACACCAGCCGCCCGCCGGGCTTCACCAGTTCGGCCGCCGCCGCGAGGATGCGCCGCTGCGCCGCGGTCAGTTCCGCCAGATCAATTGCGCGCCATTTGATGTCGGGATTGCGCCGCAGGGTGCCGGTGCCGGAACAGGGCGCGTCCACCAGCACGCGGTCGATCTTGCCGTGCAGGCGCTGCACGCGCGCGTCGCGCTCGTGGGCGATGGCCACCGCGCGCACGTTGTCGAGGCCGGCGCGCTTCAGGCGCGGTTTCAGGCGCTCCAGCCGGCGTGGCGAAACGTCGAAGGCATAGACGGTCCCGGTGTTGGCCATGAGCGCGCCCAGGTGCAGCGTCTTGCCGCCAGCGCCGGCGCAGAAGTCCACCACCATTTCTTGCCGCCGCGGCTCCAACAGCACCGACAGCAATTGACTGCCTTCGTCCTGCACCTCGAATAACCCTTCCTTGAAGCAGCTCGTGTGGAACAGCGGCGCGCGGTCCGCGCGTCGCAGGCCCGCGGGCGAATAGGGCGTGGGTTCGCATACGAAGCCGTCCCGCGCCAGCCGCGCCTGCACCGCGTCGCGCTCGGCCTTGATGGTATTGACGCGCAGGTCGACCGGCGCGGGGTGGTTGAGCGACTGCGCCAGGGCCTCGGCTTCGGCGTCGCCGAACTGCGCGCGCAGGCGTTCGGCGAGCCAGTCCGGCAGATTGGCGCGCACCGCGAACGGCAGGCTGGCGCGGTCGAGCGCGCGCAGGCGTTCCGCCATGGCGCGCGCGTCGCTGCGATAGCCCGCTTCTTCGAGGGCGCGGGCGCTGTGGCCCTCGGTCAGCAGAAACGCGGCCACCAGGCTGGCGGAATCGCTGCGGTCGGCGACATGTTCGAGCAGCCGGCGTTGCCGCAGGCAGCCATACACGGTTTCGGCCACGAAGCCGCGGTCGCGCCCGCCCAACTTGGCGTGCGCGCGGAAATAGGAATCCATCTGCCGGTCGGCCGGTTGTTTTTCGTCGAGAATGCGTTGCAGCAATTCGGCGGCGGATTTGAGCAGGATCGGTTTGGCCATGGGAGATTAAAAGGTAGGGCAGGTTAGCCGCGCAGCGGCGTAACCCGCCGGAATCATTACGGCGGGTTACAGCGAAAATCGCCTTACCCGCCCTACATTGAATTATTTTCCGTAGCGCTTGACCAGGTCCTGGTAGGCGTCGATGCGCCGGTCGCGGAAGAACGGCCAGATGCGGCGCACGTCCTCGGTGCGCCGGCGGCTGACATCGGCCACCAGCACTTCGGGTTTGTCGGCGGAGGCCTGCGCGATGAATTCACCTTGCGGTCCGGCGATGAAGCTCGAACCCCAGAACTGGATGCCGCTGGAACGGCCGCTGGGATCGGGCTCGGTCCCGATGCGGTTGCAGGTCAGGAGCGGCAGGCCGTTGGCGATGGCATGGGCGCGCTGGATCGTGATCCAGGCCTCGCGCTGGCGGTTTTTCTCCGCCGCGTCGTCGCGCGGGTCCCAGCCGATGGCGGTGGGGTAGAGCAGGATCTCGGCGCCGTGCATCGCCATCAGGCGCGCCGCTTCCGGGTACCACTGGTCCCAGCACACCAGCACCCCGAGCGTGCCGACCGAGGTCGCGATCGGCGCGAAACCCTGGTCGCCGGGCGTGAAATAGAATTTTTCGTGATAACCGGGATCGTCCGGAATGTGCATCTTGCGGTAGGTGCCGCGCAGGCCGCCGTCGGAATCCAGCACCACCGCGGTATTATGGTGTACCCCGGGCGCGCGCCGTTCGAACAGCGAGCCGACGATCACCACCGACAGTTCTTTCGCGATCTCGCCGAGCGCTTCCGTGGTCGGGCCGGGAACCGGCTCGGCCTG
>JBLMXN010000223.1:0-4107 GCA_050257795.1 Bacteroidota bacterium
TTCGAAATCAGAAATTGCTTCATTAAAAACAAAAGCCGCCAGAAGGCGGCTTTGTCCGGTCGATGACGCCGAGGCTCAAGTCATGGCCTTGGCGACCAGCTTCTGCAGTTCGCCCTTCTGGTACAGCTCGGTCATGATATCACAGCCCCCGACCAGTTCGCCGTTGATGTACAGCTGGGGGAAGGTCGGCCAGTTGGAATACTCCTTCAGGCCCTGGCGGATATCCGGGTCCGACAACACGTCGTAGCTCGCGTATTTGGCCCCGCAGGCGCCAAGCAGCTGCGATGCCTTGGCGGAAAACCCGCACTGGGGAAACTGGGGCGTGCCCTTCATGTAGAGGACGATCTTGTCCGTGGTCAACTGCTGGCGGATGCGATCCTGTATGTTCATGATGTTCATGCCAAACCTCTCGATATATTCGACAACGAAACCGGGTCTCGCCGCGGTCACTCGCCCGGGGCCAGGGTGCGCAGCGACAGGGCGTGGATCTCGTTGCCCATCTTGCCGCCTAGCGTGCGGTACACCATCTGGTGCCGCTGGATCATGTTCTTGCCGGCGAATTCGCGGGTAACCACCTGCGCCTCAAAATGATGGCCGTCGCCGGTGACCGCGACTTGCGCGCCCGGCAGTCCCCGCTCGATCATCTGCTTGATGTCTTCCGGCTGCATCATTCTGCACCTCGTCCAATTATGAGGACATCACGGGCCATTTCAAGAGATATGCCCTTTGGGGATACGAAGAGTGCCTAACAAATACATTAATGATCATGAACGCCAGGGCGCCAGGGCCGCCAGGGCGAGCCGGAAACGGACGAAGACACTTAACGTGTCTTCGTCCCGGCGAGCGCCCGCACACGGAAGTGCGGGCTGGGGCATATCGAAGTCGGGACGTCGCGCCATGGATGGCTGGGACCGTGGCGTCCTGGCGATCAATTTCATTCTGACAGGCTCATAAAATCCAGCTTCAGTCGCGCAGCTTGTAGCCGGTCTTCAGCATCAGCAGGGTGACGCCGGTCAGCGCGGCCAGGGCCGCGAGCACGACCAGCAGGCTGAACGACGGGGCGATGTCGGAGACGCCGAAGAAGCCGTAACGGAAACCGTCAATCATGTAGAAGAACGGATTGAACCGCGACAGGTGCTGCCAGAAGGCCGGCAGCGAGTGTATCGAATAAAACACCCCGGACAGGAACGACAGCGGCAGGATGATGAAATTCTGGAATCCGGCGAGCTGATCGAATTTCTCGGCCCAGATGCCGGCGATCAGGCCCAGCGCCCCGAGCACGCAGCTGCTCAGGGCCACGAACGCGATAATGAAAATCGGGTGTTGCACCGGAACCGTGACGAAAAACACGGAGACGAGATAAATCCCGGCGCCCACCAGCATCCCGCGCACCGCCGCCGCCACGACGAAGGCCAGGAAAAACTCCAGGTGCGACAGCGGCGTGAGCAGGATGAAGACCAGGTTGCCGGTGAGCTTCGACTGGATCAGGCTGGAGGAGCTGTTGGCGAAGGCGTTCTGGATGACCGACATCATCACCAGGCCCGGCACCAGGAACGCGGTGTAGACCACGCCGGGGAACACCTCGACGCGTCCCGCCAGCACGTGCGCGAACACCAGCAGGTACAGCAGCGCGGTGATGATGGGCGCGATCAGCGTCTGCAGCAGCACCTTGCCGAAGCGCAGCACCTCCTTGTAGAACAGCGTGTAGAAACCCGTCGGATTCATCGCGGATTCCTGTGCGTGAGCTCCACGAACACGTCCTCCAGATCGGCGCTTTCGGTGCTGAGATCGGTGATCACGGCGCCGTGCGCGCGCAGCGCGTCGACCACCGCGATGATGGAATCGGTTTCCTTGTCGAGCTGCAGCTCCAGCTGATTGCCCTCCTGCCGGCGCAACTTTGGCGTCAGCGCCTCGGGCAGCGCGCGCAGCGGCTCCGCGGTCGTGAGGCACAGCCGGCGCATGCGTCCGATGCCGCGCGCCATCAACGCGTGTTTCGAATCGAGCGCCACCAGTTCGCCGCGGTTGAGGATGGCGATGCGCTCGCACAGCGCCTGGGCTTCCTCGAGGTAATGCGTGGTCAGCACGATGGTGTGCCCCTCGCGGTGCAGGCGCCGGATGAAAACCCACAGCTGCTTGCGCTGCTCGACGTCCACGCCGGCGGTGGGCTCGTCCAGCACCACCACCTCGGGCTTGTGCGCCAGGGCCTGGGCGATCATGACGCGCCGCTTCATGCCGCCCGAGAGCGCGCGCATGTTGGCGCCGGCCTTGTCCGTGAGCATCAGGGCGTCCAGCAGCTCGTCGATCCAGGCCTCGTTTTCCCGTCCCAGGCCGAAATAGCCCGCCTGGATGCGCAACACCTCGCGCACGTTGAAAAACGGATCGTAGGTCAGTTCCTGCGGCACCACGCCGATGAGTCGGCGCGCGCGGCGGTAATCCGTGACCACGTCGTGGCCGAGCACGCTCACGCGGCCCTCGCTGAAGCGGGTCAGGCCGGCGACGATGTTGATGAGGGTGGATTTGCCGGCGCCGTTCGGCCCGAGCAGGCCGAAGAATTCGCCGCGCTCGATCGTCAGATCGATGCCGTTGAGGGCGTGCACCCGGGGATAACGCTTGTGCAGTCCGGCGATCGCGATCGCAGCGCTCACGAAGATGAACCTGGTTCAGCGCAGCGGGAAGACCTGCTGCAGGCCGCTGACGTGGATGAGCTGCTGCACCTGCTCCGGGAGATTGGTGAAGACCAGTTCGCGGCCGGCGGCGCGCGCGTGTTGCAGCCATTCCAGCATCAGCGCCAGGCCGGCGCTGTCGGCGAGCGTCACGCCCTGCATGTCGATGGTGACGGTCTTGGTGCCGTTTTGCAGCCACTCATCGGTGCGCGCCAGAAATTGCGGCACCGTTTGAAACGTCATCTGGCCGGACAGCTCGAACTCGCCGTTGTCACGTGCTGCAAATCCGTTGCCGGTCACTTCGGGCCGCTCGCCTTGGTGCCGTCCGACGCGTTCTTGCCGGTCGCGGCCGCCTTGTTGTCCTGCGCCAGGCTCGCGATGAGCGCGTCGAGCCCCTCCTTGCGCACGCGGTCGGCGTAGGTGGATTGATAGGTCGTCACCAGGCTCGCGCCCTCGACCGTCAGATCGTAGACTTTCCAGCCGTTGTCGGTGTGGTAAAAACTGTAGGTGATGGCAACCGGCGGACCGCCGTCGGTGCGACGGACCTCGGAGCGCACCGTCGCGATCCGGCTGCTCGGGTCCATGCGGAACGGCAGGTAAACGATTTTCTCGTCGTTGTACTTGAGCAGCGCCGTGGCGTAAGTGCGCACCAGCAGGTCGCGGAATTCCTGGGTAAAGCGCTGGCGCTGATCGGCGCTGGCCTGGCGCCAATACCGCCCCAGCACGGTGCGCGACATCGCCTGGAAATCGAAATACGGCAGCACCTGCTCGTCCACCATGGCGTAGAGCTTCTGGTGATCCCGGTTGTACTCAGCCTTGTTGGCCTTGAGCAGCGGCAGGATCTTATTGGTGACGTCGCGCGCCACCTGATCCGGCGGCGTATCGGCCGCCAATGCCGGGACCGTCAGGAACAGGAACAAAACGGCGTAGACAATTCGTTTCATCGGCGCTCCCTGATGATGCGTCATTTCTGCGGCGGCGCGCTTTCGGTGGACTTGTTGAACAGCACCTGGCCCACCAGCTTCTCCAGCACCAGCGCCGACTGCGTATGGATGATGCTGTCTCCATTCTTTAGATAGGTCTCCTCGCCGCCGGGTTCAATGCCGATATACTGGTCGCCCAGCAGGCCGGAGGTGAGGATATTGGCACTGCTGTCGCTGGGGATATTCTTGTAGCGACCGTCGATGTCCATGGTCACAATGGCCTGATAGGTCTTGTCGTCGAAACCGATGCCGGTGACGCGCCCGATGCGCACCCCGGCCATGGTCACCGCCGCCTTGACCTTGAGGCCGCCGACGTTGTCGAAATGCGCCGTGATGCGGTAGCCGTCCACCACGTCCGCCGTGGTGAGATTGCCGACCTTGAAGGCGAGCATCGCCAGCGCCACGATGCCGGCCGCCACGAACAGGCCGACCCACACTTCCAGAGTTTTTCTGCCTACCAT
>JBLMXN010000224.1:0-4917 GCA_050257795.1 Bacteroidota bacterium
GCCGAGGTGCTGTCGGGCGACGTGCCGCAGACCCAGCGCCTGCGCATCCTGCACGATTTCACCGAAGGCCGGCTGCCGGTGCTGGTGGCGACCGACGTCGCGGCGCGCGGGCTGCACATCCCGGACGTCTCGCACGTATTCAACTTCGACCTGCCGCAGAACGCCGAGGACTACGTGCATCGCATCGGCCGCACCGCGCGCGCCGGCGCTTCGGGCGACGCCGTGAGCTTTGCCTGCGAGCATTACGTTTTCGGATTGCCGGAGATCGAGGCCTACATCGGCCACAAGATCCCGACCGCCCCGGTGACGCCGGAAATGCTGCCCAAGCTTGAGCCGTCCGCGCGGCGTGAGTACCATGGCCGCCACGGCGAGCGTGAGCGCGGCCGCGATCGCGGCGGCCGGCGCGAGCGGCGGCCTGAACGCGGACCGCGGCGCGAGGAGCGGGAACATCGCGAGCGCGAAGTCAGACGTCCGGAACCGGAAGCGCAACCGCAACCGGCCGCGGCGCCTGAGGCGCGCGCCGAATCGGAAGCTCAGCGCGCGTCGCACGTTCGTCCTGTCACAGGAGAAGGCGCGGTTACGGACCGAAGGACGGACACCCGCCCGCCCGCGGCGCCGAGCCGGCCAGCGCCGACCAAGCCCGCGCCGAAGCCGCTGGCGCGTCGCGGCGGCGAGAAACCCGCAGTCGGCTGATACATGCATTGGAGGAAACGGTCATGGCCCGGATTATTTTTCCCGATGGTAAGGAATTGAAAGAACCCTCCGCTGTGCAAAACCGGCTGGCGCGCCTCGGCATCACGCTGCGCAACTGGCCGGCGCCGGCCAACAGCCGCGCGCAGGAGTTGCTCGACAAGCAAAGCCTGAGCGACGCCGAGAAGGAAGAACTGCTCGGTTTCGTGCAGAACCGCTTCGAGGAACTGAAGCGCGAGAAGGGCTACCAGACGCGCGACATGGTGGTGATCCATGAAGACATCCCGGGGCTCGCCGACATGCTCGCCAAGTTCGATAAGATCCACACCCACTCGGACGACGAGGTGCGCTACATCCTCTCCGGCCAGGGCTACTTCGGTTTCGTCGAGCCGGACGGCGGGCAGTTCCTGCTGGAAGTGAGCGGTGGTGACTACATCAACGTGCCGGCCAACGCCGAGCATTGGTTCGAGATGCGCGGCTGCACCCGCTGCAAGGCGGTGCGCTACTTCATCGATACCTCAGGCTGGACCCCGCACTACACCGGCCGCCAGCGCGAGTTCGCTGAAGCCGCGGCGACGGCGTGACCTGACCGCAGGCTGGTCCGCTAACGATCAAGCTCGCGGGCGCGCGGCCGACCCAGCGAGCGGCCGAGCCGGTGCAACACTTTGCCGGATAGTGGCCGTGTCAGGTTGTCCGTTAATTTCCCGGTTTCTCCGCAGCGAAATCCCGAAGACCCCATAAGATCAAGATCGCTACCGCAATCAGCGCCGCCGCCGCGGTTCGCAGGCCCGTGGCGATGATTGCTTCCTGAAGCGCGTTCCCGTGCGCCTGACCCGCAGCGATCGGCAACATCGAGTTGCCCGCACCCCAGACTGCCGCCAACATGTTGGCGGACCACGCGGCAAAGCACCCGTATAACGCCAGCCAGAATCCGATCCGGAACGCCGCGCGCGTCAACTTGAGTCGTGGCCACAGGACTCCGGCGACCATCAGAAACAGGCCCTGCATGATTCCAAGCAGATGCGCCGATAACCCGAGGCGCGGCACGGCGAACCTGGGAACAGCGAGTCCTACGAGCAGCGCGACGAGGAATAGCAGGATGCCCGCCTGAAGCAAGCGGTGTCCTTGTTGTAACGTTTCGTCTGGAGTGTCCATTAGTTTCTCCGCTTCACTTGTATACGCCGTTGCTGATTAGCGTTTGACTGCACCAGCGTCTCGCGGGTTTATCGCGCAGGTTCGGTGCCATGATAGGTGGAGTGATGTGCATTCAAAGGCTGCGCCCATCGAAGTGTCCTATCGTGAGCGGCGACAGGTCGACGCCATCCAGGCAACGCGCATTGATGGCGACCATGTATTGACCGGTAGGAGCAAGGCCCTCGCCGAACGGCGCGCATCCGCAACGGGGGCAGAAGCAGTGCTTGATCCGGTGCTTGTTGAACGTGTACGTGGCCATGTTGGCTTCAGGCGTGAGCAGGCGAAAATTCTCCCGCGCCACGAACCAGTGCAGCGCGCCGCGCTTGCTGCAAATCGAGCAGTTGCACTGCATGATTTTCTCGAGACTGCCCTCGGCTTCGAACCCGGATCCGGCCGCAGTGGCAGCTGCCTTGGTAACTCATCTGGAACCCTCCTTGCGGTGAATGGGCATCGGACCCTGTGACGGCGTCGGTATTCGTTTCCTGACGATCCGCCTTCCCTCAAGACGCAACTCTATCAACAGTCTCGGAACGGCGGCAGAGCCGGTCACCCCGCGGAGCGATCCCACTAAGAGGCAAGCGCGACTCTGTTTCGCCGCGTATTTGGGACGTCTTGACAGATTGCCGCGGGCGTATTACTTTACCAAACGGTTAATTAACCACAAGGTATAGGAATGTCGTCCGACCCGCTCAGCGCCACTTTCGCCGCCCTCGCCGATCCGACCCGGCGCGCCATCCTGACGCGCCTGGCCGCGGGCGAAACCTCGGTCACGGAGCTGGCTGAGCCGTTCGACATGAGCCTGCCCGCGGTGACCAAGCACCTCAAGGTGCTGGAGCGCGCCGGCCTGATCCGGCGCGGTCGCGAGGCGCAGTGGCGGCCCTGCCGGCTCGAGGCACAGCCGCTGCGGGAGGTGTCCGACTGGGTCGAGCACTACCGGCGCTTCTGGGAACAGAGCCTCGACCGCCTGGACGGTTATCTGAAAGAACTGCAAGCCAAGGAGAAGAGACATGGACGCAAGAAAAAATAGCCCCGCCGCCGAAACAGCGGAGCGGGAGATTGTCATCAGCCGCGTCTTCGATGCCCCGCGCATGCTGGTGTGGCAGGCGTGGACCGATCCCGGGCATGTTGTGCACTGGTGGGGTCCTACCGGCTTCACCACCACGATTGAAAAGATGGATGTGCGGCCGGGCGGAGTGTGGAAGCACGTCATGCACGGCCCCGATGGCACCGACTACCCCAACAGCAGCGTTTTCAAGGAAGTCGTGAAGCCCGAGCGCATCGTATTTTCCCATGGCGGCGGGAAAGCGGGCGGCCCCGGCGTGCATTTTACGGCGACCTGGACCTTCGAGGCGCTAAGTGGCAGCAAGACCCGGGTGACCATACACATGGTCTTCGACTCGGCTGCCGACCGCGAAACCGTGGTCAGGGAATACGGCGCCATCGAGGGTGGGAATCAGACCCTTGGACGACTCGCGGAATATCTGACGAAGATGAGTTGATCGGCGACTGGCGATTGCCGTCAAGGAGATGAAAGATGGATCAAAAAGCATGTAGCGTCGCAACAGAGTCCACCGATCGGGAACTCGTCATTACGCGTATTTTCGACGCGCCGCGCGCGCTGGTGTTCAAGGCGTGGACCGAGCCCGAGCACCTGATGCGCTGGTGGGCGCCGCAAGGCTGCACCACGCCTTCTTGCAAGGTCGATCTGCGTCCGGGCGGCAAGTTCCATTACTGCATTCGTCTGCCCGAGGGCCGCGACATCTGGGGAGTCGGTATATTTCGCGAAATCGTGGCGCCGTCACTCCTCGTCTACACCGACAGCTTTGCCGATGCCCAAGGCAACCCGGTGCCGCCCGCGCACTACGGCATGAGCGCCGGTCATCCGGCGGAAAGCCTGGTGACCGTGACCTTCGAAGAGCATGAAGGCAAGACCAGGCTCACGCTGCGGCACGCCATCCCCGTGTCGGTCGCGGAGCGCAAAGGGGCTGAGCAAGGCTGGAGCGAGATGCTGGAGCGGCTCGCCGAGGTGCTGGCAACAACCTGATCGGACGCCTCGCGGAATATCGGTCGAAGATGAGTTGATCGGCCACTTGCGGCGCGCCGCAAAAGGAGACGCGATATGGATCAGCAAAAAAGTTCGGTTGTGGCGACCCCGGCGAAGCAATTCGTCATCTCGCGCAGCTTCGATGTGCCGCGCGAGCTCATGTTCCGGGTGTGGACCGATCCGCAGCACATGCAGCACTGGTGGGGACCGAAAGGTTTCAAGGTGTTTCACAGCAAGATGGAACTGCGCCCGGGCGGCAGTTATCACTACGGCATGCGTTCCCCCGACGGCCATGACATGTGGGGCAAATTTGTTTATCGCGAAATCGTCAAACCCGAGCGGCTCGTGTTCGTCGATTCCTTCTCCGATGAAAACGGCAATGTCACGCGGCACCCGATGCACCTCGCCTGGCCCCTGGAACTGCTGAGCACGATTACCTTCGCCGAAGAGAGAGGCAGGACGACCGTCACCGTGCGCTGGTTGCCGCTGAACGCGACGGCGGAGGAGATCAAGACCTTCGAGGACGGGCTCGAGTCGATGCAGCAGGGCTGGGGCGGAACCCTGGATCAGCTCACGGAATACCTTGCGAAGGCCTGAGACGGATAAACACCTCAGCCACGAGATCGGATTGACCCCTCTATGTGGGCCACCTAATATCTTGCGGTTGAATTGTCCAGCCGCTTAGCACGAACAAATCCGATGGCCCGCAGCCTCGATGACCTGAAACCCCGCATCGCCCTGGTCGAGATCGCGCGCGACTTCCACGCGCGCGGCTGGATGGCGGGCACGGCGGGCAATCTTTCGGCGCGCGCGGACGACGGGCATTTCTGGATCACCGCGAGCGGCAAGCCGAAGGGGCGGCTGGAGGAAAATGATTTTCTGCTGGTGCGCGTGAAAGATGGTGAGGTCATCGAACGCGGCCGCGCCGAGGACAAGCCCTCGGCCGAGACCGCGATCCATCGCGCGATCTACGAACTGTTTCCCTCCGC
>JBLMXN010000225.1:0-5491 GCA_050257795.1 Bacteroidota bacterium
GCGGCCTGCGCGACCGCCAGGCACCGGGCGCCTACCGTCTCGAACAAACCGGCAATCCGCGTTTTTTCAGCTGGGCCAACGGCCCGCAGGCGCTGAAGCCGTTGTTCTTCGCGCCGGTGGAGCCGTTGTGGCGCAGCGAGCGCGCCGCCGATGGCGCGCTCGGTTTCGCCACCATCGAGCCGCCCGCGGAGCGACTGGCTGTGATCGGCGTGCGCGCCTGCGATCTGGCGGCGCTGCGGCTGCAGGACCGGCACTTTCTCGAAGGCCGCTTCGCCGATGCCCGTTACGCCGCGCGACGCGCCGATGTTTTCCTGGTCGCCGTGCATTGCACCCATCCGGCCGACACCTGTTTCTGCGTCTCCACCGGCGACGGGCCGCGCGCCACCGCGGGTTTCGATCTGGCGCTGTCCGAGCGCGACGACGGTTTCCTGCTGCAGGCCGGCAGTGAAGCCGGGCGTGCGCTGGCGGCGCACCTGCGGCTGGCGCCGGCGACGACCGTACAACAACGGGAGGCCGAAGCTGAAATCGAAGCTGCGGCGCGCCGGCAGACCCGAAGCCTGCCGTCACGCAACCTGCGCGACGTCCTGTTCGCCAACCTCGATCATCCGCGCTGGGAGAATGTGGCCGAACGCTGCCTCTCCTGCGGCAATTGCACCGCGGTCTGTCCCACCTGTTTCTGCCACGGCGAATCCGACGAGGCCGCGCTCGACGGTGGTCACAGCCGACATCTGCGCCAATGGGATTCGTGTTTCACGCCGGGTCACAGCTACATCCATGGCATCACGATCCGCGCCGACACCCGCACCCGCTACCGCCAGTGGCTGACGCACAAGCTCGGGAGCTGGCACGACCAGTACGGCCGCAGCGGCTGTGTCGGTTGCGGTCGCTGCATCAGTTGGTGTCCGGTCGGCATCGACATCACTGAGGAGGCGACCGCGATCGGCGGTGGCGGCGCGCATGGCTGATCCGCAGCTTCCGCACGAGGCGCAGATCCTGGAGCGCGTGCAGGAATCGCCCACCATATTTACCTTGCGGCTGCAGTTCACCGACCCCGGGCACCATGCCGCTTTCCACTTCGCGCCGGGACAATTCAACATGCTTTATCTGCACGGCGTCGGCGAAGTACCGATCTCCATCGTCTCCGATCCGCAGGACGAGCGATTGTTCGATCACACCATCCGCGTGGTCGGACGGGTGACACGGGGTTTCGCGCAACTGCAGGCCGGCGATCGCATCGGCGTGCGCGGACCGTACGGGCGCGGCTGGCCGCTCAAGCACGCCGAGAATCGCGACGTGATGGTGGTGACCGGTGGACTCGGGTGCGCGCCGGTGGTGTCGGTCATCAACTACGTGATACGCCGCCGCGAACGTTTCCGCCGGCTCGTGATCATGCAGGGCGTCAAGCATTCCGACGACCTGATCTGGCGCGAGCAGTACGCGCGCTGGAGCGGGATGCCGGATACCCAAGTGCTGGTGGCGGCGGACGTGGGCGCGACGCTGTGGCCGTGGCACGTCGGGCACGTCACCGAACTGTTCGACAAGGTCGAGATCGACGCCAGGAACGCGGCCGTGATGATGTGCGGCCCGGAAGGCATGATGCAGGTGGCGGTGGATCACCTGACAGAACGCGGGATCGCCGAAACCGATATCTACCTCAGCATGGAGCGCAGCATGCCATGCGCCGTGGGGTTGTGCGGCCATTGCCAGTATGGCGGCCAGTTCGTGTGCCAGGACGGACCTGTCTTCAGTTATTTGGAGGTAAAACGGTTGTTCGGTATCAAAGGGTATTAAAAGAGGTAGGTTGGGGTGAGCGCAGCGAACCCCAACGCGATCGTCGTTTGATTGTTGGGCTTCGCTGCGCTCAGCCCAACCTACGTTTTTTCGAAATTTGAACATGAAACCACGAATCTCGGTTCACAAATTCGCTTCCTGCGACGGCTGCCAGCTCGCGTTCCTCAATCTCGGGGAGGATCTGCTGCGGCTGGCGCAGCTGGTGGAGATCGTGCACTTCGCCGAGGCCGGTGCGGTGAACCCGGATATGCCGGTGGACATCGCCTTCATCGAGGGCAGCGTGTCCACGCCGGAGGACATCGAGCGCATCCAGCGCATCCGTCACAACAGCAAATTTCTCATCACTATCGGCGCATGTGCCACCGCCGGTGGCGTGCAGGCATTACGCAACCTGGCGCACGGCCAGCAGTGGGTCGCTTCGATCTACGCGAAACCGGAGTACATTCGCAGTCTCGCGACCTCCACCGCCATCGCGCAGCACGTGAAGGTGGATCTCGAGCTGTGGGGTTGCCCGGTCAGCGGCCGCCAGGTGCTGGCGGCGGTGCGCGCGCTGTTGTTCGGCGTGGCGCCGGTGGAACAGAACGAAAAAGTGTGCCTGGAATGCAAACGCCGCCTGACGGTCTGCGTCATGGTGGCCAGGGGCGTGCCGTGCCTCGGCCCGGTGACGCGCACCGGCTGCGGCGCGCTGTGCCCGCAGTTCGGGCGCGACTGCTATGCCTGTTACGGGCCGGCCGAGAACCCCAACACCGAATCGCTGGCGCGCCGCTTGGAGGGTCTGGGCCTGCTGCCCGAAGCAATCGCACGCCGCTTCCTGTTTATCAATAGCGGCGCGCCGCCGTTCCACGGCGCCGGCATACGCTGGAGCAAACCCCAACGTGGCTGAGCGGCGCGACATCTCGATCCAGGTGCCGGTGCTGGCGCGCGTCGAGGGCGAGGGCGCGCTTGAGCTGCGCATACGTAATGGGGTCATCGAAGATCTGAAATTGCGCATCTTCGAGCCGCCACGGATGTTCGAGAAACTGCTCGAAGGCCGCGACTATTCCGAGGTGCCGGACATGGTCGCGCGCATCTGCGGCATCTGTCCGGCGGCATACCAGATGAGCGCGGTGCACGCCATCGAAAGCCTGTTCGGCGTGGATCCCGGCCCGTGGGTACGGGCCATGCGCCGGGTGCTGTATTGCGGCGAATGGATCGAAAGTCACAGTCTGCACATACATATGCTCGCCGCACCGGATTTCTTTAGTTGCGCCAGCGTTATCGAGCTGGCGCGTACGCACGCGGAGGAAGTGCGCCGCGGCTTGAAGCTGCAGGCGCTCGGCAACGACATCATCCGTCTGTTCGGCGGGCGCTCGGTGCATCCGGTGGGAGTGCGCGTCGGCGGTTTCCATCGCGCTCCGTCGACGCCGGAGGTGCACGCCCTGCGGGAACGACTGCGCGCGGCCCTGCCGCAGGCGGAAGCGCTGGTACGCTGGACGGCTGCGTTCGATTGGCCGGAGCCGGAGCAGGAATTCACCAGCGTGGCGTTGCGCGATCCCGAAGAGTACCCGATGAACCGCGGCCGGCTGGTCTCGGATGCCGGACTGGATATCGCCATCGATCAGTTCGAGACGAATTTCGTCGAGCAACAGGTTCCGCATTCGACTGCGTTGCACTGCCTGCACAACGGCCGCCCGTATCTGGTCGGACCGCTGGCACGCCTCAATCTCAACCGCGATCGCCTGCCGGCACCGGTGCGCGCCGCGCTCGCCGCGACCGGCATGCGCTTCCCCTGTCGCAACATGCATTACAGCATTGTTGCGCGCGCGGTCGAGATTTATTTTGCCGTGCATGAGGCATTGCGTCTGCTCGAGGCGTATTCCGAACCGGATTCGCCGTTTGTCGAAGCGCAAATTCGCGCGGGCGCCGGTTTCGGCTGCACCGAAGCGCCGCGCGGCACGCTGTGGCACCGCTATGACGTCGCGGCCGACGGCAGTATCGCGCGGGCGCGCATCGTGCCGCCGACCGGCCAGAACCAGGCGCGCATCGAGGCCGACCTGCGTCAGGCGTTACAGGCGTACGGCCTGGATCACGATGACGCGGCGCTGCGCCGGCGCGGCGAGCGGGTGATCCGCAATTACGATCCATGCATTTCCTGCGCCACGCATTTTCTCGATCTGCGGGTGGAACGGGAGCAATAAAATTTCTGATTTCAGATTTCTAATTTCTGGTTAACGCGCAATCGCCAATTAGGAAAGAAATTGGAAATCAGAAATCAAGGGTCTCGAGCGATGAAAGTCCTGATTCTCGGCATAGGCTCACCATTTGGCGACGACTGTCTGGGTTGGGTGGCGGTGGAGGCGCTGCAACGCTCCGCCGCGCTAGCGGCGACCGCAGGCAGTATAGCGTTCGCAGCGCTCGACCGGCCCGGCGCGATGCTGCTGGCGCATTGGCGGAACGCCGATAATGTCTTATTGATAGACGCCATCCGCTCCGGCGCCGTGCCGGGCGCATTGCACTGTCCCGGCTCCGGTGATATTGCTGCCGCCGGCTTGCCGGCGTCCTCGCATGGCTTCGGTGTGGTCGCGGCGCTCGACCTCGGCAGGGCGCTGGGTGAGCTTCCCGGCGGGGTCTTCCTGTACGGAATCGAGATGGATCCGGCGCACGTGGGGCCAAGCCTGAGTCCAGCGGTGCAGGCGGCGCTGCCTGTGCTCGTCGCACGGGTTGAAATGCGGACCCTGCAACTGCTCGCGAATGTCGCGGCATTCGCGGCGTTGCCGCACAATGACAGGGGACCAAACCGCGCCCGCTGACCGGGCGGTCGTCGGGCGACGCGAGGTTTAATTCTGTGTCTTGTCCTTCTGGATCATCGCGTACGCCGAGTGGTTGTGAATCGACTCGAAGTTCTCCGATTCGACCACGTAAGCGTCGATGCGCTCGTCCTTGTTGAGAATGGCGGCAATGTCGCGCACCATGTCCTCGACGAACTTGGGATTTTCGTAGGCCTTTTCCGTCACGTATTTTTCGTCCGGCCGCTTCAATAGTCCGTACAGCTCGCAGCTGGCCTGTTTTTCCACCAGATCGATCAGATCCTCGATCCACACGAAGGTGTTGGTGCGCACGGTCAGGGTGACGTGCGAGCGCTGATTGTGCGCGCCGTACTGGGAGATTTCCTTGGAGCAGGGGCACAGGCTGGTCACCGGGATCACGACCTTGATGGTCATGATGTCGCGGCCGCCGTGGATCTCGCCGATGAACGTGACCTGGTAGTCCATCAGACTCTTGACGCCCGAGACCGGCGCCGCCTTATTGATGAAATACGGGAAGCCCATCTCGATGTGACCGGTCTCGGCCTCGAGGCGCTTGCTCATGTCGGCCAGCATGTCGCGGAACGACTCGACCGAAATCTCCATGTCGTGGGCGTTCAGGATCTCCACGAACCGGGACATATGCGTGCCCTTGAAGTTGTGCGGCAGCTCCACGAACATGTTGAAGTTCGCGATCGTGTGCTGCACGCCCTGCGAGCGGTCCTTCACCAGCACCGGGTGGCGGATGTCCTTGATGCCGACCTTGTCGATCGGCAGATGGCGCAGGTCCGGGCTGCTCTGGACGTCGGCGATTTCAACCGGCTGGGTCTTGCTCTTCAGTTTCATGGGGCTTCTCTACGCTTGTTTTTAAAACGGACCGCCAATGATGGAGTAGTTGAGCGATCCAGTCAAGATTA
>JBLMXN010000226.1:0-10062 GCA_050257795.1 Bacteroidota bacterium
CCGCGAGTGCGCCCAGCACCGCGCCGGCGTGATCGAGCGCGCGCGTGAACCCGTAGGCGCGGCCGGCGATGCCGTCGTCGATCGCGTCCGAGACCAGCGCGTCGCGCGGCGCCGTGCGCACTCCCTTGCCGACGCGGTCGACGACGCGGATCGTCAGCACCGTGAGCCAGCTCCCGGAAACGCCAATCAGCGGGCGCACGATGTTCGACAGCAGGTAACCCGCGACGACATACGGTTTGCGCCGCCCGCCGTAAAGGTCGGAACGCCGGCCGGTGAGGAGCTTGAGCAGGTTGGAAACAGTGTCGGCCACGCCCTCGATCAGGCCGAGCGCGACCGGCCCGCCCGCCAGCACGGTCGCCAGCAGCAACGGGATCAGCGGCACCACCATCTCACTGGCGAAGTCGTTGAACAGACTGACCAGGCCGACGATGACGACGGTGCGCGGCAGCTTCTTGCGGACGTTTCCGGTGTCGGTGGAATTCAGGCGGGCGCGCCTCGTTGGACGGGCGCCCACTTTAGCGGAGACGGAAACGGCAGGCAAAACTGTGGTACACGGACGTACCGATTACAGTGCCGAGGGATGCAAAAAAAGGCGCGGCTTTCGCCGCGCCAGCTCCATACTGGAGGGAGGAGAAATCAGGCGGCCTTGTCGAGCCGTTGTATCCCGAGCAGGCGCAGGATGTATTTCTCGTAGAACGGCTCGGATGTGCCCTTCTTCATCTTGCGCAGGAAATATTTTTCGAAGGCGATTTTCGACCAGTGCACCCAGCGGCCCTTTTTCATCCAGCTCACGTTGCGCGGCGGAATCTGCGGCATGGCCACGAACGCCACCCCGGTGTCGCCCATGTCGGCGAGGCAGATGGCGGTCCAGGTGCCGACCGACTCGGGCCGCGTGCCTTCCAGTTCCGCCTTGATGTTGTGCACGATCGCCGTGACCATGGTCTCGATCATGTAGCCAGTCTTGGGCGCGCCGGTCGGGACCGGCGTGGCCTCGACCGGCGGGATCGCGATGCACACCCCGGCGGAAAAGATGTTGCGGAATTTCTTGCTGCGCTGGTTCGAGTCGACCAGCACGAATCCGCGCGGATTGCACAGTCCCTCGACCGCCGCCACCGCGTCCACCCCCTTGAACGCCGGCAGCATCATCGAGAATCGGAACGGCACCTCGATCTCGCGTGCGACCTCGCTTTTGTCGTTGAGCTGGGCGACGTGCATCTTGCCGGCCTCGACCCCGGTCACCTTGGCGTTGGTGATCCACTTAATATGATGGTCGCGCATCTCGTCCTCGAGCAGCCCCTGGGAGTTGCCCACGCCGCCGAGGCCCAGGTGGCCGATATACGGCTCGCTGGTGACGAAGGTGATCGGCACCTTGTGGCGCAGCTTGCGCCGCCGCAGGTCGGCGTCCACGATGAAGGCGAATTCGTACGCCGGTCCGAAACAGCTTGCCCCCGGCATGGCGCCGATCACCACCGGGCCGGGCTCGGCCAGCAGTTTCTGGTAGTCCCCCCAGGCCGCTTCCGCGTGCGCCGTGGTGCAGATCGAATGGGTGTGGCCGCCGGGCCCGGCGCCGGGCACCTCGTCGAAGGCGAGCTTGGGGCCGGTGGCGATGACGAGAAAGTCGTAGTCGACGTGTTCGCCGCCGGCGAGCTCGAGCCGGCTGTGGGCGGCTTCGATTCGCGTGACTGTCTGGGCGATGAAACCGATGCCCTGGCGCTCGAGCACCGGCCGCAGCGGGAAATTGATCTGGCCGCCGTTGCGCCAGCCGACCGCCACCCACGGATTGGACGGCACGAACTGAAACGATTCCGAGGCGTTGATGACGGTGACCTTGTGCTTGGCCCCCAGCGCCGCGCGCATTTCATACGCGCAGGGAAGACCGCCGAGGCCGGCGCCGAGGATGACGATATGTGCCATGGTTGCTCCTTCGAAGACTCCGTAGTGGTAATGAAACGAATCCGGAGGCGTCCATAGCAAACCGTGTACCAACGCGACACTCGTTAATAATGTCGGAGAAAACCGTTTGCCTGACCTGCATCATTGACATTTTTGCCATGTTGTCATGACATGCGCGGCATGTTTGCAACAGGCGACTGACATTATGTCAGTCGGATTATTTCAAAGGGGAGGAGTGCATGTCGTCCGATTTGTCATCCACGCTGCAGGCGCTGATCGACGCGCAGGAAAATCCGTTCGTGCTGATCGACGAGGGCTACCGGGTGGTCGCGGCCAACAGCGCGTATCAGGCCGCCTACGGTGTCGATCCGAGCAAAATCGTCGGGCGATATTGCCACGAGGTCTCGCACCACCGTGACTCACCCTGCTGGCAGCACGGCGAAGCCTGTCCGCACCAGGAAGTCTTCGGCAATCACCGCGCCTGCCAGTCGCTGCACACGCATTACGACGCGCTCGGGCGCGCCGAGCACGTGCAGATCAAGGGTTACATCATCCCCACGCCGGACGGAGGCCATCTCCTCGGCGAATCGATCTTCCGTCTGACCTCTCCCGAGGAGCTCGACTGCGAAGAGATGCGCATGATCGGCCGCTCGCCGGCGTTCCTGCACGCGATCGAGCAGCTCACGCGCGCCGCCGACAGCAACGCCAACGTGCTGCTGTTCGGCGAGTCCGGCGTGGGCAAGGAGCTGGCGGCGCATTACGTGCATCAGCACAGCCCGCGCAAGAAGGGCCCGTTCATGGCCGTCGATTGCGCGGCGCTCACCGAGTCGCTGTTCGAAAGCGAGATCTTCGGGCACGAGCGCGGCGCCTTCACTGGTTGCGTCGGACGCAAGCGCGGGCTGTTCGAGCTGGCCGACGGCGGCACGCTGTTCCTGGACGAGGTCGGCGAGCTGTCGCCCGCCATGCAGGCGAAGCTGCTGCGCGTGCTCGAAACCGGCGAATTCCGCCGCGTCGGCGGGCGCGAGGTGCTGCGCGCCGACGTGCGCGTGATCGCCGCGACCAACCGCCACATCCGCGCCATGGTGGAGCGCGGTGAATTCCGCGAGGACCTGTATTACCGCCTGGCGTGCATCAACGTCGATCTGCCGCCGCTGCGGGCGCGGCGCAGCGATATCGCCGTGCTGGCCGAGGCGCTGCTGGCCCGCATCAACACGGCCAATCACGCGCACTGTTACCTCACCGGCGAGGCGATGGAAAAACTCACGAACTATGATTTCCCCGGGAACGTGCGCGAGCTGCGCAATACCCTGCAGCGCGCCGTCGCGATGTGCGGCGCCAACAACGGCGCCATTGCCGCCGACGGCATCGTGTTCAGCGCCGCCACCGGCCCGGCGCCGAACGCCGACGGCGCGCGTCCGAATCCGGCAGAGCCGGCGGTCTCCGCCGACGCGGCACCGCTCAGCATTCGCGAAGTCGAGATCCGCTACCTGAACGAACTGCTCGCGCGTTACGACGGCCAGCGCCGCCCGGTGGCCCAGGCCATGGGCATCAGCGAGCGCACCCTGTATCGCAAGCTGCGCCGCTATGGGCTCAAGTGATCCGGGGCATTTCGTCCCGGATATCGTTTACGACCTTTGCCCGACCGCACAACCGCCAGCGTGACCGGCGCCGCCGGATTTTTCTCATGGTTCGAGGGATGGCGGCGGGCGTCGGCGCGATCGTCCGGGGGGCGATCCCGCCCGCCGACCGCACGGAAATGAGATTGTGCAGTCCCGAGCCGGCCGGCCGGGCGGTCTGTTTCTGTCCGGTTTTCCGCTGTGGTATGGTAGGGGACGGTTGTGATCCCGGCCGCCCCGCGCGGCCACTCAAGAAGAAGGAGCTCACCATGAAAAACCGGTTTTTGCTGTCCACCCTGTTTTCGTTCCTGATTACCTTGCTCGCGGCACCCGTTGCCAGTTATGCCCAGGACCTCGTGGTCGGTACCTCGGTGGCGCTGACCGGCAAGTACGCGCGCACGGGCCAGGAGCAGTTGCAGGGTTTCCAGATGTGGGTCGATGACGTCAACGCCCGCGGCGGCCTGCTGGGGCGCAAGGTGGTGCTCAAATACTACGATGACGAGTCCAAGCCCGAGACCGGCGCCAAGCTCTACGAGAAGCTCATCACCGACGATAAGGTCGACCTGCTAATCGGGCCGTATTCGTCCGACGTCACCATGGCCGCCAGCACCGTGGCCGAGAAGCACAACTTCCCGATGGTCTCCTCCGGCGCCTCGGCTTCCCAGATCTGGGAGCGCGGCTACAAGAACATCTTCGGCCTGTACACGCCCGCCGAGGGCTACATGGTTCCGATCCTGGAGTTCGCCAAGAGCAAGGGCCTGAAGAAAATCGCGCTGATCTACGAGAACACCGAGTTTCCGCGGGCGATCGCGCTCGGCGTCAAGCCCAAGGCCAAGCAGCTCGGGATGAACGTGGTGTTCGAGGAGGAGTACGGCAAGGCCTCGACCGACTTCTCCTCCATGATCATCAAGATGAAGGCGAAGAAGCCGGACATGGTCATCGGCGGATCGTACCTGCCGGACTCGGTCGCGTTCATGCGCCAGGCCAAGGAGAACCGCCTGTACGCCAAGATCTTTGCCTTCGCCGTCGGTCCGGCCCTGCCTGACTTCGGCAAGAATCTCGGACTCGACGCCGACGGCGTGATGGGCAATACCATGTTCGAGCACACGCTCAAGCGGCCGGCGGTCAACGAATTCTCCGAGAAGTACAAGGCGAAGTACGGCCACGAGCCGGGTTATCACGCCGCCGGCGGCTACGGCGCCGGCCAGGTAATCGAGGACGCGGTCAAGAAGGCCGGCTCGCTCGATCGCGACAAGCTGCGCGCGGCGCTGCTGTCGCTCGATACGGTCACCGTTTTCGGTCATTACAAGGTGGATGCCACGGGCAAGCAGATCGGCAAACGGGGCTACGCGATCCAGTGGATCAACGGCGTGCGTGAGCTCATCCTGCCGCCCGACGTCGCGACGGCGAAGCCGATCTATCCCTTCAAGGACTGGGGCAAGAGATAGGGATCGGGGGTCAGGGTACGGGGATCAGGAGCCACGGCTGGTTTTCCTCCGGGTCCGAACACCACATCCCTGACCCCTGACCATGGAACTGCTCGAACCCGACATTCTGCTGCAGCTGCTGATCGCTGGGCTGCTCGCGGGCGCGCTGTACGCACTGCTGGCCTGCGGACTCAATCTGATATTCGGCGTGATGCGCGTCATCAACCTGACGCACGCCGAGCTGATGCTGATCGGCGCCTTCGGCGCCTACGTGCTCTACACCGCCTTCGGCATTCATCCGCTGGTCTCCTTGTTTCTGATCGTTCCGGTGATGTTCGTCGTGGGCTATTATTTTCAGCGTGTCCTGGTCGAGCGCGTGGTGGAGCGACCGATGCTCGACTCGCTGCTCGCGACCTACGGCGTGTCGATCATTCTCATCAATGTCGGATTGCTGGTGTTCACCGCCGACTTCAAGTCGGTGCCGGTGTTGCAGGGTTCGTTCGCGATCGGCGATATCCCGGTCTCGGAACCGCGCGCCGTCGCCGGCCTGATCTCGGTGGCGCTGACCGTCGGGGTGTATCTGTTTCTCGAGCGCACGCGGCTGGGCAAGGCGATTCGCGCGGTGTCGGAGCACGCCCAGGTCGCCAGCATCTGCGGCATTGACGTGCGGAAGATCCGCATGATCACCTTTGGCCTGGCCTCGGCCATGGCCGGCGCCGCCGGCGTCATGCTGTCCGTGATTTACTCGTTCTGGCCCGGATCGGGAATTGATTTCATCCAGAAGTGCTTCGCCATCATCATCATCGGCGGCATGGGCAACTTCGTCGGCGCGCTATACGGCGGCATCCTGCTGGGCGTGGTCGAATCCTTCGTCGGCGTGTTCGTCTCGACTCAATGGGGCGAGGCAATGGCCTACGTGCTGCTGGTCGCCGTGCTGTTGATCCGGCCGACCGGCCTCAAGGGGGTGGCGAGTGCCTAGCGCCGCGAGCCGCCTGCGATCGAGCAGCGCCTGGGCGGGAGCGGCGTTGGTCGCGGCGTCGGCCCTGGCGCCGCTCGTGTTCAACGAGTATTACCAGTCGTTCCTGCTGCAGGTGTTCATCGCGATCGCGCTGGCGCAGGCGTGGAACCTGATCTCCGGCATGACCGGCTACGTGTCCTTCGGTCACTCGGCGTTTTTCGGACTAGGCGCCTACGGTGGCGCGCTGTTCCTCACCTGGGGATTTCCCTGGTGGCTCGCGGTGTTCCACGGCGCCGTGGTTGCCGCGCTCCTCTCGTTGCCGCTGGGCGTGCTGACGTTGCGCTTGCGTGGACCGTACTTCGCGATCGCCATGCTCGGGTTGAACGAAATCGGGCGCATCGTTACCACGTTGTGGGTGAGCCTCACGAACGGCGGCTCCGGGATCACGCTCTCGCCGTCGCTGCTGCCGTCGCTTGATATGCAATACTTCACCATGCTGGCGCTGGCGCTGGGGGCGACGCTGCTGGTGGCCTGGATCCACGCCAACCGGCTCGGCCTGGAACTCCGCGCCATCCGCGAGGACGAGGAGGCGGCCGAGATGGTGGGCGTAAACACCACGCTCAACAAGGTGATCGCCTTCGTCCTCTCGGCGCTGATTCCGGGCGCGGTCGGCGCCGTGTACGTCATGTACACCAGCTTCATCAATCCGGGTTCCGCATTTGCGCACACACGCAACGTCGAGATGATCGTCATGGTGCTGTTCGGCGGCAGCGGCACGGTCTGGGGGCCGATCGTCGGCGCCGCCCTCATCATGATTCTGCGCGAGATGCTGTGGGCCGAGTTTCCGGAGGTGCACCTGGCGCTGCTCGGCGTGCTGCTGCTGGTGGTGGTGCTGTACCTGCCGGGCGGCATCGTGTCGCTCGCGCGCCGCGACCGGCAGCGGCGTCCGGACGTGGCCAAGGCCGGGGAGACGCCTCCGTGACGACCCCCGTTTGCGACCCGGATCACATCCTGTGCGTGTGGGGACTGCACCGCGATTTCGGCGGCGTGCAGGCGCTGCGCGGCGTGGATCTGCACGTGCAGCGCGGCACCATCACCGGCCTCATCGGGCCGAACGGCTCCGGCAAGACCACGCTGTTCCAGGTGATCTCGGGCATCGACCAGGGCGCCACCGGCACCATCACCTTCGACCGCGAGAACATCCTCGGGCGGCGTCCGTCCCAGATCTATCATCGCGGCCTGGCTCGCACCTTCCAGCTCTCGCGCGTGTTCCCGGCGCTCACGGTGCTGGAAAACCTGGTGGTGGCCGGCAGTCGCAAGGACCGCAGCGCCGGTGAGCGCGCGCTCGGCCTGCTCGAGCGCGTCCATTTGCGCGAATACGCGGACGTGCTCGGCAAGAATCTCTCCTACGGCCAGCAGAAGCTGGTCGAATTCCTGCGCGTTCTCATGAGCGATCCGGCGCTGATCCTGCTGGACGAGCCGGCCGCGGGCGTCAATCCCACCCTGCGCGGCACGCTCTGGGACATGGTGCGGCACCTGAACGGCCTCGGCACCACGTTTCTCATCATCGAGCACAACATGGAAGTCATCGCTGATCTGTGCTCCGACGTTTACGTGCTGAGCGAGGGCGAGATCATCGCGCACGGCGATTTCGCCGCGATCCGCAACGACGAACGCGTGCTCGAGGCCTACTTCGGCAAATCCCGCAAGCAAGCCGCGATATGACCGAGACCCTGCTCGCCATCCGGGATCTGGAGGTTTCCTACGGCGCGGTGCAGGTGCTGTTCGGCGTCAGTCTCGAGGTCCGCGCCGGCGAAATCGTTTCCGTCATCGGACCCAACGGCGCCGGCAAATCCACGGTGATCAAGGCGGTCATCGGCCTGGTGCCGGCCCGGCGCGGCAGCGTCGTGTTCGGCGGGCGCGACATCACCAACCTGGCGGCGCACACGATTCCCGCCCTCGGTATCGGTTACGTGCCGCAGGGGCGCATCGTGTTCGCGCAGATGTCGGTGGCCGACAACCTCGAGATGGGCGCGTTTCTGCAGCGCGACGGGCGCAAGCGCCGCGAGGCGGTGCAGGCGGTGTTCGAGCAGTTCCCGCGGCTGTACGAACGGCGCCAGCAGCCGGCCGGCAAGCTCTCCGGCGGCGAGCAGCAGATGCTCGCGATCGGGCGCGCGCTCATGATGAACCCGCGGCTCGTCATTCTCGACGAGCCCTCGCTCGGTTTGTCACCCAAGTACGTCGATTTGATTTTTGACCAGCTGCTGGAACTCAAGCGCCAGGGCCGCACGCTGCTCATGGTGGAGCAGAACGCGGCGCGGGCGCTCGAGCTTTCCGACCGCGGCTATGCGCTCGAATTGGGTCGCAACCGATTCACCGATACCGGCGCCAGGCTGCTCGCCAACCAGGACGTGCGGCGCATGTACCTGGGCGGCGCCTGATAACCTTTTTCAAGGCCTCTAATAAAATGAAATAGACAGGATTAACAGGATTTTTCAGGATTTACCGGATTAAGAATTTTTAGAATTAAGAAATCCTGTTAATCCTGTTTTTCCAATCCTGTAAATCCTGTCCAATTTGTTTTTAAGGATTCATAGCGAATGGCAGAGACGTTGACGCACGATGTGCTGATCCTGGGCAGCGGGCTGGCGGGCCTGCGCGCGGCGCTCGAAATCGCGCGCCTGCACGGCGCGCGCAGCGACATCGCGATCGTATCCAAGCTCCAGATCATGCGCTCGCATTCGGTCTGCGCCGAAGGCGGCACCGCGGCGGTGCTGCGGGAGGAGGAGGGCGACAGTTTTGACGCGCACGCGGCCGATACCGTCAAGGGCTCGGACTTTCTCGCCGACCAGGACGTGGTCGAAATGTTCGTGCGGAAATGCCCGCAGGAAATCATCCAGCTCGAGCACTGGGGCCTGCCGTGGTCGCGCCGCGACGACGGGCGCATCCTGCAGCGCCCGTTCGGCGGCCACAGTTTCCCGCGCGCCACCATGGCGGCCGACAAGACCGGCTTCTTCGAGATGCAGACGCTGTACGACACGCTCCAGAAATATCCGGGCGTCACCCGTTACGAGGAGATGTTCGCGACCTCCCTGGTCGTGGAGGACGGGACGTTCCGCGGCATCACCGCGCTCGACCTGAAGAGCGGGAAATTCATGGCGCTGCGCGCGCGGGCGCTGCTGATCGCCAGCGGCGGCGCCGGCGTGCTCTATGGCTTCACCACCTATTCGCAGACCGTGAGCGGCGACGGCCAGGCGATGGCGTACCGCGCCGGACTCGCGCTCGAGGACATGGAGTTCGTGCAGTTCCATCCGACCGGCCTCGTGCCGTCCGGCATTCTGATCACGGAAGGCGCGCGCGGCGAAGGCGGATTTCTGCGCAACCGCGAGGGTGAGCGCTTCATGCGCCGCTATGCCGAGGCCAAGATGGAACTGGCGCCGCGCGACATCATTTCCCGCTCCATGATGCGCGAGATTGCCGAAGGCCGCGGCTTTCCCGGGCCCGACGGGCTGGATTACCTGCAGCTAGACCTGACGCACCTGGGCGCGGCCACGATCAACCACAAGCTGCCGCTGATCCGGGAGCTGTGCATCCGCTTTGCCGGCCTCGATCCGATCACGCAGCCGGTGCCGGTGCGGCCAGTGGCGCATTACTCGATGGGCGGCATCGAGTCCGACATCCGCGGCGCCACCAGGGTACGCGGCATCTGGGCCGCGGGCGAGGCGGCATGTTCCTCGCTGCACGGCGCCAATCGTCTCGGCACCAATTCCACCGCCGAATGCCTGGTGTGGGGCACGCTGTGCGGCGAAGCCATTGTGTCCTACCTCGACTCGGCGCTGCCGCCGGCGGATCTGCCGCCGACGCGGGTGCGGCAGGAGGAACAGCGGATTTTTTCCTTGCTGGCGGACCAGCCGGAAGCCGAGAATCCGTATCGCCTGCGGCGCGAATTGCGCGCGGCCATGGATCGGCATGTCGGGGTGTACCGCAGCGGACCGGAACTCGCGCAGGCGCTCGCGGAAATCCGCGCGCTCAAGGAGCGGTTCCGGCGGGTCACGGTGACGGACAAATCACGGGTGTACAATGCCAACCTGGTGAGCGCGCTCGAGCTCGAGAACCTGCTCGATCTCGCGGAAGTTGCCACTGCTTCGGCGTTGGCGCGCGAGGAAAC
>JBLMXN010000227.1:0-13626 GCA_050257795.1 Bacteroidota bacterium
GGACCCTCATAGCCGAGATCGATCTGCCTGCGAATTGCGTGCGGCACCAGTTCGGCGGTCTGGGTGCTGGCCAGTTCATTCAGGTCCAGGGATACAAACTCCAGCGACATATCCGAGCTGGATTCGGCGCGAGCCAGCGCCAACAACTGGTCTACCAGATGGTTGGTGCTGTCGATTCCCGCGCGGATCTGTCCAAGCTCCTGCCGCAACACCTCAGGATTCGTCTGTCGTAACGCAAGTTCGGTCTGCATGGTGAGGCGGGCGAGTGGCGTGCGCAACTGATGCGCGGCATCGGCGATGAAATTCCGCTGTCCGCGGATCACCTGATTCAGGCGTTGCATCAAATCGTTGAACGCACGGAGCAGCGGCTGCACCTCGCCCGGAGCCGACTCTTCCTGCAGCGGACTGAGATCGCGATGCGAACGATTGCTGACGGCATCACGCAGCTGTTCAAGCGGCGCGAGCGAACGCGACACCACGATCCACACCGATGCACCGGCCAGCAGGATCAGAAGCAATTGGGGCAAGATAACCGCCCCCAGAGCCTCCCTGACGAGTGTTTTGCGCTTGTTGAGCGTTTCTGCCACCTGCACCAGCACGACCTCAGCGGGCATGTCGGCATCCGTGGCCGCTTGCTTGTTCGAATTTACATAAAGCGAAGCAATACGTACGGGCTCGCCGTTCAAGGTCCCGTTATGAAAAATCGCCTTGCCAATGGTCTTCTCCTCGGCCGGCGGATCGGGTATGCCGGGCTTGCCGGCCAGTATGCCGTCATCGGCTTGGCGCACCTCAAAATAGACTTTGTCCCGCGCGTCGAAGCGCAGGATGTTTCGGGCGATTTCGGGCAGCTCGATCGTAGCGTGACCATTCGTGAAGTGGATCTGCTCCTCGATGCTTTCGACGGTGTCGAACAACGCGCGGTCGTAGGCAATGTTGGCGTAGTTGGCGGCGATGAAGTAGGTGACCATTCCGCTGAATAGCCAAAGCAGGATGAGGGGGATCAGGAGATAAAGCACCAATTTGCGCCGCAGCGTCGGAGGATTACCCCTCATCGTGTTTCTCCAGCAAATAACCCAGACCGCGTATGGTGCGGATCACCACTTGGCTGCTTTCCAGCTTCTTGCGCAGGCGATGCACGTAGACCTCGACGGCGTTGGGAAACACCTCCTCGCCGTAACTGCAAAGGTGATCCAGCAGTTTCTCCTTGCTCACCACCCGGCCGGCATGCAGCGCCAGAATCCGGAACACACCGATCTCCCGTGCGGACAGGTCGACCGGTTTGCCATCAATGAAGACCCGTTGACCGTTCATGTCGTACAGCAGACGCCCGAATCCCATGACGCTTTGCGAACCGTCGTGGCTGCGGCGTATCAACGCCCGCAGGCGCGCCTCCAGTTCGGACAGGTTGAAGGGTTTGGTGAGGTAATCGTCAGCGCCGAGATCGAGACCTGCGACCCGGTCTTCCACATCATCGCGCGCGGTGAGGATGATCACCGGTGCACGATTCTTCCGCCGTCGCAGCCGGCGCAATACCTCGAGCCCGTCGAGCTTCGGCAACCCGAGGTCGAGGATAACGGCGTCGTATTCCGTCTGGGACAGCAAGGAGTCCGCCGTCGCTCCGTCCTGCGCCCAGTCCACGGCATACGCGGAATCCCCAAGGGAGCTGGAAAGCCCCTTGCCGAGGATCGGGTCATCTTCCACAACAAGTATGCGCATGAACTTACGCCGACTGATTTAGGACAAGCATTCCAGCGGCGACCAATTTACAGCAACGAGCGACCTGCAAGTAGCGAACTGCTGGGGCGGCGCCCCGCTGTCAGTCCTTCAACACATACACCGCCCCGCAATAGGGGCAGCGTTCCTGGCCGGTATCCTCGATCGGCAGAAACACCCGCGGGTGCGAGTTCCACAGGGACATGCCCGGCATCGGGCAGGACAGCGGCAGGTCGGCGCGCGTGACCTCATAGCGGTTCTGCGCGTTGGCGGGGATTTCTTTGACTTCGTTCGTCTGTGTGCTCACCGTATTTCTCTCTTACATGTAGGTTGGGCTGAGCGCAGCGAACCCCAACGAAAATTGCCGATCAATTGTTGTGCTTCGCTGTCGCTCAGCCCAACCTGCATTTATACCACCGGCGTGAGCCACTCGAGATGCTGGTGGCTGCGACCGTGCACCACGTCGAAATACAGCGCCTGCAGCTTTTCGGTGACCGGGCCGCGCGTGCCGCGCCCGATCGCGCGCCCGTCGAGCTCGCGGATCGGGGTCACCTCGGCGGCGGTGCCGGTGAAGAACGCCTCGTCGGCGATGTACACCTCGTCGCGCGTGATGCGCTTCTCGCGCACCTCGATGCCGAGCTCGCTGGCGAGCTGAATGATGGTGGCGCGCGTGATGCCGTCGAGCGCCGAGGTCAGGTCGGGCGT
Source organism: Bacteroidota bacterium (assembly GCA_050257795.1). Taxonomy (GTDB): domain Bacteria; phylum Pseudomonadota; class Gammaproteobacteria; order Acidiferrobacterales; family Sulfurifustaceae; genus Sulfuricaulis. The sequence continues at coordinate 2,419 of JBLMXN010000227.1, forward strand.
GTACATCACGCCGTCGCGCACGATGAACAGGTTCTCGCCGCTGCCCTCGGAGACGAAACCTTCGGTGTCGAGCAGCAACGCCTCGTCGCAACCGGCGGACAGTGCCTCGCGCAGCGCCAGCATCGAATTCATGTACTGGCCGTTGGCCTTGGCACGGCACATGGTGATGTTCACGTGATGGCGGTTGATCGAGGCGGTGCGCACCTTGATGCCGTTCTTCTGCCCGTCCTCGCCGAGGTAGGCGCCCCAGGACCAGGCGGCCGCGATCACGTGCACCTTGAGGTTGTCGGCGCGCAAGCCCATGCCCTCGGCGCCATAAAAGCACATCGGGCGAATGTAGGCCGATTCCAACTTGTTCTCGCGCACCGCGGCGCGCGTGGCGTCGTTGATCGCGTTCTTGTCGTACGGGATTTTCATGCCGAGGATGTGCGCCGAGCGGAACAGGCGGTCGGTGTGCGCCTGCAGCCGGAAGATCGCCGGGCCCTTGGTGCTCTTGTACGCGCGTACGCCCTCGAATACGCCCATGCCGTAATGCAGCGTGTGGGTCAGCACGTGGGTTGTGGCCTCGCGCCATGGCACGAGCTTGCCGTCGTACCAGATGAGGCCGTCACGATCCGCCATCGACATTGTTGCTACTCCCCTTCGTCAGTCTTGAAACGTTGCATCCCAGACGCGCCGCACCTTCTGCGGCCAATCGCCAAGCTCCGCGGGATCGGCAGTCGCGCCGCGTTCCATCAGCTTCAGTCGGTGCTCCACGGAGAGGTAGCGACGGTAAGCCTCGGTCAGCAGCTGCGCCTGTCCGGAATCCAGCAGACCTTCCGTGCTCAGGGCTTCCAGGATATGGATGTTGTCCGTGTGGCGGGTCAGCCCGGGATGTTCGTGCGCCCACCGCAGGACCCAGTATTGCACCATAAATTCGATATCGACGATACCACCCGGGTCGTGCTTGACGTTGACCCGCCCCGGCTCGCCCGGCGCCTGGGCGGCGGCCATCTTGGCGCGCATCTCGCGCACCTCGGCCTTGAGCCGGGCCGGGTCGCGCGCGCGGCACAGCATTTCCTGCCGCACTTCGGCGAACGCCTGTGCCAGCGCGGCGCTGCCCGCGACCCAGCGCGCCCGCACCAGCGCCTGATGCTCCCAGGTCCAGGCGTGGTCGCGCTGGTAGTCGCGGAACGCCGCGAGGCTCGTCACCAGCGGGCCGCTCTTGCCGCTCGGCCGTAGGCGCATGTCGACCTCGTACAGGATGCCGCCGGGCGTGCGCGTGGTCAGCACGTGGATCAGGCGCTGGCCGAGGCGCGCGAAATAGGCCTCGTTCGGCAGCACGCGCGGGCCGGCGGTGGCGCCGTCGTCGCAACCCTCGTACAGAAAAATCATGTCGAGATCGGAGCCGTAGCCAAGTTCGAGACTGCCGAGCTTGCCGTAGCCGATCACGGCGAAGCCGGGCGGCAAATCCCGTCCCGGGCAGCGCGGCGCGCCGTGTTTTGCGAGCAGCGCGGCTTGCGCCAGCTCGAGGCTCTCGCCGATCACGACCTCGGCGATCGCGGCCAGATGCGCGCCGACCTGTTCGGGCGCCTGTCCCGGAGCCGATAAAGTTGCCTGAGTCTGCAAGCCGCCCGCACGCAAATCGCGGGCGATGTCGGCGGCGGCCACGCGCAGCACGCGCCCATGCCGGAACTCGCGCAGGATCTCCATCTGCAGCTCGACGTCCTCGCCCGGGATATGGGCCAGTCGGCTCCGCAGCTCGTCCGCCAGGCGCTCGCGCGTCAGCGGTTCGTACAGGCTGCGCGGGTCGAGCAGCTCGTCCAGCACGATCGGATGCTGCGCGATCCAGTTGGCAATCCACGGGCTGGCGGAGAGCAGCTTAACCAGCTGCGACAGCGCCATCGGGTTTTCGATCAGCAGCGCGAGATAGGTCGAGCGCCGGCCGATCGCCTCCAGCAGATTGACCAGGCGCGCCAGCGTCGTGGCCGGGTCGAAGCTGAGGCCCGCGGCCGCGAGCAGCAGCGGCACCAGCCGGTCCATGCGCGCGCGCCCTTCGGCGGAGAAACTTTCATAAGCGCTGCCGGAACGCAGTCCATCGAGCAGCGCCAGCACCGCGTCCGGAGCGGCATAACCCGATTTGGTCAGGATGACTCGCGCCGCCTCGTTATCGACCGCCTGGAGCCAGACTGCTTGCAGACTGTCCTTGGCTTGCGCCTCCGGCGTCGCCTCGCCCTGCGGCGCGCTGAACATCTGCGAGAACAATTCCTGCACCCGGCGCCGCTGGCGGTTGAGCGCGGTCTCGAACTTGCCCCAGTCGGCGAAGCCCGAGGCGAACGCGAGGCGCAGCTTTTCCTTGTCATCCGCCGGCAGCTCCTGGGTCTGGCGATCATCGACCATTTGCAAGCGGTGCTCGGTGTTGCGCAGGAACACATAGGCCGCGGCCAGCTCGCGTTCCGTTTCCGGCGTAATGTGACCGCCGGCGGCCAGGCGCGGCAGCACCTTGAGCAGCGCCGGCTCGGCGAGATCCGGCTCGCGCCCGCCGCGGATCAGTTGCAGCGCCTGCGCCAGGAATTCGATCTCGCGGATCCCGCCGGGCCCGAGCTTGACGTTGGTCTGCAGGCCCTTGCGCGAAACTTCACGCTCGATCATCAGCTTCATCGAGCGGATCGCGTCGAGCGTTCCGTAATCGAGATACTTGCGGAACACGAAGGGCTTGAGGCGCGCCAGCAGCTCTCGGCCGGCGGCGCGTTCGCCCGCGATGGCGCGCGCCTTGATGAGTGCGTAACGCTCCCACTCGCGCCCGTGGACCTGGTAGTAATGCTCCATGGCGTCGAACGACAGCGCCAGCGGTCCGCTCGCGCCGTTCGGCCGCAGGCGCATGTCCACGCGGAACACGAAACCGTCGTCGGTGTTCTCGTTGAGCGCGCCAATCAGCGCCTGACCGAGACGGATGAAAAATTCATGGTTGCTGAGCGCGCTCGTGCCGGCGGTCTCGCCCTCTTCCGGATAGGTGAAGATGAGATCGATATCGGAGGAAAAATTGAGCTCGCCGCCGCCGAGCTTGCCCAATGCCAGCACCACCAGCGACTGCGGCTTGCCGCTCGCCACGCCACGCGGCTCGCCGTATCTGGCGCAGGTCCAGACGTGCAGCTTGTCGAGCGCTTCGTGCACGCAGGCGTCGGCCAGCTCCGACAGCGTCGCCATCACCTCGTTGAGATCGGCCGCGCCCGCGAGATCGCGCCAGGCGATGCGCGCCATCTCGCGCCGGCGCAGTCCGCGCAGCCGCGTCTTGAGCGCGGTCTCGTCGGCAACGTTCGCCAGCTCGCGCCCGACGCGGCGCGCGAGCTCGCCGGTTTCGTAGGCGCGGAACAGGTCGCGGCTCTCGATGAGGTCGCGCAACAGCTCCGGATGCTGCGCGCAGGCGCGCGCGACGAAATCGCTCGCGGCGAACACCCGTGGCAACGCCGACATCCAGGTTTCCGCGTCTGCGGGCGGCAGCCCCGCCAGCTGCTCGCGCAGGCGGTGCCAGTAATTCTCCACCGCGGCGCGCAGGGGGATGGGAATCTTTTCCTGGGCGAGGTCGAACAGGTGTTGGGCGGAATCGGTCATGGCAATGGCGCGCGGGCGAGCGGCCATGATACCCAAAGCGCCCACGGATTACCGCGCTTAATGGCCCGCGCTTGACCGGCGGGCTGGGGCGATTTACGCGAGCAACACGGTGTAGGGCGCGCGCGCCAATCTCCCGGCGCGGACAATCAGGCTTCGCCATGCGGGGCCCTGGTTGTTGCTGCGGCGCGCCGGCCGGGGAAATAATGACTGCGTCATCGCGGCACGAGGAGCCCGTCCATGGAAGCGATCATCCCCCGACCGATCGAGGAGTACTGCCGGCGCCACACCAGCGCGCTCGACCCGCTGTTGCAGGAGCTCGAGACCTACACGCAGCGTCACTGCGCCGACGCCCGGATGCTGACCGGGCCGCACGAAGGCGCGCTGCTCGCGCTGCTGGTGCGCCTGGTCGGCGCGCGGCGCGTGCTCGAAATCGGCGCCTTCACTGGCTACTCCGCGCTGTGCATGGCCGGAGTATTGCCTGCCGACGGCGAGATCGTCAGCTGCGACATCAACCCGGAAACAAGCGCGATCGCACAGTCATTCTTCGACCGCAGCCCGCACGGACGCAAGATCCGGCTGCGGCTCGCCGCGGCGCTGGAGACGCTTGCGGGCCTGCCGGAGGCAACGACGTTCGACTTCGTGTTTCTCGATGCCGACAAGGAGAACTACGTGAACTACTACGAGGCGGTGTTGCCGCGCCTGCGGCGCGGCGGAGTGATCGTGGCGGACAACGTACTGTGGTCGGGACGCGTGCTGGCGCCGAAGGAAAAAACCGACCACGCCGTCGCCGCCTTCAACGAGCATGTGCTTCGCGACCCGCGCGTCGAGTGCGTGATGCTGCCGGTGCGCGACGGCGTGAGTCTGATCAGAAAACGTTGACTACAAACCGCTCCCGGACTTGGCCGTCGCCGTCTGCTCGACCGGCAGGCCGGCCTCGCGCCATTCGGGGAAACCGTCCTCCAGCCGGCGCGCCTGGAATCCTTGCGCACGCAGCTGGGCCACGGCGTCGAAGGCGAGCACGCAGTGGGGACCGCGACAATAGGCGACGATCTCCTGTTCGCGCGGCAATTCCTTGAGGCGTTGCTCGAGATCCTTGAGCGGGATGTTGACGGCTCCGGGAACATGCCCGGCGGCGTACTCTTCCGGCGGTCGGACATCGACGACGGTCGCCAAACCGTTGCGCACGCGTTCCAGCAACTCCGAGCGCGGCACCGGTTCGAGCTGGTCCTTCACGGTGAGATAGGAACGGACCAGTTGCTCCACCTCGGCGAGCTGCGATTCGGCGAGCTTGCGCATGCTGGCCAGTAGCCGGATGACTTCGTCGTCGGCGAGGCGGTAATAAACGTACAGTCCCTCCTTGCGCGCGGTCACGAGCCCACTGTGGCGCATGACACGCAGGTGCTGCGAGGCGTTCGCGAGCGACAAGCCGGTGAGCTTGGCCAGCGCCTCGACGGTGCGCTCGCCCTGCGCCAGGTATTCCAGCAGTTCGAGCCGGTGGCCGTGACAGGCCGCCTTGCCGATGCGCGCGATTTGGTTGTAAAGCTGCTTTTTCAGGCTCTGTCTTGACATGCCCGAGCGCCTCACTATAGTAGTCAATCAATTAATTGAATACTATCACTGTTATTATACCTTTCAAATACTTAGAGCCATCGAATTTCCCGGGAGAAGATCTGCTGCAAGCGATATTGCAAAACGAACTGGTAATCCGGCTGGGGGCGTTCTTCGGGGTGCTCGTGGCCGTGGCGCTCGCGGAGATGGCCTTCCCGCGACGGCAGCTCACGGTTTCCAAAACGCGCCGCTGGGCGAGCAATCTCGGCATCGTGTTCCTCAACAGCGCGCTGGTGCGCGTGCTCCTGCCCCTGACCGCGGCGGGTTTCGCCGTGCTGGCCGCGAGCCGTGGGTGGGGCGTGTTCAACAATTTTGCCGCCCCGGCCTGGTTCGCCGTCCTCGCCTCGGTCGTCATTCTCGACTTCGCCATCTACCTGCAGCACGTCATGTTCCACGCGGTGCCGCTACTGTGGCGCCTGCATCGCATGCACCACGCCGACCTCGACTTCGACGTTACCACTGGAGCGCGCTTCCACCCAATCGAGATCCTGCTGTCGATGCTGATCAAGTTCGCGGTCATCGCGCTGATTGGCGCGCCGGCCGTGGCGGTGATCATCTTCGAGGTGCTGCTGAACGCCACGTCCATGTTCAACCATGGCAACCTGCGCCTGCCGCTCGCGTTCGACCGCCTGCTGAGATTGTTCATCGTCACGCCCGACATGCACCGGGTGCATCACTCGATCGAGGACCACGAGACCAACAGCAACTTCGGCTTCAACCTGTCGCTGTGGGACCGGGTGTTCGGCACCTACAAGGCCCAGCCCGACGCCGGGCACGAGGGCATGACCATCGGCATCCGCGACTATCGCGCGCCGAAGATCGCCACCGACCTGCCCGGCATGCTGATCCTGCCGTTCCTCGGGCGCGTCACCGGCTACGCCATCAACCGCCGCAGCTGGGAGCGCAAGCCATGACCCGCCGAACGCTGATTCGCATCGCGTTACTCGTCACGCTCGCCGCCGCGATTGCCATGGCTTATGCCTACCGTGGCCTGCTGAATGTCGCGGCGCTCGAGAGTTGGGTCAAAAACGCCGGCGCGCTCGGTCCGCTGCTGTACATGGCGGTATACGCCATCGCCACCGTGTTGTTCCTGCCCGGCTCGGTGATCACGCTCGCCGGCGGCGCGCTGTTCGGCCCGGTCTGGGGCACGCTCTACAGCCTCACAGGCGCCACCGTCGGCGCGACGGCGGCGTTCCTGATCGCACGCTACCTCGCCTCCGACTGGGTGCACCGCAAGGCCGACGGCTGGACCAAACAACTCATCGAGGGCGTGGAGCAGGAGGGCTGGCGTTTCATCGCGTTCGTGCGGCTGGTGCCGCTGTTCCCGTTCAATCTGCTCAACTACGCGCTCGGACTCACGCGCATCGGTCTGCTCGCCTATGTCATCGGTTCCTACGTATTTATGTTTCCCGGCGCGCTCGCCTACACCTATCTCGGCTACGCCGGGCGCGAGGCGATCGCCGGCGGTGCGGGCCTGATCCAGAAGGGCCTGCTGGCGCTGGCGCTGCTCAGCGTGGTCGCGTTCCTGCCGCGCCTGGTGAAGCGGCTGCGCGGCACGCCCGCGGCGTCCACTGAAAAACTCTCCAGCGCCGAGCTTAAGCGGCGTCTCGACCGGCATGACGACATCGGCGTGCTCGACGTGCGTTCCGCCAAGGATTACACCGGCGAGCTCGGTCACATCCCCGGCTCGTTCAACATCCCGCTCGAAGAGCTGCCCAAACGGCTGTCCGAGCTCGAAGCGCATCGCCACACTCCGCTGGCCGTGATCTGCCGCACCAACCGCATGTCCGGCCAAGCGGTGCAACTGCTGCGCGACGCTGGGTTCAAGCAGGCGCTGCTGGTGGATGACGGTATGGTCGGGTGGCAGCGACAAGCTCCTGCTCCCGAGAAAAAAATTACCTGATGACGGCGTCCCTGACCGGTACAGCCGGTCAAACAACGATGAACCCGGGCGAGTACGAGGCATGGTATCAATCGGCGCGCGGAAGCTGGATCGCCGCCTGCGAATTCGGTCTGATGATGCGGCTGCTGGCGCCGCCGGCCGGCAGCACGCTGCTCGACGTCGGTTGCGGCACCGGCCATTTCAGCCGCCGCTTCGCGGCCGCCGGCCTGCGGGTCACCGGGCTCGATCCGGACGCGGCGATGCTGGAACATGCGTGTCGCCTCGACGGCGGGGTAGACTACCTGCGCGGCACGGCCACGGCGCTGCCGCTGCCCGACGGCGCGTACAACTGCGTCACCGCCGTGACCAGCCTTTGTTTCATCGCCGACGCGCCGGGCGCATTGCGCGAAATGTGGCGAGTGGCGCGACGCGCAGTGCTGCTCGGGCTGCTCAACCGCCACAGCCTGCTGTATCGGCAGAATCGCGGGCGCGGCGCTTATCGAGGCGCGCGCTGGGATACGCCAGCGGAAGCGAGACGCTGGGCGCGGCAACTCGAACCGGCGCCGCGGGTCACAATACGTAGCGCCATATTTCTACCCGGCGGCGATGCCTTCGCGCGTGCGGCCGAGGCGGTGCTTCCCGGCGTCCTGTCGTGGGGCGCGTTCCTTGCGGTTGTCTTGCGCAAGCCGGACATAACGAAGTGATTTCGGAAAATCGATTGTCAGACGGACACGGAGATTGATATGAAAGACGAAAGACAGACGCTGGACAGCGTCCAGGATTATTACGGACGGGTGCTCAAGACCAACCAGGACCTGAAAACCAGCGTTTGTTGCACCGGTGCGTCGCTGCCGTCGCCAATCCAGGAGATGCTCAAGGACATTCATCCCGACGTCATCGCCAGATCCTACGGCTGCGGTTCACCCATCCCGCCGGAACTGGCGGGAAAAACGGTGCTCGATCTGGGATCAGGTTCGGGCAGGGATTGCTTCATCCTTTCGAAGCTCGTCGGTCCTGCCGGACGCGTGATCGGCGTGGACATGACGCCGGAACAGCTCGACACCGCGCGCCGGCACGTTGCTTATCACATGGACAAGTTCGGCTTCCCGCAGCCGAACGTCGCGTTCCTGGCGGGCTACATCGAAGACCTGAAAAGCATCGGCATCGACGACGACTCGGTGGACGTCGTGGTTTCCAATTGCGTCATCAACCTCTCGCCGAATAAAGATCGCGTATTTTCGGAAATATTCCGGGCACTCAAGCCGGGCGGGGAGCTGTACTTTTCCGACGTATTTGCCGACCGCAGAGTCCCGCCACATCTGGCCGAGGATCCCGTGCTGCTGGGCGAGTGTCTCGGCGGCGCGCTTTATATCGAGGATTTCCGGCGGCTGCTTGCCAAGATCGGATGCCTCGATTATCGGATCGTCAGCAACTCAAAACTCGCGCTCACCGATCCCGATATCGAAAAAAGAGCGGGCACGATCGGCTTCCATTCGCTGACCGTTCGCGCTTTCAAACTTGACCTGGAAGACCGCTGCGAGGATTACGGGCAGGTGGCTTCTTACCTCGGCACCGTGCCGGAGCAACCAGGCACCTTCGTGCTGGACGATCATCACGTCTTCCAGGCCGGACGGCCGCAACCGGTCTGCGGCAACACCGCCGCGATGCTGAGCCGGACCCGCTACGCGCCGCATTTCAAAATCACCGGCGATACCCGCGTCCATCATGGCTTGTTCGATTGCGAACCCAAAACGGTGATCGGCTCAGAAGGCGGACACGCCGCCAAGACCACCTGCTGCTGAGAAACATGCGGCATAAAAAGAAAGCCCCGCAGTTGCGGGGCTTTCAGTTCTACTACACGGCAACAGCAGGCGTTACATTCCCATGTCGCCCATGCCACCCATGCCACCCATGCCACCGCCGCCGGCCGGAGACTCGTCCTTCGGCACTTCCGCCACCATGGCTTCCGTGGTGATCATGAGAGCGGCGACGGAGGCCGCGTTCTGCAGCGCGGTGCGCGTCACCTTGGTCGGGTCGAGGATACCCATCTTCAGCATGTCGCCGTATTCATCGGTGGCGGCGTTGTAACCGTAGTTCACGTCCTTGCTGTCCGCGACCTTGTGGTACACCACCGAGCCCTCGATGCCGCCGTTTTCCACGATCTGGCGCAGCGGCTCCTGCATGGCACGCACCGCGATCTGGATGCCGACGTCCTGGTCGTGGTTGTCACCCTTGAGACCCTTGATCGCGGAGACAGCGCGCACCAGTGCCACGCCGCCGCCCGGGACGATGCCTTCTTCCACGGCCGCGCGGGTCGCGTGCAGCGCGTCTTCCACGCGCGCCTTCTTTTCCTTCATTTCCATCTCGGTCGCGGCCCCGACCTTGATCACGGCAACGCCACCGGCCAGCTTGGCCATGCGTTCCTGCAACTTCTCCTTGTCGTAGTCGGAGGTGGCTTCCTCGATCTGGGCCTTGATCTGCTTGATGCGCGCCTCGATGTCGCCTTTCTTGCCGGCGCCGTCGATGACCGTGGTGTTATCCTTGTCCACCACGACACGCTTGGCCGACCCGAGCATGCTGGCTTCGGCCTTTTCGAGGCTCATGCCGAGCTCCTCGGAAATCACCGTGCCCGCGGTCAGGATCGCGATGTCCTGCAGCATGGCCTTGCGGCGGTCGCCGAAGCCCGGGGCCTTGACGGCGCAGACCTTGAGGATGCCGCGGATGTTGTTCACCACCAGGGTCGCCAGCGCCTCGCCCTCGACATCTTCCGAGACGATCAGCAGCGGCCGGCCCTGCTTGGCCACGCTCTCGAGGATCGGCAGCATCTCGCGGATGTTGGAGATCTTCTTGTCGTAGATCAGGATCAGCGGATTCTCGAGCTCGGCGCTCATCGTGTCCTGCTTGTTGACAAAGTAGGGCGAGAGGTAGCCACGGTCGAACTGCATGCCTTCCACGGTCTCCAGGTCGTTTTCCAGACCGGAGCCCTCTTCCACCGTGATCACGCCTTCCTTGCCGACCTTCTGCATGGCGTCGGCGATGATCTTGCCGATGGACTCATCGGCGTTGGCGGAGATGGTGCCCACCTGGGCGATTTCCTTGGCGTCGGAGCAGGGCTTGGAGATCTTCTTGAGCGCCTCGACCGCCGCGGTGACCGCCTTGTCGATGCCGCGCTTGAGGTCCATCGGGTTCATGCCGGCGGCGACGGACTTCAGTCCCTCGCGCAGCATCGCCTGGGCCAGCACGGTGGCGGTGGTGGTGCCGTCACCGGCGACATCGGAAGTCTTGCTCGCGACCTCCTTCACCATCTGCGCGCCCATGTTCTCGTATTTGTCCTTCAGTTCGATTTCCTTGGCGACGCTGACGCCGTCCTTGGTCACCGTCGGAGCGCCGAAGGATTTTTCCAGCACCACGTTGCGGCCCTTGGGACCGAGCGTGATCTTCACCGCGTCGGCCAGGATGTTGACGCCGCGCAGCATGCGCGTGCGGGCGGGATCGCCAAACAGTACGTCTTTAGCAGCCATAGTTTCCTCTCTTCAAGAATTCGTTCGGTTGATTACTTTTCGACCACACCCATGATGTCTTCTTCGCGCATCACGAGCAGCTCTTCGTTGCCGACCTTGACCTCGGTGCCGGAATACTTGCCGAAGAGGATGGTGTCGCCGACCTTCACGTCGAGCGGCCGGATCTTGCCGTCTTCGAGGATCTTGCCGTGACCCACGGCGATGACCTCGCCCTGGATCGGCTTTTCCTTGGCGGTGTCGGGGATAACGATGCCGCCGGGGGACTTACGCTCTTCTTCCAGGCGGCGCACGATCACGCGATCGTGAAGCGGACGGATTTTCACGGATGATTCTCCTTTGGTAAGGGGTTTTACACTCATGCTGTCCTCCTTAATTTGCACTCTTTCCTGTATGACAATGGTTAAAAGCGCCATCTTACCGGGTGCTGAGGATTGTTAGCACTCGGTCTAAGTGAGTGCTAATGATAATCAGCGGGCTTCGGATGTCAACGGGGAAACGGGGCCAAGTTCAGCAGCGCAATGCTGGGCAGCTTGGGGGCTCTCCGCGCGATCTCGAACTGAAACCGCACTTCCAAACGCAGCGAGGGTGGGAAACCTAACGGCAGTG
>JBLMXN010000228.1:0-7259 GCA_050257795.1 Bacteroidota bacterium
GAGGCGATCGTCGCGGCGGCGAAGGAGAAGGGGCTCAAGCTGTCGTCCGTTGCGGGTTTCGAAGCGATCACCGGTCACGGCGTATCGGCTACGGTCGAAAACAAAAAAGTATTGTTCGGCAACGCCCGGCTCATGGAAAAGCACGGTGTCGATCTGGCGCAGCTTCCGGCGCGCGCGGCCGAGCTGGCCGCCAAGGCGCAGACGCCGATGTATCTGGCGGTGGATGGCGCGGCCGCCGGCATCGTGGCGGTGGCCGATCCGGTCAAACCGGATTCGAAGGCCGCGATCGCGCGACTGCATGAAATCGGTCTCAAGGTGGTCATGATCACCGGCGACAATCGCGCCACCGCGGAAGCCGTGGCACGCGAGGTCGGCGTGGACGAGGTGCTGGCGGAAGTGCTGCCGGGCGACAAGGCGGCGCGGGTCGCCGAGTTGCAGAAGCGCGGCGAAATCGTCGGCATGGTCGGCGACGGCATCAATGACGCCCCGGCGCTGGCGCAGGCCGACGTCGGCTACGCCATCGGCACCGGCACCGACATTGCCATCGAATCCGCCGACGTCACGCTCATGCGCGGCTCGCTGCACGGCGTGGCCGACGCCATCGCGATCTCGCGCGCGACCGTGCGCAACATCAAGCAGAACCTGTTCGGCGCTTTCATCTACAACGTCCTCGGCATCCCGGTCGCGGCCGGCGTGCTGTATCCGCTGACGGGATTGCTGCTCAACCCGATCATCGCCGGCGCGGCCATGGCGATGTCGTCGGTGACGGTGGTGAGCAACGCCAACCGCCTGCGGTGGTTCAAATCCGGAAGTGCGACATGAGCATGTGGCTGGCCAATCTCGCAGGACTGGCGCTGATCGGGCTGATCATTTGGTGGTTCTGGCTCTACCGACAGAAAGCCGCGCGCGTCACCGGATCGCAGCCGATCGAGATTGTTGTCGCGGACGGCGTTTACACGCCGGCGCGCATCGAAGTGCCGGCGGGCAAACCGGTGACCCTGCGGTTCCTGCGCAAGGATCCCAGCCCGTGCGCGGAAAAGGCCTTGTTCGACAGCCTCGGCGTCAGCGCCGATCTGCCGGTGGGCAAGCCGCTGGACGTGACCGTGACGCCGCCGCAGCCGGGGGAATACGAGTTCACCTGCCAGATGCACATGTACCGCGGGATGCTGGTGGCAAGATAAGCTGCGCGAACAGCACGGTGGCGCAAGCCCGCACCAACCGCCGCGGTATTGCTCAAAACGCGGCGTCAAAGCCGAACAGAATGTAGCCTTCCTTGGTTACGTGGCCCACAAAGTCCGGTTGATTGTTCTTCTCGAGGAAATCCGTGTTCAATTCGATGAGTCCTTTGACGTTGCGCATGAAGTAATACGTGGCGCCTAGCGTCAGCGTATTCATCTGTATGCCTTCGTATACCGTGTGGGTGCCGCCGAAATCGCCGGCGTCGTTGTAATTGTAGAGCAGCGAATAAACCCAGCGCTCGCTGTGGACGTAGTCGAAACCGGCAAAGCTGCCGAACCAGCGGTAGCTGCGTGACGGATCGGCATCGAGAAAATTGTCCCAGCGGTTCCACAGGGTCTGGGCGAACCAATATATGTTGCCGGCGGTTTTGCCGGACACATCGATGCCATAGACGCGCTTGTCGGTTTCGCGCGCGCCGGTGTCCTGTCCCACGCTGCCCGCGGCGCTTTTCTGCTGGCCGGCGAGCCCGAAGAGTCCGAGCTTCACCGGACCGATTTCCGTGCCGAGCCGACCGAAGACCGACTTGCGCGTGTCGTTGTCGAACATCTTGTCCGGGCGCTGGAAGCCGGGACTGTTGATGCCGAAGTTCTGATCGATGCCATTGCCGTTGACCGCTCCCAGACCCAGATCCACCGCGCCGAATTTGCGGTCGAAAAGCACCCCGCGGTCGTAGGTGATCCCGGCCATGCGATAGGCCATGAAGTCCTGGAAGGTCATGCGCGTCTCGCGCGGGAACATGAGATCGGAGAGCTGGAACTGCCCGAGCTGCATCCCGGCCTTGCTGCCGAGGATGTCGTCGTGTCGGAACCAGGCGTCCTCGATGAGCGTCGTGCCATTGTCGCCCTTTTCGGCGAAGATGCCGTAAAAGTAATAAGTGATGTGATCCGACAGCGGCGCGCTCGACAGCAGCTTGACGAGATAGGGCGACTGGAAATCGAGATGTGATTTGTTGTCGGTGGGGCCGGTGACGGGATCGACGTTCTCGCCCTGGCGCGCCTGCACGTAGGCCTGCGCGCGGATCGCGAGCGGCACGGATTTGGGAAGAGCGAGCATCTCATCCTTGGTGTCGACCGTGGTCATTTCCCGCCAGTTCGGCAGGCGCATGTTGTTCGCGCGGAACTGTTCGCCGAAACTGTTGAGCCGGGGGAAGGCCGCATGGCATACATTGCAGCTCATCTCGTACTGGCGCGCGAATACTGGCATTGCCTCGGATACGCCAGACCAGCCAAGACTCGCGAGGTATAACAGGACTGACCATAGCGGCAGGCGAATGGCGGCAATACGCATGGCGCACCCCCCTTATTGATTAGCGGGCTGTGTTCACGACACGTTGCGCCAAGTTTGTCGACGCGCGGGGGCAAATGCTTTGACGGGCGTCAAAACCGGCGCTGGCGGAGACGGTCGGTTTTTCGGAAATGCGCGTCAGCGCCAGTAGGCGCCGCCGCTGGCGACGGCCACGGTGATCAGGCCGAGGATCAGGTTGGTGCCGACGAGGCGGCGGATGACGGCGAGCTGTTTGCCCGCCGCCGGCCAGTCGCCGGCCGCGATCGCCCGGTTCATGCGCCGGTACGGGACGAAGAACAGGTGCAGGAAAATCATGATCATGACGATGCCGATGACCTGCATCACGTGAATATACGGCCCGGCGTTCCGCATCCCTTCGAACACCTCGAAGATCATCCAGTAGCCGGTGGCGGGCAGGATAACCACCGCCGCCCACACCCAGGGGAAGAATCGCGCGAAGGTTTTCGACCACAGCGGCAGGCGCAGCGGCGGCTCGAGCACGCTCGCCGCCGCCGGGCGCAGCGCCATGTACGCGAAAAACATCCCGCCGACCCAGACCACGGCGGACAGCATGTGCAGCGTGATGGCGATTGGCATGTCGGCTCCCGGGAATGCGTTGTGTTTGTTGCGACGGTCATATTATTCTCTGCCGCATGGCGTCACTACAAGATCTTTCGCACCAGGAACTGCGCGCGCACGCGGTGAAAACTTTCCGCCACGGCGGCGGTTCGCGGCCGGACGTGCTGCTGGTGCGCGTGAACGGAGAAGAGGCGGTGCTCAAGGATTACAGCCGCGCCGATCCCTGGTTCCGGCGCCTGATGGGGCCGTTGTCGGTGCGCCGCGAGGCGCGCGCGCTGCGGCAGCTCGACGGCGCGCGTGGCGTGCCGCGCCTGCTGCGCGTGGTCGACCGCGAGGCGCTGCTGCTCGAATACATTCCCGGCACCAGCACGCGCGAGGTTCCGCCCGGTGGATTGACGCCGCAGTTCTTCGAGCGCTTCTACCGTCTGGTCGAGCGCCTGCACGAGCATGGCATCGCGCATTGCGACCTGCGCAGTCGCGGTAACGTCCTGGTCGGTGCCGACGGGGAACCGCACGTGGTCGACTTCGTCGCGCATTTCCGCCGCGGCCGGCCGTGGAACCCGGCGGCGCGCTGGCTGTACGAGAAATTCTGCGAGGCCGACCGGGTCGCGGTCGCGCGCCTGAAGCGCAGCCACGCCCCGGAATTGCTGACCGAAGCGGAAAAGCTGGCGCTCGCGCGCGATCGCAAAACCCCGCTCGAGCGCGCGGCGCGCTTCGTCGGCAAGAGCGTGCGCAACATCAGCCGGTTCCTGCTCACGCGCAGGGGGTAATCCGCCGGGAAATGAAGCCGTCCGGCGCCCTGCTATAGACATGCCGGCCGTGCGCCTATATCCGCCGGAGGGCTGAAAACTTCCCGCCGTTCGGGTAAAGTGCGCCACTTTTAGACATCGCTCCCGGCGAACAAAGGTTAACAATGCGCGATTACCAGATTGCCCCTTCGATTCTCTCCGCCGACTTCGCCCGCCTCGGCGAAGAGGTCAAGAACGTGCTCGACTCGGGCGCCGACATCGTCCACTTCGACGTGATGGACAATCACTACGTGCCGAACCTCACGATCGGCCCGCTGGTATGCGAGGCGCTGCGCAAGCACGGCGTCAAGGCGGCGATCGACGTGCATCTCATGGTCAAGCCGGTGGACCGCATCGTGCCGGACTTCGCCAAGGCCGGCGCCACTTACATCACGTTCCACCCCGAGGCGAGCGAGCACATCGACCGCACGCTGCAGCTCATCAAGAGCGAGGGCTGCAAGGCGGGGCTGGTGTTCAACCCGGCCACGCCGCTCGATCACCTGAAGTACGTGCTGGACAAGGTCGACATGGTGCTGCTGATGTCGGTGAACCCCGGCTTCGGCGGTCAGAGCTTCATCCGCTCGGCGCTCGACAAGCTGCGCGAGGCGCGCAAGCTGATCGACGCCAGCGGACGCCCGATCCGCCTCGAGATCGACGGCGGCGTGAAGGTCGACAACATCCGCGAGATCGCCGAGGCCGGCGCCGACACCTTCGTGGCCGGTTCCGCGATCTTCAGCGCCGGCAAGCCGACCGATCCGAACCGCTACAACTCGGTCGTGAAGGCGATGCGCGACGAGCTCGCCAAAGCCAAGGTCTAGTGGAATCCACGGCAAAAAAGACGGCGGCGTTTCCGCTGGCCGTGAAGATGGTCATGATCGACCTCGACGGCACGCTGATCGACACGGTGCCGGATCTGGCCGCGGCCGCCGATCGCATGCTGGCCGATCTCGGCCGTCCCGGCTGGGACGAGCAGCATTATCGCGCCTGGATCGGCAACGGCGTGCCGCGCTTCGTGAAGCGCGCGCTGACCGGCGAGATGCAGGCCGAACCCGACGCCAGACTTTTCGAACAGGCGCACGCCATATTCAGCCGGCATTATGGTGAAGCCGTATCCGATCTGAGCCGCCCTTATCCGGGCGTGGTCGCGGGGCTGGAGCGGCTGCAGGCGCAGGGGTTCGCGCTCGCCTGCATCACCAACAAGGCCAAGTCGTTCACGGTTCCGCTGCTGAAAAGTCTCGACTTATATAAGTATTTCCGGCTGGTGCTGTCGGGCGACAGCCTGCCGAAGCAGAAGCCCGATCCGCTGCCGCTGCTGCACGCGTGCCGGCATTTCGGCAT
The DNA here is from genome assembly GCA_050257795.1 of Bacteroidota bacterium. Taxonomy (GTDB): domain Bacteria; phylum Pseudomonadota; class Gammaproteobacteria; order Acidiferrobacterales; family Sulfurifustaceae; genus Sulfuricaulis. The sequence goes on from JBLMXN010000228.1 coordinate 5,229, forward strand.
CAGCCCGGACCACGGCGTGCTGGTCGGTGACTCCAGCAATGACGTGCAGGCGGCGCGCGCTGCGGGCATGCCTGTTATTTGCGTGACATATGGCTATAATCACGGTCACGACATCCGCGATTCCCGCCCCGATGCCGTGGTGGATTCGCTGGCCGAAGTCCCGCCGTATCTGAAACTGTACGTTTGACGACACCGATGAGACGCAGCACTGGTAAATGGACGGACAAGCTCTGGTGGTGGCCCTGGGCCGCCATCGTTGCCGCTGTCTGACCGTTTATCAACCTGTGAACTCATGGTGATTCATGTCGTTAAGCAAAACAGATTTCGCTAATTACGCTTTCCGAGGTTTCAACCGCATCCCCCTGATGCGCGAGGTGCTGGCCGACCTCGACACCCCCCTGAGCGTCTATCTCAAGCTCGCGCGCGGGCCGTATTCGTATCTGTTCGAATCGGTGCAGGGCGGCGAGAAGTGGGGCCGCTACTCCATCATCGGCCTGCCGGCGCGCACGCTGCTGCGCGTCTCCGGCAATGAAGTGAGCGTCGAGAAGGACGGCAAGGTGATCGAGCGCGAGACGGTGGCCGACCCGCTGGGTTACGTCCGTAATTTCAGGGCGCGCTATACAGTGCCCGAGATCGCGGGGTTGCCGCGTTTCACCGGCGGGCTGGTCGGCTATTTCGGCTACGAGACCATCCGCTATATCGAGCCGCGGCTGGGCAAGATGGCCAAGCCCGACGCCATTGGCGCGCCGGATATTCTGCTGATGGTCTCGGACGAGGTCGTGGTGTTCGACAACCTCAAGGGCAAGCTCTACGTCGTGATCCATGTGAACCCGGCGATCGAGGGCGCCTACGACAAGGCCAATGCGCGCCTCGATGAGCTGGTGACGAAACTGGACAAAGGCGTACTGCACAACCGTCCGGCCGGATACACCAAGACGGTGAGCGAGGCCGATTTTGTTTCCAGCTTCACGCGCGAGGGATACGAGTCGGCGGTGCAGCGCATCAAGGAGTACATCGCGCAAGGCGACGTCATGCAGGTCGTGCCTTCCCAGCGCATGTCCATTCCGTATAGCGCCGCCCCGCTTGATCTATATCGCGCGCTGCGCACGCTCAATCCCTCGCCGTACATGTATTTCATGGACCTCGGGGATTTCCACATCGTCGGCTCTTCGCCCGAAATCCTGGTGCGACTGGAAGACGGGCTCGTCACCGTGCGACCGATCGCCGGCACGCGTCCGCGCGGCGCGACCGACGCCGAGGATCGGGCGCTGGAACAGGAGCTGCTCGCCGATCCCAAGGAGCGCGCCGAGCACATCATGCTGGTGGACCTGGGACGCAACGACGTCGGGCGCATTGCCAAGACCGGTAGCGTGCGCGTGACGGACAAAATGGTGATCGAGCGCTACTCGCACGTGATGCACATCGTCTCGAACGTGACCGGCGAGCTGAAACCGGACATGGACGCGGTCGATGTTTTGCGCGCAACCTTCCCGGCCGGCACCGTGAGCGGCGCGCCCAAGGTACGGGCGATGGAGATCATCGAGGAGCTTGAGCCGGTCCGGCGCGGCGTCTATGCCGGTGCGGTGGGTTATATAGGATGGAGCGGAAACATGGACACCGCTATCGCCATCCGCACTGCCGTGATCAAGGATGGCACGCTCTACATCCAGGCCGGAGGCGGTATCGTGGCCGATTCCGTGCCCAGCCTGGAGTGGGAGGAAACCCTGAACAAGCGCCGCGCGATGTTTCGCGCCGTCGCAATGGCCTCGGCCGGCCTGAACGGCCCGCAAGGAGGGTAGCCATGCTCCTGATGATCGACAATTACGATTCGTTTACCTACAACCTGGTGCAGTATCTGGGCGAGCTGGGCGAGAACGTGCAGGTGCATCGCAACGACCAGATCACGGTGTCCGAGATCGAGAAACTGAAACCGGATCACATCGTCATCTCGCCCGGCCCGTGCACGCCCAACGAAGCTGGCGTGTCGGTCGAAACCATCCAGAAACTCGGCGGCCGCATACCGATCCTGGG
>JBLMXN010000229.1:0-7332 GCA_050257795.1 Bacteroidota bacterium
CACGGGCGCCTGCAACCCGCCGCGCCGGGCCGGACGGACGTGCGCATCAGCGGCACGGTGGACGATTTCTGGCGCCTCGCCACCCGCGCCGAGGACCCGGACACACTCTTCTTCAGCCGCCGGCTCAGCATCGAGGGCGACACCGCAACCGGGGTGCACGTCAAAAACCTGCTGGACGCGCTCGACTACGACTGGGCCGCGCACTTCCGCGCCGTGCTCGGCGATACTCTCGGCGGCAGCGCCTTCGCGCTTTTCGATCGCGCCCGCGTCCGGCTTACCTCGCGTCGCAACGCTCACTGACCGGCTTTCCGCGCCGCCGGCGCGCGCCATCACCCGCCGCAGCACATCCAAGTCAAGATACGCCTGCGCCTGGAATCGCCCGGCGTAGGCCAGGTCTTCCTGCTGCAGCTCGTAGCAGTTCGATCCCGTGATATCCATCAGCACCGCCGGAATACCGGCCTCGCGGAACGCGTATTCGCGCTTGAGATAGAAATTCCGGCAGCACATTCCGACATACGCGCCGGCACCGGACTGGCGCAGTTCGGCGAGCGTCTGCTGCAGTTGCTCGAAGTTGATCACGGTCACCACGCGCATGCCGTGCTCGCGCGCCAGACGATAGGCCTCGCCCACCTCACAGCGGCCGCATTCGGGACAACCATCGCGGTGACGCCACTTGCACCAGGCCGGCTTGGCGCAGTACGGCACCAGCATCACACTTGCCTCGCGCACGATTTCCCCGACCGCCTTGCCAGACGGCGCGTGCACCATCAACGAATTCGCCTGCCCGCCACTGAGCGAAAACCGGCGTTGCTGCGCGCGCCGGTCGAGCGCGAGATCCAGCCCACGGCGTATGTCCGCGGGCGTAATCGCCAGCATGTCGTACCGATGGGTGTGGAAAAATTCCTCGAACCGGCCGTCGAGTCGGGTGAGCCGCGTCATGGAGAGCCACGCCGACAACATCGACAGCAGATTGCCCGGCGCCAGATGCAAATTGCCGGCGAATTCGGCCCGCTCGAGTACGTCGCCCGCCGGATTCAGTTGTACGCGCGCATGCAGCACACCGCCCGGAGTTTTGAAAAAGGTCTGATGCCAAGCGGCACTTTCTTCGTCCCAATCCGCCACCAGCGAGGTTTCCGCGGGATCGTTCGCGCCAGGGCCGGGCCCGGCCGACGCCGGCTGGAAAAATTCTATCCCCAGCTGCTCCGCCCAGGCTGCGAGCAGGTGCTCTTGAATGAGCGTGTCATTGAGACGCACACCTCCGTCGTGCAGCGTGGCAAAGTGTCCGCGTGCGCTGCGCACGCCGTCGGGGGAAAGCTTCTCCGTCGGCACGCGCAATGCCTTCATCATGCTCTCGATATCCAGGTCCAGCAGCAGGCTGCCCTGGTATAACAGCGCCGCCTCGGACAGCATCAGGAAACCCGAGGCGAGCTTGCGGCCGTTCACCTCGACGTCATTCGGCGCCGCGAACACGGCGTCCATGCCCATGGCGCGCAGACCCTGTGCCGCCGCTTTACCCAGGAGTTCCAGCCACGCTGCGAGATTTTTCTCGCTTCCGATTCCCCGCCGTGAAAGCGTCAGCGTCCAGCACAGCTGGCCAGGATCGAGATACACCGCCCCGCCGCCGCTGACACGCCGCACGATTTCGATGCCATGGCGGCGGCAATATTCCACGCGCAGCGCGTGGCCGGCGGTTTCGAACGCGCCGAGCGCGGCGGTGGGGTGATAGCGATGGAAGCGCACGCGACAGGCCGGCGCCTGCCCTGCCTGCGCCGCGCGCCACTGCACGCGATCCAGCCGCAGGTTTTCTGTCCCGGCGTGCAGGCCGGAGTCGGCCGCGATGCCGGGATTCAGAATCATGCGAGATGCATCCGGTTCATGCCCGGCGCGCCGTGCCAGTAACCGTCGCAGGGCCCGGCCGGCTGATGCGGCGCGAGCCGCTCGGCCGCCGCGGCAGCCTTGAGTCCGCCGTCGAGCACGCGGCGAAAGGCGTCGATGATCTCGAACATGCCCTGCGCCTGCGGCGCGAGCCGCAAGATGTCGACCTGGAGCGCCCGCAGCGCTTCAATCTCGTTCACCAGGTTGTAGGTTTCGCCCGACTGCACCTGGATGCCGTTGAGATTCAGAAACGACTGGCCCTCGCGCGTGCGCAATGGCATGCCGTCGGGATAATCGCCGCAGCGGAAGCCGCATTCATCCTTGGCCAGGTTATGCGCGCGGGCGGTGAAGCAACGCGCCGAAAACGCCAGCGGCAGGCGGCCGAAGACGAACACCTCCGTTTCCATGCCGGCGGGACGCTGCGCCTGCAACATGGCAAGTGTGTCGCGGTCGAGTTCCATCGGCATGACCCAGCGGCGCGCGCCGGCGCGCGCCATGACCTCGAGCGCGCCGCCGTTGTAGACATTGATGTGCGGGCCGATGACGAAAGGTGCGGCTCCTTCGAGCATGCCGACCGCCGCCATGTCGTTGGCCTCGACCGGGTAGCGGCCGTTTTCCACGATGCCGCGCATGTAGGACACTTCTGATTCGGCTTCCACCAGCGTCAGCGTCGACAGCACGACTTCTTTGCCGGCCGCCGTCAGGCGTTTGGCGATGTCGAGCCAATCCGGCAGCCGCAGCGCGCGGCGCTTGGAGCACACGGTTTCGCCGAGATAGACGATATCCACCGGCGCCTCCGCGACGCGCGCGTAAAAATCGGTCACGCCGTTGCGGTCCCAGAAATACTGAATCGGCCCGAGCGAGAGCTTCATTGCCACGGCCGGTGATACGCGCCGAGCGTGTGACAGCGCCCCTCGGCGACATTGTCCAGCTGCTCGATCCATTGGCGGCGCGGCGCGAAGTTCGCCGGATCGGCGGCGCAGGCGTCGATGGCCGCGCGCAGCGTGCGCGTGACCTGTGCCACGTAGGCCGGACTGCGCTGGCGCCCTTCGACCTTGATCGCCGCGACCCCGGCGCGGTAGAGCTCGGGCAGGATGTCGAGCACGTTGAGGCTGGTCGGTTCCTCCATGGCGTAATACACGTGGCCATCGACCTCGAACCGGCCCTTGCAGAGCGTGGGATAGCCCGCGGGCTCCTCCGGCGCGTACACGTCGATCAGCACGCCATTCAGCCGCGAGCGCCGGCCCGCGGCCGATTCCTCCCACTTCACGGCTTTGGCCGGGGAGCACACGCCGCTCGAATTGGGCGACTCGCCGGTGACGTAGGACGACAGCGTGCAGCGCCCCTCGACCATGACGCACAGGCTGCCGAAACCGAAAACCTCCACCTCGGCGTTCACGCGCTGCATCACGTTGCGCACCTGCGTGAGCGACAACACGCGCGGCAGCACCACGCGCCGCACCCCGAAATGGCGCACGTAGAAATCGATCGCCTCGCGATTGGTGGCCGAGCCCTGCACCGAAAGATGCAGGCGCAGGCCGGGATGGGTGCGCGCGCAGTAATCCATGAGTCCGGGGTCGGCGAGGATCAGCGCGTCGACGCCGAGGGCGGCGGCCTGGTCCGCGGCGCGACACCACTTGTCCCACTGCGACGGGCGCGGATAGGTATTGATCGCGAGGAACGCGCGCGCGCCGCGCTGATGCGCGTACTCGAGCGCCTTGCGCGCTTCGTCGAGATCGAAATTGAGGCCGGGGAAATTGCGCGCGTTGGTGCCGTCGCGAAAGCCGAGGTAGACCGCGTCGGCGCCGTTGTCCACCGCGGCCTTCAGCGCCGGCATGCTGCCCGCCGGGCACACCAGTTCCATGCGGCCGTTCCGGGTCATCGGCGCGGTTCAGCCCACCACGTCGAGCACGCGCCGGCGGAAATGCACGCCGAGCTGTTGCGCGATCTTCTCGCAGGCGGCGATGTCCACGCCCGGCAGCCCGTCGATCGCCGTCAGCGTGATCTCCGGCACGAAGTCGCGCGCGTGCTTGACGAAGTCGAGCACCGCTTCATACGCGCCCGGCAGTTTCGGGCGGCAATGGCGGTTGTAGGTTTCCGCGTCCTGGGCGTTGAGCGACACCGACAGCGCGTCGATCAGGCCCTCCATGTCCGGCGTCACGTCGCGGCCGTACACCAGATTGGCCAGGCCGTCGGTGTTCAGGCGGATGCGCTTGGCGCGCGGACGCAGCCGCGCCGCCGCTTCCAGCAGGGTGTAGAGCCGCAGCGTCGGCTCGCCCAGACCGCAGAACACGATCTCGCGGTAATCTTCCGGATTGCCGGCGGCGGCGACGATTTCCTCCAGCGTCGGCTCGCGGCTCAGACGCAGCGGATAGTCCCGCACCGTCCACTCGCCGTTGAATTTGGGACAGAAGGCGCAACGCAGCGTGCACCGGTTGGTGATGTTCAGATAGCGGCTGTCGCGCAGCGTGTAGCCGACGGTCTGTGTCGCACCGGTATTATTTTCCATGACCCGCAAGCCCTGCATGCCGCGCACCTCGTCGAAAAACGCTGCATGATAGGCATATCCGCGTTCGGCGCGCTTGACCCAAATCAAAGATTGAGCGCCGCCGCCCGGGAACACCCCTCGCCGCGCCTGGAAATTTTCCGGAAATAAATACGGGTTATCAGGGAGCCCGGCGGGCGGGGGCCGGTAGCGCGAGCTGGTAGGTGGCGTGGCAGGCCACGCATTTCTTCATCGTTTCGCTCAACTGCTGCATCGAAAGTCGCACGTCCTTCATCGATTCGGCATCCATCGCGATGCGGTCGAAGTCGCCGTGCACGCTGAAGCCGAGCGTCTTGAACTCAAGCGGCAGCTTGGCCGCCATTCCCGCCGGCGTGTTCTGCGCCGCGGCCATGCCGAGCGGGTGCGCGGCCTGCGCGATGGCGGCCGGGTCATTGCGCTCGGCGGCATCGAGCATGACCTGGATTCCGGCGAGGAACTGGCGCATCTCGTTCAGCACGAAGGCGCGCTCGGGCGGATCGAGCACGATCGCGACCCGGCCGTCGCTCCCGGTTTCGGTCTTGCCGAGCACCAGGAATTTCAGCACCAGCCCGGCGACGGTGAGCAGCAGCAACCCGATGATCGCCCAGTACACGACAACGCTTTTATTCGACGCCATGGTTTCCCTTAATCCCGATGTGACGCCCCCAGCCACGCCGTCTGGCGTGACGGGGAGTCCGTGAGACTGAACGGCGTCACCGGCAGATCCGCCGGATGAATACCGACGCTCAGTGCTCGCCCTTGGTCCGCAACAGCCCGGCCAGGCGATTGCCCTGCTTCTGCGGGCCGCCGCGCGGGAAAATCCTATGCAGGTAGAGGTTGTTTCCCCTCTCCGGTCCCCAGACCTTGCGGAAGTGCTTGATCATCTCGCGCACGTTCGCCTGCACGCCGTGCTCCTGGAAAAACTGGCGCAGGAACCGCACCACTTCCCAGTGCTCGTCCGTCAGCGCGAGGCCTTCCTGCTGGGCCAGGGCGCGCACGTAATCCTCGGACCACTCATCCATATGCAGGATGTAGCCCTCGGAGTCGGTTTCGATTTCCCCGCCGTTGACCAGCAGCTTGCGTATGAACTTCCGCGGGACGATTCCCACCATTCCTGATTCGTCTTGCACCGTCTGGACCGTTGAAAGCATGGCTTGTGCCTCCTGTTTAAGGTGTGAGCCGTGGCGCGGCTGGCGCGATGTTTCCTGCTGCTCTAAGTAGCTGCTTTGGGTCGGAATGCACTTGACCAGAATCAAATCGGCCACTTCGGCAGCGGGTCTTTCGGGATATCCCGGTCGTGATAGACGCCTTGGATGCAGGCGTTGGCTCAGAAACTCACCGGCGGGAAAGATGAAGATAACGTGAAAGCCCGGTGGCCGGGAGCGGCCAATCTTCTAGGTGAACAGCTGCTTCATCCGCGCGAGAAATGCGGCGGCCTGCGGATCGCCCTCGGCCGGCGCCCACGACGCCTTTTCGCGCGCGGTCAGCGGCGCGTACGGACCGGCCTTGGCCTCGAAGAACACGCTGCCCGGGGCGAGCCCGACCAGCGTGTGGAACACGCCGTGCGCAATATTGACGCCAACGGCGGCGCCCCCCGGCTCCAGCACCGCCTGCGACGTGATCGCGCCGTGCGCGTCGAAAAACACCACGCCGACGCGGCCCCGCACGATCACCAGGCTTTCGTCCTTCTCGGCGTCGTAATGGCAATGCGGCTGGATGTAGGAATCGGGCTCGATCGCGTTCAGCAGCCGGTTGCAGACGTCGATTTCCGAAACGTGGAAGTTGTAATTCTTGCGCCGCCGCGGTGACGCCTGCGCCTGGGCGGAGACCTGGTCGAGCAAATCCTGATTGATGAGCTGGATATCACGCATGGCATCGAGTGGAAACCATCATAACAAGAAATCAACGGGCTCAGGAAAGCCCGACCCCGAGAGCGGCACCGAGACCGTAGGTCGCCAGCCCGGCGCCGCCGCCGATCAGCACCATGCGCAGGCCCCCGCGCCAGGCGCCACGGCCGGTGAACAGGCTGAGCATGGCGCCGACGCCGAACAGGCTGACGCCGGCGAGCGCCGCGGACACCACCACTGCCGCTTTCAGGCCCAGCAGAAACGGGATAAGGGGAATCAAGGCGCCGGTGGTGAACGCCAGAAATGAAAAAATCGCCGCGCCCCACGGCGAACCGAGGTCGTCGGGGTTCAGGCCCAGTTCCTCGCGCGCCAGGGCGTTCAGCCCGTGCTCGGGATCGGCGATCATCTTGCCGGCCACGGCGCGCGCGTCCTCCATGCTCATGCCGCGGGCGTTGTAGATCAGCGCCAGCTCCTCGGCCTCCTCTTCCGGATACTGCGACAGCTCTTCGCGCTCAAGCCCGATCTGGTATTCGTACATCTCGCGCTGCGACCGCATCGAGATGTACTCGCCGGCCGCCATCGACAGGGCCCCGGCCAGCAGGCCCGCGACCCCGGAGGTGAGGATGAAAGCCGTGTCGTGGGTGGCGCCGGCCACGCCCATGATCAGGCTGGCGTTCGACACCAGGCCGTCGTTGACGCCGAAAACCGCGGCACGCAGGTTGCCGCCGCTGCCGACACCGCGGTGCCGGTGGCCGACCTGCGTGACGGCCGTCGGCATGGCATGGCCAGGCACTGCCATGCTCCCGTTGTATACGGAGATGCCGCGCACCTTGATCGCTGCCAGCACTGGACGGATCGCGCGCGGCCCGAGCATCCGGATCAGCCACGCCACCACCCTGGCGCGCGGCGTGGGACGGAACCGGGGCGGCTCGGACGGCGGCGTCATCTGCTTCTGCCAGATTGCCGCCTGCGACTCGGCGGCGCTGCCGAGCGCGGCGAACAGGTCGCGCTTCACGGCGTCGGTCTCGACTTCGGTCATGACGCGGTACAGCCAGGCGGACTGTTTTTCTTCCTGCCAGTTCTCGA